>JBCAZT010000077.1:0-13522 GCA_038532855.1 Pseudomonadota bacterium
CTACGTCATCTTCACGATCCGGGAAAACGCTGCGTTCTCGGATGGCTCGCCCGTGAGAGCAGATGACGTTTTGTTCTCCTACGAAATTCTGCGCGATGAGGGCTTGCTCCAGGAAATGGCGCGGCGAAACCTCGTCGCGGTGGCGATATCGGTGACGACTTTAGACCCGGTGCTATCCGGCAAGCTGGAGCCACGCTGTGCGGCGCCTGCAAAGCGTGTGGCGGCCTTGGCCAAGCTGGTGGAGTTGGGCGTGCCGGTCCATTGCTCGGTCTCGCCGATTATCCCGGCTATTACCGATGAATTTATGGAAGGCATCATAGCGCGCGTGGGCAAGTTGGGCGTTTCGAGCGCGGGTTGGATACCTTTGCGCCTTCCCCATGAAGTTGCGCCGCTATTCCGCGAATGGCTGGACGTGCATTACCCCGAACGCGCGGGCAAAGTGATGAGCATTGTTCGCTCGATCAGAGGCGGGAAGGATAATGATCCGAACTTCTTCACTCGAATGAGGCCGACCGGGGTATGGGCAGACCTGCTGCGCGCCCGCTTTGCGCTGGCATGCAAGAAGGCCGGCATTGGATTGGGCAAGAACGCCCTGCGGTTTGAGCTCGATTGCTCAGCGTTCAGGCCGCCTGAATTGGGCGGGCAGATGCGATTGTTTTGATCGATCCGGTCGGAAACTAGGTGTTTACACGGATACCCTTAGCAAGACTTGCTAAGTAGTAACCCTCGGGACGGAACCAAAATGGAGGTTTCGCGCATCACGGGGATCATGATGGACAAAATTGACGACACCACCACCGCAGACCTGCGCGCCGTTTTGGCCGCGCTTCAGGTGCAATTGGCAAAGCTAGACCGGATGGGCGCCGCGATACCCGCGATCCATCTGGATGCCTCGATACAGGAATTACGCAAGGTTATCCGCTTGCCCGCGGAGTGATTGGCACCCGCATGGCTTCCGCCATCCCGACTATGGCCGGAATGACGGAAGAGCGTTGGATGCGTTTAGTCAGCGGCAGACAGGTTTACGGCCGAATCCTTGCCATTGCGGCCGGTTTCAATCTCATAATTGACGCGCTGCTCTTTTTCGAGCGTTTGCATGCCAGCGGCTTGCACCGCGCTGATGTGGACGAAGCTGTCATTGCCGCCATCATCGGGCTGGATAAAGCCATAACCTTTGTCGGTGTTGAAGAATTTAACGGTTCCGGTCTTGCTCATTTTTGGTTCCTTTCAAGAACACATAAGGGGAGCCGCGATGGCACTGCACCGGTCGCGGTATGCGTAGAATCGTCCGATGAAAGGAAGTCGTCGTCTGGTTTGCGCCGGGGGCTTTAGGGCCAAGCGACGGTCGTCATAATCCGAAGTCCGTCGCAAATTTCGACGTCAGCGTGGACGCGATAGCAGGGTATGACGGTGAGGGATAGCTTTGTGTTTGGTAGGATTATTGAGTCCTGACCGTAGTGGTCGCCGCCCACCCGTCCCTTCAAACCGTCATCCCCGCGTAGGCGGGGATCCAGCTGACTTAGCGATAATTCGCAAGGAAGCTGGATCCCGGATCAAGTCCGGGATGACGAGGGAGGCCATATGGCTACACCATTCACTCGCCAGAAAAATATATCTAGATAGCCTACCTCCTCCTGCGAGGCAAAGTGCGAGTATTATACCTCGAAGACTATCGTCAATCTGCGCACTAATTCCCGTTTCAAGAGCCACCAGAAACACTAAAAGAATGAAAAGAGCAGAGGCGAGGAATCCCAAGAAATGGAGCGCACGTCCAATCCGTACAATGATCGTGCTTTCCGCGCTACTCGGAGGCCAAAGCCAGTGTTTGAAACTTACCCAAACCCTCCACCAACCTCACCCGGCTTAAACCGCATCAGGCGGCTATCCACCAAGGCAGCCGTGCGGTTCACCACCGCGAGCTGATAATACGCATCTTTGATCATCTCAAAAAACGCGCCTGCATTTGGGTATTGGGCGACAAAGCCATCGTGCCACACTTTGTCGTTCGGTTCTGGCCCGGTCACCATGGTTTGGAATGCGCCGCGCCACACCACTTCTCCGCCGACGCGGGCGAAGATGGGGCCTGAGGTTTTGCCGTATTCCTCATAGGCGCGCTTGCCCGTCCAGCCCTTGCCGTGATGTTCGTGGCCCTCTGGGTACTGCGCCAAATCGCGGTAGCGCAGCAGGTTGAGCATATGGATCGGCTCATCGCGGGGAAGGTCTTTGAACGCTTGGAAATTGGCGGGTGATGGGTCGATGTAGTGGGTCATTTCTTAACTCCTTATCCTCCCCAATCTGGGGAGGGGAACCGCGAGCGAAGCTCGGGGTGGAGGGGCGCTATCGGCGAAGACGAAGGGGACTGGATTGAGATGCGACAACCTGCCCCTCCACCATTCCCGGATCAAGTCCGGGACTGGTCCCCCTCCCCGTTTCGGGGAGGATCACGCCTCCAGCTTATAGTCAGCGAAGCGATCGCGCAGGTCTTTCTTCGAGATTTTGCCCGTGGCTGTGTGCGGAATGTCGTCCACAAATTCGACCGCATCGGGAAGCCACCATTTGGCCACGATGGGTTTTAAGTGCTCGACAATATCCTCACCAGAACACGTCGCGCCCTCGTTTTTGACCACGAACAGCACGGGCCGCTCATCCCATTTGGGATGCGGCATGCCGACGCAGGCTGCCTCTGCCACATCAGGATGACCAACAGCGGCGTTTTCAAGCTCGACAGAGCTGATCCATTCACCACCCGATTTGATCACGTCCTTGGTGCGGTCAGTTAGCTGCAAAGTGCCATCGGGATGGATGATGCCGACATCGCCTGTGTCAAACCAGCCATCCTCACTCGCAGCGTCGTCTTCGGCTTTGAGATAGCGCTGAATAATCCAAGGCCCGCGAATTTGCAGCGCGCCAGAAGTCTCTCCATCGCGCGGCAGTTCAGTGGTCATGTCATCAAGGCTGACGATGCGTAGTTCCACGCCAAAGATCGGGCGGCCTTGCATCGCGGTCTTGTCGACCTTTTCTTCAAACGAAAGCTCATCCCAATCCCAGGTTGGCCCGCCAACTGTGCCAATGGGTGATGTCTCAGTCATGCCCCAGGCGTGCTGGACGCGGGTGCCGTTTTTCATCAGGCGTTCGATCATAAAGCGCGGGCAAGCAGACCCGCCAATAGTCGCCGCTTTCAACGGAGGCAGGTCGATGCCTTCCTTGTCGCAATATTGGAAATGAGCAAGCCATACGGTCGGCACGCCTGCGCTGTCTGTGACTTTCTCGCGCATCATCAATTCATGCAGGACCGCCGGGTCATTAACGGCAGAGAAGACAAATTTGATCCCCGCCATCGCGCCCGCATAAGGAAGGCCCCAAGAGGCCGCGTGGAACATCGGGACAACAGGCAGCATCACCGACGAACCAGAGAAATTGAACGCAGCAGGCTGCAACCCTGCAAGCGCGTGAAGCACAGTGGAGCGGTGTTCGTATTGCACGCCTTTGGGATTGCCCGTGGTGCCCGACGTGTAACAGATCATGCACGGATCGGTCTCAGCGCCCTGATACCATTCATAATCGCCCGATTGCGCGCCAATCCAATCTTCAAAGCCTGTCGCATTGTCGCTGCTGTCAAAGCAGATGTAATGTTCAACGCTGGTCCAGCGGTCTTTCATCGCATCGATAATGGGCTGGAAAGCTGCATCATAGAGCATCACTTTGTCTTCAGCGTGATTGACGATGTATTCCAGCTGATCGGCAAACAAGCGCGGGTTCACCGTGTGCAGCACCCCGCCCATGCCGGCAACACCATACCAGCTGACAAGATGGCGCGAATGGTTCATCGCAAGGCTTGCAACCTTATCGCCGGGTTTTAGGCCCAAAGCCTCCAGTGCTTGCGCCATTTTCTTCGCATCATCACGAATGCCTGCCCATGAGGTGCGCGTTTCTGACCCATCGGCCCAGCGCGTCACAATCTCACGCGCGCCCGCCTCACGCGCGGCATGATCAATCACATGCGTTATCCGCATGGTCCAGTTCTGCATGGCTCCCAGCATATTCAGGCTCTCTCCTGTTCTTTGATGTTCTGATCGCATTCATGCCGCGAGATTAGATGCTTTGCAATCACTTGCCTTCACCGATAGAGGCGCGCCAATCATGGTTCTTTTCCAAGAATTGAAGCTTTTCATCGCCGAGACTATCGGCCTCGAGAAAGACGCGCTGCATGTTTATGTGGCGCTTTTGGTGTTTATGTTCGCATGCTGGGTTTTTCGATGGCGCGCTTCGAGTGTGAAACCATGGCTGATCGTGCTTTTGGCGGCTTTGATGGGCGAGTATTTCGACATTCGCACCAATAGGGATGCGGGGCGAGAGTTCGATTTCGATATACACTGGCGCGATCTGTGGAACACAATGCTCGCGCCAACGCTGTTGGTGATTGCCGCGCGTTTTACGAATATTTTTGAGCGTGGCGATCCGTCAAAACCTGACGAGATCACCAGCCAAGAAGACGACACCGCAGCAAGCTAGGGTCCTGACCGTTAGGCCACCCGTTTCAATTGCGCTTTGCTGCGTATGGGCTCGAGCGTCACATTGCCCAGCCCTTCTGTCTGTTGCAGACGGTCTGCCAGACTACCATCGAGCGCGTATTTGCCTGCCAGCCTGAGATACACATCTTCATCCGCGCCAAGCACAAGGCGCAGTAACACTTCGCCCATAGCCGTTTCGCTGGTGGACAGCTCCAGTTTGAGATCTGCCAGTGCTGATACGCTCAGCACATCGGCTTTGAGGATCATGGGAATGCTCCCCTGCACCCCGTCCAAAGGCCGCGCACCGCGGATCGTAAGGCGCGGCGGCTCCCCTGGATTGGGCGAATCGAGCTCTGCGGAGAGCAGCAAGCACGTGCCCTCGGCTGCCCATTTCTCAAATTGCGGCACAAGCGCCTCTTCAAAGCAAGCGGCAGAAAATTGGCCTGAACTGTCAGAGAAATCCGCCCGCACATATTCCGCGCCGCGTTTGGTGCGCAGTTTGGACATGCCTTCGACCATGGCGGCGATCATCGCTGTGCCTTTGCCTCCCGGCGGCGCGCCTGCATCCATCACCGCCTGAAAGCTCCTTGCGCCTTGAGCAGAGGCGACATCGCGATATTGCTGCACGGGGTGAGCGGCAAAGTAGAAACCGAAATTCTCGCGCTCTTTCGCCATTTGTTCTGCGCGCGGCCAGCTTTCCGTTTCTTTGAGGCGCAATGTGTCTTCGGGCGCATCCTCTCCGCCGAATAGGCCGCCCTGCCCGCTATCCCGCTCTCGCGCGGCGGCATCGGCCACGGCGAGCAGCATGTCAGCGTTTTCAAACAATTCCGCGCGATTAGGATGGAGGCAATCCAAGGCTCCTGCGCAGATCAAGCCCTCCAATTGCCGGCGGTTCATCGCGCCTTGGGGGATGCGCTCAAACAAGTCTTTTAAGCTCTCAAATGGCCCCGATGCGGCGCGCTCTGCTGCGATTGCATCCATCGCTTTGTCACCCACATTGCGAATGCCAGCAAGAGCATAGCGCACGCCATAGCCATTGTCGGTTTGCTCAACCGAGAATTTCGCAAGGGAATGATTGATGCAAGGCGCCAGAACTTCCACCCCGCTATCGCGCCCTTCGACCGGATAACGCCGCGCATCATCGACAAAGACGCTCAGTTTCTCCGATTGGTGCAAGTCAAAGCACATGGAGGCGGCGTAGAATTCTTCGGGATAATGCGCTTTCATCCAGCCGGTTTGATAGGCAAGCAAAGCATAAGCGGCAGCGTGTGATTTGTTGAAGCCATAGCCTGCAAACTTGTCGATCAAATCGAACAATTCGTTGGCTTGTTTGGCATCGATATCGGAGACTTCTTTGCAGCCTGCGACAAACACGCTGCGCTGTTTGTCCATTTCGGCCTGGACTTTCTTACCCATGGCGCGGCGCAGCAAATCGGCATCGCCTAACGAATATCCGGCGAGGATTTGCGCGGCCTGCATCACTTGTTCCTGGTAGACGAAGATGCCGTAAGTCTCGGCCAGAATGCCTTCGAGTTTGGGATGCGGGTATTCGATTTCCACTTCGCCCGCTTTGCGCTGTCCGAACAGCGGGATATTGTCCATTGGGCCGGGACGATAGAGCGAGACAAGCGCGATAATGTCACCGAAATTGGACGGCTTCACCGCTTTCAGAGTGCGCCGCATCCCTTCCGATTCCAGCTGGAACACACCAACCGTGTTACCCGCCTGCATCAGGTCATAAACGGCGGTGTCATCAAGCGGGAGAGTGCCCAGATCAATCGCAATTCCGCGCTCTTCCAATAGGTCCACGGCTTTGCGCAACACAGACAGCGTTTTGAGGCCCAGAAAGTCGAATTTCACCAGACCAGAACTCTCGACATTCTTCATGTCGTATTGTGTCACCGGCATGTCAGAACGCGGATCGCGATAAAGCGGGACCAATTGCGCCAAAGGCCTATCACCGATCACAACCCCCGCTGCGTGGGTAGAGGAATTGCGCGGCAGGCCTTCCAATTGCAGTGCCAGATCAACGAGGCGTTTTACCTCATTGTCATTGGTGTATTCGGCTTTGAAATCCGCCGCACCATTGAGCGCGCGCGGCAAAGTCCACGGATCTGTCGGATGGTTGGGCACCATTTTGCAAAGCCGGTCCACTTGGCCGTAGCTCATCTGCAAAATTCGCCCGCAATCGCGCAAAACAGCGCGCGCTTTCATCTTACCAAAGGTGATGATCTGCGCGACGTGATCGGCGCCGTATTTCTGCTGGACATAACGGATAACCTCACCGCGACGGGTCTCGCAGAAATCGATATCGAAATCCGGCATGGAAACGCGTTCTGGATTGAGGAAGCGTTCAAACAGCAGCCCCAGCTCAATCGGATCCAAATCGGTGATTGTCAGCGCCCAGGCAACAATCGATCCCGCACCCGATCCGCGACCGGGACCCACCGGGATGCCATTATCCTTGGCCCATTTGATAAAGTCGGCAACGATCAGAAAGTAGCCGGGAAATCCCATATTGACGATAATGCCGATTTCGTAATCGAGCCGGTCAAAATATTCCTTGCGAGCCTCTTCGGTCATTTCGCCATAGGGCGCCAATCGCTCCTCCAACCCGGCGCGCGATTGTTCGGCCAGCATTTTCGCCTCACCTTCCAAATCGCCTGCAAGGCTGGGAAGGATCGGATCGCGATAAGGCGGCGCATAGGCACAGCGCTGCGCAATGGTGAGCGTGTTTTCGATCGCCTCCGGCACATCGATAAACAGATCGCGCATCATATGGGCGGATTTGACGAAGCTGTCGGGATTGGTGCGCGCGCGGTCTTCGTTATCGACATAGGTCGATCCTGCAATACACAGCATGGCATCATGCGCTTTGTGCATGTGAGGTTCTGCGAAATTGGCAGGATTGCTGGCAACAAGCGGAATATCGCGGGCATAGGCCATGTCGATCAAAGGCTCTTCTGCCGCCTCACACACAACATCACCATGGCGGGCCAGTTCGATATAAAGCCGGTCTGGAAACAGAGATTGCAGCCTATCAGCCACCTGCGCTGCAGCATCACTTTGCCCCTCGGCCAATAGCCGGGTCAATGCGCCCTCACCCGCTCCTGTTAAAGCAATCAGGCCATCTGTATGCTCGTGTAGATCATCCCACACCACATGCGGATCAAGCTCTAACGGGCGATCCAAATGCGCTTTGGACACAAGATGGCACAGATTATCATACCCTGCCTCATCCTGCGCATAAAGCGGCAGATAATCGACAAGCTTACCTTCAGACCCGTCCCGCGCAACACCCAGCAATGTGCCAATAATTGGCTGAACGCCTTCGCCTTGGCATGCGCCAGCAAACATCACAGCGCCATAAAGGCCATTGCGGTCGCATATGGCGATGGCTGGAAAATCGCGCTCTTTGGCCAGCTTCGCAATCGCTTTGGGGTCCGCCATGCTTTCGAGCATGGAATAAGAACTTAGGACGCGCAGTGGTACGAAAGGAGCAAATGGCATGGAAGAGAATATGCTCTTTTGACCGCTTTTGGCCAAGGGCGGCTTCCACAGAAAATCCACTCTTCGTCATACCAGCGAAAGCTGGTATCTCTTCCTTCAAAATCGGGGCAGGCCGATAGCGATCCCAGCTTGCGCTGGGAAGACGAGCAGGGACAGGAGGAACCTATGACAGAAATGATCGTGGTCGAGAATATCAACACGCCGGGCAAAACGTCCCGCGTCAACGCACCCAAATATAACGATATGCGCGCCGCATTTGAGGCGGCCTTGCCGCGTTCTTCGCCAGGGCTAACGCAAGACGAGGTGCGCGAAGCCGTGAAGCCGCATCTGAACGAAGACCTGTTTCCCGGCGGAAAGACATGCGGCTGGTGGGCAAAGACGGTGCAGCTGGATTTAGAGGCGAAAGGTCTGCTGGTGCGCGAGGCGACAAAGCCGCTTAAGTGGTATTGGGCCTGACCCACCCCCAACCCCGATACCTGTCCCTGCGCACGCAGGGGGCAAGCGGGAGGGGAGTAACAGCGCATTCCTCTCCCCGCCCGCTTGCGGGAGGGGAGCGAGACTTGGCAGCTTGCTGCCTAGTCGCAGCGGGGTGGGCCGATCGAGCGCTAGATCAGCTTCGCAATATCCTTAGCAATTCGCGCTGGCGCATCGTTTGAGCCATAGCGTTTCACCACTTCACCCTCGCGATTGATCAGGAATTTGGTGAAATTCCACTTGATACTGGTCGATCCCATCAGGCCTTTTTTCTCTGACTTCATCCAGTCAAACAAAGGCGATGCATTCGGCCCATTGACGTCAATTTTCTCCATCAAAGGAAAAGTGACGCCAAAGTTTACTTTGCAAAATTCCGCGATCTCATCCGCATTGCCCGGCTCTTGCCCGCCGAACTGGTTGCAGGGGAAGCCCAGCACCTCGAAATCATCATCCTTGAACTGCTGATATAGCGCCTCCAGCCCATCATATTGAGGGGTAAAGCCGCATTTCGACGCGGTGTTGACGACCAGCAGAACCTTGCCCTTTTTATGCGCAAGATCGAGGCTTTCCCCGCGATTGGTGGTGACTGTGAAATCGGCAATGGTGGTCATAGGTGTGTCCCCTGAGTTTTGTGCCCAGATGGTGGCCAAAGCGCTCTATTCAAGCACCCCTTCGTGCAAGCGTACCACCCGGTCCATGCGCGCAGCCAGACGCTCATTATGCGTCGCCACAAGCGCAGCGCTGCCTTCCCCGCGGACAAGCTCAAGAAATTGGCCAAGGACGGTGTCTGACGTGTGTTCATCCAGATTGCCCGTCGGCTCATCAGCAAGAACCAGTGTTGGCCGGTTCGCCAAAGCGCGCGCCACGGCGACGCGCTGTTGTTCGCCGCCTGACAATTGGCTGGGCCGGTGTGTCAATCGGTGGCCAAGACCTAGGCCTTTCAAAAGCGTGTGCGCTCTTTCTAAAGCATCTTCGCGCTGTGCCCCTGCAATCATCTGAGGCATCACCACATTCTCGCTCGCATCAAAATCAGGCAGCAAATGGTGGAATTGATAGACAAATCCCAAATGCTCCCGACGCAATTGAGTTCGGCCATCAGCAGGCAGTTTTTCCGCGCGTTGCCCGGCGATCGCGATGGAGCCTTCAAATCCGCCTTCTAGCAATCCAACTGCCTGAAGCATCGTCGATTTGCCCGAACCCGATGGGCCAAGCAGCGCGACAATCTCGCCCGGCATAATCTCCAGATCAACGCCGCGCAGAACCTCAATACGCTCACCGCCTTGTTCAAAGCTGCGTTTCAAGCCGCGCAAGCTGGCAATTGGCA
This sequence comes from Pseudomonadota bacterium, assembly GCA_038532855.1. Lineage (GTDB taxonomy): Bacteria > Pseudomonadota > Alphaproteobacteria > Sphingomonadales > Sphingomonadaceae > Erythrobacter. Next base: position 9,820 of record JBCAZT010000077.1, read on the forward strand.
CTCCGTCACTCATAACGCAGCACCTGCACAGGATCGGTGTTCGCCGCTTTGAGCGCTGGGTAAAGGGTCGCGAGGAAGCTCAAGACAATTGCCAAAGCCACAATGCCTGCAATTTCCCACGGATCGGTTTTGGAAGGCAGCTCTGTCAAAAAGCGCACTTCGGGGTCCCAAATCTGTTGGCCTGTTGCAAAGGCGATGAATTCGACAATGCCATTGCGGAAATACAGGATTACAAAGCCCAATATCAGACCGACAAAAGTTCCGATTGCGCCGATAGTGGTACCTGTGGTCACGAAAATCTTGAGCAAAGACCGGCGCGTTGCCCCCATTGTGCGCATAATCGCAATATCGCGGGTTTTCGCGCGGACAAGCATAACAAGACTCGATAAAATATTAAAAGTCGCCACCAGCACCATGAAGCTTAGAACAAAGAAGGAGACAGTCCGGTCCACTTCCAACGCTTCAAAAATGGTCGCGTTGATCGTTTTCCAATCCACCACTTGCGCTCGCCCTGTCAGCGTCGTTTGCAAGGGCTCTAAGATTTCCAACGCTTTGTTAGGATCGGTGACTTCGACTTCGATCAAGCCAATTTGTCCTTCCATCAAAAGCAGAGTTTGCGCATCAGGGATTGGCATAATGACGAAGGTTTCGTCGAAATCGTAAAGCCCAATTTCAAAAATCGCGCCCACTTCATAGGGGACCTGGCGGAAAGAAGTGCCGAACGGTGTGGTCCGTCCCTGAGGGTTGATGATTGTGATCGTATCACCCACGCGGGCACCCAGATTGGCGGCCAGCCTTGAACCAATGGCGACACGTTGCGAGCCCGGCTCTAAGCTTGCCATGCTGCCAAGAAGCACCTTGTCTTCCATATCGGCAATGTCTTGTGCCGTATGACCGCGCGCAAAAATCTGATTTACGCGTCCATTGAAACTGACAGGCAAAGGCTGTTCAATCAAAGGCGAGGCTTTCACCACGCCTTCGGTAGCGCGGACCTCTTCCAAAACGCCTTCCCAATTGTCCAGCCGCCCGCCAAATGCCTGCACCACGGCATGCCCGTTTACGCCTGCAAACCTGTCAATCATATCAGAGCGAAAGCCGTTCATCACGCTCATCACAACCACAAGCAGCGCGACAGACAGCATCACCACGCCCACCGAAATCCCGGCGACCAGCGCGATAAACGCCTCGCCCTTGCCCGGCCACAAATACCGTTTGGCGATCATTCTTTCGAAGGGATTGAGCATAAGTCCTTGGCGCTGCGTGGCAGGGGCTACGTGAACCCCACCTTTAGGCAGGCCGCGCTAACCTCGCAATCATCACACAACCCTGTGCTGTGCGTAACCTGTGCCAATGCGGGAGCCGATTAGAGCGCCGAACAGGGAGATCGTGAAAAACCATGATAATCGCGAACAAGGTCCCTTGTAATTGTTTCGTAACACCGCCATTGACCGGGCTCCCCAGCACGCAGCGCAGCGGACACCTGGTGATGCCCAATAGTAAACGTAATGTCGCAGGCAATCTAACCCATCCATTCTTGGATCTCGATGGCGACAAGCTTCGAGAGGAATGCGGCATTTTTGGCGCGATCAATGCGGCGGATGCCTCTGCTGCCACAGCGCTTGGCCTTCATGCATTACAGCACCGCGGACAAGAAGCGGTGGGGATTACCAGTTTTGATGGAAAAGAGTTCTTCTCGCGCCGCGGGACTGGCCATGTGGCGGAAAATTTCTCTTCCCAAGAAGCGATTGATGAATTGCCCGGATCAATGGCGGCAGGCCATGTGCGATATTCGACAACGGGCGGCTCTGGCCTTCGCAATGTACAACCGCTTTATGCAGAGCTTGCAAGCGGCGGCTTTGCAGTCGCGCATAATGGCAATATTTCCAATGCTCAGATGCTGCGGCAGGATTTGGTCCGCAAAGGATCGATCTTTCAATCGACCTCTGACACCGAAGTCATCATCCATCTGGTTGCCACTTCGCGCTATCCCACCATCGCTGATCGTTTGGTTGATGCGCTGCGTCTGGTCGAAGGCGCTTATGCACTTATCGTGATGACGCCCGAGGGGATGATTGCGTGCCGTGATCCTTTGGGCATTCGCCCGCTGGTTATGGGGCAAATGGGCGATTCTGTTGTCTTCGCCTCAGAAACGGTTGCGTTCGATGTGGTCGGCGCGGACTTTATTCGCGAAGTTGAGCCGGGCGAATTGCTACAAGTCGGCTTTGATGGCGAGGTGAAAAGCGTCCATCCTTTCGCACAACCTCCTGCGCGCCCCTGCATTTTTGAACACGTCTATTTCAGCCGTCCAGACAGCTATTTTGCAGGCCACAGCGTTTATGAAGCGCGCAAAGCCATTGGCGCAGAGCTTGCAGCAGAAAGCCCATGCGAAGCCGACCTGATCGTTCCTGTTCCCGATAGCGGCGTGCCCGCAGCCATCGGCTATGCGCAAGCATCAGGCCTGCCTTTTGAACTCGGCATTATCCGCTCGCACTATGTCGGGCGCACTTTCATCCAACCATCGGACAGCGCGCGGCACGCAGGCGTAAAGCGCAAGCATAACGCCAACCGATCTTTGGTCGAAGGCAAACGCATCGTTCTGATTGACGATTCCATCGTACGCGGCACAACAAGCCTCAAAATCGTAGAAATGATGCGTGAGGCAGGCGCGAAAGAAGTGCATTTCCGTGTCGCAAGCCCGCCAACGGCGCATTCCTGTTTCTATGGCGTGGATACCCCTGAACGCAACAAACTGCTGGCAGCGCGGATGGATCTGGGGCCAATGCGCGATTACATCAAAGCAGACAGCCTCGCCTTCATCTCAATCGATGGCCTTTACCGCGCCGTCGGTGCAAAGGGCCGCGACAAGGCATGCCCGCAATTTTGCGATGCCTGCTTTACCGGCGATTATCCCACCTCTCTCACGGACCTGCGCTTGAAAGAGCAAGGAGATGATGAGCTCCCTTTTGACAGTACCAAGGCTGCGTAACGCACATGACTGATGGAAAACCTCTTTCAGGCCAAACGGCCTTGGTCACTGGTGCAAGCCGCGGGATTGGCGCTGCAACAGCCCAGACTTTGGCAGAGCTTGGCGCGCATGTCATTTTGGTAGCGCGCAAAGTAAAAGCGTTGGAAGTGGTCGAAGATGCCATTCACGAGGCTGGCGGCACTTCTACCATCGCGCCTGTCGATTTGACCGAACCTGATGCGGTCTCTCGCCTTGCAGGGGCGATTGGCGGGCGTTGGGAAACGCTTGATATTCTCGTTCTTTCAGCCGCTTACCTGCCTGAACTTACACCTATCTCTCAGATAGAACCCAAGCAATTCACGCAGGCCGTGATGACCAATATGGTCGCCACACAAGCGATGCTGGCTGCGTTTGATCCGCTTTTGCGGCGAGCAGAAAATGGCAAGATCATTGGGCTGACAAGCTCCGTTGGCGCAGGCCCTCGCCCGTTTTGGGGCGCGTATGGATCAACCAAGGCCGCATTTGACAATCTGCTGGAAACGTATGGGGCGGAAGTTGAAAAACTCTCCCCGCTAAAAGTCGCAATCATTGATCCGGGCGCAACCCGCACAGAAATGCGCGCAAGGGCCTATCCCGGCGAAGATCCGCAATCTGTCAAACCGCCCGAAGCGGTTGCCGCGCGGATTGCCGAGCTCGCCATCGAAGGCTTTGAAAAAGGTCACCGCGAACGCATTGACG
>JBCAZT010000078.1:0-12984 GCA_038532855.1 Pseudomonadota bacterium
GGTTGTTGATGGCTGTCCCCATACTTTTATGGCCACTCTATTTGTGGGCATTGCTTCTGTATGCCTGCTCGCAAGGTAGCTGTCTGTGACAGGGGGCTTCACTCTTACATTCAATGCGCTACCCGAACACATTGACGAGCTGGGCCACGTCAACAACGCGGTTTGGGTCCAGTGGATACAAGACATTGCCACTGCGCATTGGGATGCGGCTGCACGGCCATCGGATCATTCGCAATTCTTTTGGGTCGTGATCCGGCATGAGATTGATTATCGCGGCAATATCGCAGCGGGTGAGAGCGCGACGGGCGCGACGTGGATCCCTGATGCTCCCAAAGGCGCGAAATCTGTGCGCCATGTCGAGTTTACCGATGAAGCGGGTAGAGTGTTGGTTTCGGCCCAGACAACGTGGGCGATGCTGGATCGCGCAACCCAGCGGCTTGCGCGCGTCAGGCCCGACGTGATCGCACCCTTCCAACTCAGCGAGGCAACATGACCAGCCCTTTGTTTCAGCCGCTTACTTTGCCAAATGGCACCACTCTTCCAAACCGCATCTGCAAAGCGGCGATGGAAGAAAACCTTGCCGTTCAGCCGGGCCAATATCCCGGTGAGAAACTGTTCAGTCTCTACCATCAATGGGCGCAAGGCGGCACGGGCTTGATATTGTCTGGCAATGTGATGGTGGACCCTTCCGCGCTCACTGGACCAGGCGGTGTGGTGCTGCAAAAAGGCACTGACCTTGCGCCGTTCAAGAAATGGGCTGAGATCGGCAAATCTGGAGGTGGCCAGTTTTGGCTGCAAATCTCCCATCCCGGCCGCCAGCTTTACAAAAGCATGGGAGAAACAGCGGTTTCGTCATCGGGTGTGGAGCTCAACCTTGGCAAGTTTTCCTCTCTGTTTGCCCCTGTGCGCGCTTTGAGTGCGGAGGAAATCAAAACGATCATCACGCGGTTTGCTGATACGGCCCAATTGGCTGAGGAAGCGGGCTTTGACGGCGTGCAAATCCACGGCGCACATGGCTATTTGGTGAGCCAGTTTTTGTCACCGCTTACCAATAGGCGCGATGATGAATGGGGCGGCTCATTGGAAAATCGCGCGCGCTTTTTGATGGAAATCATCGCGGCTGTGCGTGCCCGCGTCGGGGCAGGTTTTGGCGTTGGAATAAAGCTCAATTCAGCAGACTTTCAACGCGGCGGATTCGCCTTTGAAGATGCGCGACAAGTGGTTGAATGGCTGGATGGCAAAGGCGTCGATTTTGTCGAACTTTCGGGCGGCAGTTATGAAAGCCCTGCCATGCAAGGCAATCCGCAGGAAGGTTCAACTGGCCAGCGCGAGGCGTATTTTATCGATTTTGCACGCCAGATTGCACAAGTCGCTTCCATGCCAATTATGGTGACAGGGGGGATCACCCGACTTGATGTTGCAGAAGAAGCCTTAGCACAGGATGCACAAGGGTTTGGCGTTCAAATCCTTGGTATTGCGCGTGCTCTTGCCGCCGATCCTGCATTGCCAAACCACTGGAAGGCTGAGCAGCACGTCCAAGTGGGATTGCCGCAGGTTTCATGGTCCAATGCCTCCCTTAAAGGCCTTGCGACGATGGCTTTGACCAAAGCGCAGCTTGAGCGCATGGCCAAAGGCGAAACGCCGGGCGATGGCGGCTCTGCCCTTATTGCTTTGCTGGCCGATCAGATGCGTGCAAGCAAACGCGCCAAGAATTACCGAAAATGGCGCGCTGGAGGCTAGGCCGCGTGACCACACCCAATTTGTCCACGCGGCCCAGGTCTTGTGTTGCACTGCGTCATTTGGCTGTCACAGTCTGGCTTTAACTATCTTCAATGACCGAAGAGGCATCAAAATCATGACGACGCACTTTAAGACGCTCGGTATTCTGGGCGCGGCAGCCATCGCTCTTACCGGATGCGACGCAGGCGCAGGTGTGCGCGATTCCATCCGGGCTGTTGGCTCATCCACAGTGTACCCCTTTGCCAAACAAACGGCAGAGAGCTTCTCGCGCTCTAATCCCGAATTTGGCTCTCCCTTAATCGAGCAAACAGGCACTGGCGGCGGAATGCAATTGTTCTGCGAGGGGTTGGGCGCAGACAAACCCGATATGGCCAATGCTTCACGCCGGATGAAGCTGAGCGAGTTTGAAAAATGCCAGGCCAATGGGGTCAAAGACATTATTGAGCTTCAGGTTGGCCTTGATGGGATTGCCTTTGCCTCAGCACAGGGGGGCATAGTCCTCAATCTGTCACCGCGCATTGTTTACGAAGCCTTGGCCGCCGCCCCTTATGGCAAAGAGCAAACGGCTGAAACGTGGGCGGATGTTGATCCGTCTTTGCCTAATGAGCCGATCCTCGTTTACGGACCCCCTTCAACATCGGGCACACGCGATGCGTTAAAGGAGCTGGTGCTCGAAGTGGGCTGCGACACGAACCCTGCGATGGAAGCGCTTAAAAAGCAGGATAAGGATCGGCACGCGCAGGTTTGCACAGAAGTGCGATCAGATGGAGCCTATTCCGATCAGGGCGAGCAGGACAATCTGATCGTCCAAAAGATTGAGAGCAATCCGCGCACGATAGGCGTGTTTGGGTTTTCCTATCTCGATAAGAACGCTGACAAGGTTCAGGGCCTGCCGATGAACGGCGTTGATCCGACTTACGAGAACATCTCCAATTTCTCATATCCCGGTGCCCGCCCGCTTTATGTCTATGTGAAAAAAGCGCATATGCGCGCTATTCCGGGCTTGGACCTCTACCTTGCAGAATGGGTCAAGAATTGGAAAGCGGATGGGCCATTGGCGGAAATTGGCCTTGTCGCCTCGCCCCCGGCTGAAATGGCATTGAACGAACGACGCGTCAGCGAAGGTCTCACCATGACGCGAGCTGATTTGACCGGCGAAACCGTGCCAGAGAACAATCAGCTAAGCGCGCTTAATTGAAGACGTTCCCACTCTAAAAGCGGACACCAAATCTAACACCAATGCGCCAGGCATTGGCATCGAAACGCTCATCATTGGATGTGCGGAACCGGTGCTCAGCGCTCGCGGTTGCATAAATGCCTGTGCGAGGATGGCTCCAAGCGACATCAGCCCCCGGTGCAAAATAGCTATCCTTGCGCAGCGCTCCGTCTGGATCGCCCCGCGCGATGCGACTGTCATAATCCCATGTGCGGTATTCGAGCGAGGGTCTTATCCTCAACCGTTTTGCTACCGGAAGGCTGTATTTCACTCTGGCAACCTGGCGGCTGTAACTGCGGCGCGGTTCGTTATCGCTCGAAATCCGGTCAGCACGGGCATCAAATCGCAGCCAATGATATGGACCCAACCGACGATTGTACTGCGCAGCAACACGGTATCCATCACCGTCTCCGCCGGTCAAAGTGTCGTATTCACGCTCGCGATATTCGCCCGTTAGACGGGCGCGATCATTGCCTTTTTCCCACTGCACACGTCCGCCAATGCTGGTTTGATCCGCGCTGAACGCTTCAAGCACTGGAATATTCTCATACCGCCGAGCAAATGCGCGCACCTCGACATTATCAGAAACATCGTGCCGCACTTCTACTCGGCCAATAAAGGTCTCCAAATCTTCGCGGTTTTCGTCACGGAATGTAAAAACGCGTGCTTCGCCCTCTGCGCGGACAGTGGTTGTGTCGCTAAGGTCAAAGGTGACGCCAAGTCTCGCTCTGCCGCCAAAGCCTGTTGAGTCAATGCTATCGCCTTGGTCTGTCTCTAATTCAGATTCCACCGCGCGAAGTTCGATAAGGCCGTCAAATTGAAGCCTGTCTGATTGTTCGGCCTTCGCGGCAGCAGCTGAACCTACCAATATCACAGCAAGAGCAACCAAAAATGGGCGTACCATTCTGGAAAAAAAGGGTAATCTGATCACAGCTGCCTTCTCCTGAGCGTACGGGCTGCATCGCCTAGATTGAGTCTGAGAGCCTCTTGGTCATCGCCAGATCCGATGAGCGCATATTCGTGAGTTCGTGCAGCCTGACTGAGTTCTGCATCACCAAAAGTCGCGGCCGTTCCCGCGATTTGATGCAAAAGATTGCGGATCTCATTTTCTGCGCTGCTGGTGATGGTCTCGCTTCCCAAGGCGGTCTCTATGAGCTCCAGAGTGCGAAGATTTCGATCCGTGAACTGCTTTGTGAGTGAGGCAAGCACCACTGGATCAATTTTTGGATCAGGGTGGGTTTTTGTGCCCTTGTCGCCGTGGCCCCAGGCCTCAAGGGTCGCTTTAAAGTCAGCCATAGCGACAGGTTTTTCTAAGAAAGCCTGCATTCCGCTGGCGCGGTAGGATCTCACTTCATCGAAGCTTGAGGCAGCCGTGACAGCAACAATAGGCAATTGCTTTGCGTCAAATCCCTTCGCCCGTAGGCGTTTTGTCGCTTCGACGCCGTCTAGAATGGGCATCATAACATCAATCAAGAGAAGTGAGTATGGGCGCCCCTTGGCCTTTGCATTGACGACCATCTCGATCGCTTGCAATCCATTGTGTGCAATATCCAATTCGACTGAGCAATGCAGCGCCATCGCCTTCATCGCTTCTGCGCTGATAGGCGTGTCTTCTGCCAGCAATACGCGCATTTCATGCCCGTTGGCGGACGCTTCACTGATGGGCGTCGCAATTTCTGCCGTCTTTGTCACGCTGCCCCTATGTGTGAATATGATTAAAGGCAGCCTAACGATGATTGCTTGGCTGACTGTGAAACAGCCATTTACATGCTTGGCCAGCAGCGCATTTCCTACCAAAACTTAACCAAGCATTAGGGTTAATCGCCTAGTGAAATCACTTAGTTTGACGGAAAAAGGACTTGGCCGGATCGACTGGGGGACATGCAATCTGAAAGCCGCACAGCAAGGATTTTGTTTGCGCGCGATACATCGCTTTCATTCTTTCCCAGCAAAGCTGCCCGCGACAATTTGTGACTGCGCTTTCGCCTCCAACTGAATTTGAACGGGCCATATCCGCTGGCACAGCTCAATCACGCCATCGGCCTGCGCGCGCCCTGCGCGGCGCAATTGTACGCAGAGAATTGCTGTTGCATTGGCTGGGCCCTGTTTGCCTTGGGCTATTGCTTGCCTTGATACACGTTCTGGGCGTTTTCGCTAATGCAGACGGACGTTTCTTCGATGCTGTCACAGTGGGTCAGGCGAGCGGCTCACCCAAGGTTGTGATCGTTGAGCGTGATGCTGAGTTTGAAAGCTTAGGCACGAGCCGTTTTTCAATGCTCAACGCGTCATTGAATTCGATTGGTATCGAGCGCGCCGGTTATCTTAGTGAGGATTACGTCGAGGCTAGTGCCAGTGACATCCCGGTTGTTGTTGCGTTTGCCGCAAAAGAATTACCAACAAACCAAATCTGGGAGTTGAGTGAGAGCGCCCCAGCCTATGGCAGCGCGGTTAAGAGTGCACGCAGCCTTGCACCGGAGCAATATGGCATAAACCGGTCTCAGTCTCCTAGCCTCCCTGCACAAGACGGAGTTCTTCCCGTCTTTGATGCAGCGCTTGCGGATATAAATCCATCGCGCGGCGAATATCTCATCCCGATGCCGCGCCGACGCAGTATCCCAATCCTAAAAGCCAGCCAGCTTATCGGCGGACAAATCCACGATGGAGAGATGAATGGTCTGGTGGCGATGGTGGTGGAACCAAAATCTCTGCAAGGATCGCTCAACACGCCGCTTGATCCATACGGACGATCCACCAGCGAGGCACAGTTTCGAGCCCACAGCGTCAACGCGCTTATGGCTGGAACTGCGACATTTAAGGCAAGGGATTGGGAAGTCTGGCTGCTCCTGCTTGCTTTGGCATTGCTGCTTGCGGTGATTTTCAGGGAAAGAGATCCAAAACGTCTTGCAGTCCTCATACCTGTCAGTCTTAACGTCTTTACAATCGCCGCCAGTTGGGCGGTTTTGCTGTTTGTAGGCAAGCTCTTGCCGGTCACAGCATTGCTGCTGTGCCCCTGGTTCATCACCTTTCAGCGCATGATCGCTCGCGAGACATCGCAAGACCGCCGGCTGGAGCGATCGGTTTCAGACGCGGTCCAGTCGTCGTTTGAACGCTCCGCACTGCGCGAGGGAGCCAGGCTGCCGCAATTCCTTGCGTCCGCGGCGCAATATGCAGGTGTGGAGCGAAGCCTGCTTGTGCAAATGCTCCCCAATGGAGAGCTTAAGTTCGTCGCATCAAACAATGCTTCAATGAAAGACATTTCCTCGGCATCCACAAAAGTGGTGCCTTTTCTCAAGGATGTGCGCTCTCAAAGGCAAATCAAGGATGCTGCTCTATTGGTTCCAAGCTGGGGAGGAGAGACGCGAGTTGGTTGGATCGGTGCTGGCAGTCAGGACTTGTTTTGGATCCATTCCAAACCTGATACTGTTACTCCCGGCAAATCGGCCCACTTGGTGAGAGCCATCGCATCCAGTTTTAGCGAGGTGTTCAACTGGCGTGCCGAACTGAACGCGCGCGACGGCCACGAGGCTCGCCATCGGCCTATCGATGACCGGGTTGCCAGCGCCATTGCTTTGGTTGCTGACGAGTCAGGTCAGATTCGCCATGGGTACGACGCGATCACGACAGCCATTACCGTTTATCACCTAATAGGTTCGCCGCTTCACGCGAATGATGCCATGTGGGCGATTTATGAAGAGGCTGGACTTAACCTATTTGACACATCGCTGGCCGAAGCCTTGCTGACGCTGACCGATCTGGATGAGGACCGTGTCACCGCTTTGATTGAAGATCTGATGCTCAACGGATCTGAAATGCGGATGCCCATGCGCAACTTTCTCGATAGCAAGCAGCCCAGTGAACGGTTGTTACGGGTCGCGGCAACGGGCGGCCAATCCAACGGCAGAAACAGAGTTCTGGTTCTTGAAGCCATCGATATGCGCGATGCCAATAAGGCAGCTGATCTGCGCAAGGCGGTGGCGAAGTTTATCGATCTGCAATTGCGCAACGACTTGGAATCGATCCTTCTTGGATCACAACTTGCGGGCGATAAGCGGCTCGATACGGATCAAATCGATCATGTGGTGGGGCAAATTTCCGATACAGCTCGCAGGGCAACAGGGCGGCTTGATGAAGTTGCCGGCATGATCCGGTCTGAAGTCAGCGATCTTACCGAAGCCTGTTATCCGGTCGATGCGACAAGCATCATCAAAGATGCGGTCGGACGCACAAGCGCATTTGCTGATGAGCTGGGTGTCGTTGTGAAAGCCGACCATCCCGATGTCGTCAGCTTCATCATCGCTGAACCAAACGCGTTGAAAGACATGCTGATCGCAATGCTTCGCGTCATCATCGCCGATACGCCCCATGGCGGCGTGGTGAATCTCAAATTTGAAGAGTGCGATGGACGCGCCATCATCCGCGTAACCGGCGGGTTCGGCATCGCGTTTGATCGTCTGCTCTGGCTGATCGCGAATTACGAAGAAGGCGCCGTGGGCGAGTTTAGAGCCATCGGTGAGGGGATCAAGAAAGTCACCAGCTGGTCGGCCAGCGTTTCCTATTGGGGCAGCGGATCGAACGGGCTTGGGTTTAATATTGATTTGCGAGGTGTTGGTTGATGAGCCAATCCATTTTGATCATCGATGATGATGCCATTCTGGCAGGTTTGCTGAAGCTTACTCTGGAGCTTGAGGGCTTTAGCGTAACGCTTGCCAGCAACGGAGAAATTGGGCTTCAAAAGGTCAAGTCGGAGCAATTCGATCTTATCTTGCTCGATCTGGTGATGCCTCAGATTGATGGTCTCAAATTCCTGCGCTTGCTCGCGAATAGCGGTGTCAGTCGTCCGCCTGTCATGATCGTTTCTTCAGCAATCGATGAAGTTCTTAGCGACCAGCACCGCGAGCTTGGCGTTGTCGATATCGCGCGCAAACCGATTGAGCCTGCTCAATTGGTCGAAAGAGCGCGCCGCGCGCTCAAGGCCACGCACGCCAAGGTGCAAGGTTAAACGGCCTCCATGGACCTTTTCCCGCTCACCATATTTCCCGAAGGCGGATTAGCCGGATCGATCATCACCACCGTTTGGGTGGGCGTGTTCGTGATGTGCTTTTTCAATCTTCGCTACGGTTGGGTGCTGTCGGGATTGGTGGTGCCGGGTTACGTTGTTCCGCTTTTGATTGTGAAGCCACTGGCGGCTTTCGTGATCGGTCTGGAAGCGGTTCTGGCGTATCTCATCGTCTGGCTGTTTTCTGAGAAGATCGCACCAGGCCGGTTTCCTAGCCTTTTCGGCCGCGACCGATTTATGGGGCTAATCCTAGCTAGCATCGCCGTCCGATTGACGATGGATGGGTTTTTGCTGCCAGAGTTTTCCATCTGGATGGAAGAGAACTTTGACCGCCGGATCGACTGGGAAAGCAATCTTCAAAGCTTTGGTCTTATCGTTATATCCCTGATGGCCAACCAGTTTTGGAAGCCGGGTCTAGGCCGCGGGCTTATCATGGCCGGCGTCACTATCGGGCTTACGTATCTGATTGTTCGGTGGGGCCTGATGGAGCTCACAAACTTCCGGATTTCGGGTGTGTATTACATCTACGAAAGCCTAGCGAGCTCAATCCATGCCAGTCCCAAAGCCTATATCATCCTGACGCTGACTGCGCTCATCGCGAGCCATTATAACGTAAAATATGGATGGGACTTCTCAGGTGTTTTGATCCCAGCATTGCTAGCATTGCAATGGTATCAACCCACCAAAATCCTGACATCCTTTGGCGAAGCGATCGTCATTTACGTGATCGCGCGAATGATTCTGCAATTGCCGTTTATGGCCAATGTTACGATGGAGGGCGGGCGGAAATTGCTGCTGTTCTTCAACATCAGCTTTGCCTGGAAAATGGCTGTTGGCTGGGTGATAATTTGGCAGGGCTATGATGTTAAAACGACAGACTTTTTCGGGTTTGGTTATCTGCTCTCCACCTTGATTGCGATTAAGGCGCACGACAAAGATATTTTTCCAAGGCTTGCCCGTTCAACCCTGCAAGTAAGCCTTGTCGGAGCTGTTCTGGGTAACGTTGCTGGGTTTACCTTGTCAGCGGCAAGCTCGCGCGCGCCGTGGAGTGATGGTGTTCCCCAAGAGGGGGAGGCGGCACAAGCTAATACCCCCGCGATTTCTGGTCTGGTGGTTCGCGCAGTTGGCGATGCTTACAAACGCAAGATGCGCGATCTGGCGCAGCCCTTGTCTCCATCTGGCCGCGATGATCTTGCCAATCTGGTCGAACTGTTAAACGAAGGCTTGCCTCTTCCCATTGCCCAATTCGAGCAGCGGACAAATGGCTGGCGCATCAAAGAGATTGCAGGCGGCAGGCTGGCCATTGTTCGAGACGATGAAAAGGGATCAGAGCTTTTGTTCTTTGATCCCGCCGCGAGCGGGGATTTGGCCATAATTCTTCCCGATCCAACTTTGCGCCCTGGCCTGGCTACGGCGGCTTTGGACATTCATTCCAATCAGAACGCACGCTGGCTTGTTGTTTCTGCCCCGCAGCCCGGATCGGGCCTGTCTAATGATACCGTGGCGGACATATTCATAAACGCGACGAACACAGCTCATATTGTGATAGATGCTGCGCCAGAGGGTTCAACGTCGCAACTGGCTTTTGCAGATGGATCGGCGGCTTCTGGCGATCTGACGAGGTTGAGGCAGATTATTCCCGACCTAAAAGCCAGCCTTGCTAACGAGAGCAGGGCTGGGCAGGGCACTGATGCAACGCTGCGCCTTAGCGATGAAGCCATAACGGGCATTGCAAAACGCAGAGCAGGCTTTGCCACTTCCCGTCGTCTTGCGCCGTGCCAATTGTCTCGTCACGAGGATGGTACTGAAACGTGGAACAGCCTGTCTGAACTTGCCTATGCCAGGTTCGAAATCGCAGCTCCGATGATCGCGAAAGTAAAAGCTGGTGAAGCGCCCTATGTCGCAAGCGCATCTGGCAAAATTGCAGGTATGGAATTGCGTCCATGCCTGATTAATTCAGCCCCGCATTGGGCTCTCTCATCGTCTGCCCGCGATGAAGGCAATATCATGCTGGCCTCTGGGAAAGAGCCGCAAAAGGCTCTGCTCACTTTCGAAAATTCACGCAGCGACTTACCTGCCCGAATTGGGGCGAGAGTGCATGATAAGTGGCAGTCCGACGCCCTGTTTGTCGCCACACGCAGCGACAGCTTTCTGCGAGAACCCAACACAATTTTCGATGTGGTTTGGCAGGAATGGGTGCGCGCACAAGAGGGGGTGAGCGATCCGATGGTTCTGCAATTGCGAGCCCGCCCGCGCGAGGCGCTACGATATCGCAAAAGCGTCGATGTTTTGGTGGCTAATGATCGGATTGGCTCGCCACGAGAAGGACTTTCCGACATCATCTCAGCCTTGCGAAATGCAAGTTTGCGAGCAGAAACCATCACAAATTCTGCTGAACAAGCCGGAATGGAAGCACGCCCAGGCATGTCGGTCCGGTACCTCGAAACGGCGGGAGACCGCAGCTACGCAATAGGTTGGCTTAACTTTTCTGGCATTGGCCGGCGTCCAGCTGGCGAAGTGGAGGAGCAGTGATGAGCCTCTCTTTTGCCGTGAAGGTTGTGATATTCTTGGCGCTTGCTTTTGGTTCTGGCTTGGCTGGACGCGAATATGCCTGGCCCGTTTTTTCGTATTTTGTTGAGGCGCGCGAAATGACAGCGCGCGATGCGCACATCTCAAAGCGCTCTATCGTATACCGAATTCCCGAAAAGCGCGCTCTGGCATTCGCCTTCTCGCAGCCGGTGACCAAGGCGAAGATCATCGTCAACCCAGCGGTGAGCGAAGAGTTTAGAGATCAGCTTGCCGGTTTCACCTATGGCTTGAGGCTACGCTGGCGCGATGTAGAAGGCAATCAGCTTTCCCAGCACGATGTGTATTTGCAGGCTGACTCGCCCGATGAGGTGTTCGCATCAGGTGCCATCTTTCGCTTTTTCAGGACACGCCCTGAGCTTGTGGCAGAGCAAGACCACCTGATGGTGGAAAGCATGACGCCTGCGGCGTCGCTTGAAATTGAGACCTTTGATGTGGCTGATGGGATCATCGGGATCGATGTTCGCATGTTCCAGCAATTCACCTATATCGGCAACCAGTCTCTCGCCGCGTATCGAAGGCTTAGCGAAAGCTCTCGCGAGCGATTGATACAACCCAGTGCGTTTCCCGATGATCTGCTGACTGATCAGGAGAAAACCGAGCTTGCCCGAAATCAATGGCGCTCGGTTGGTCCTGTGGGGCTGGATGGTCGAGATTACACCATGCTTGTCCTTTATGAGGCTGTGCGTGAGGATTTGATCGATCAAAATGCCGCTGGACAGGAGGTCGCGCAATGAGCCGGGCTATGACGATCTCGGGCGGCGCTGCTGCAATAATCGCCGCAAGTGCGGTCACCCTATTTCCGCCATTCGATGATGTGAGCGGTGTCGCGAGCCCATCGGCGCAAGAGTTTTCTAGCGGTCGCAAAGCGTTTGCTCGCTTTATGACTGATCCTCAAAACGATGTTTCCCAGCTCAAGCAAATGGGTCTGAGCGCGCGCGCGATTGAAGGCGCTGATGGAACTGTCCTGGCAAGCGAAAGCGATGACGAGTGTAAGGGGCGCGGGATTTATTGGCTGCGCGACCATGGCGGCACCAGTCTGGCAATCACAGCCCCGCATCGCGGATCCGACAGGCACACTGGCACGCTTGCCTCTGCCCTTTTCCTTGAGACGGAGGCCAAGGTTGCCGCTTGGAACTCTGCACCCCGCCGCGCGAATGATAAGTGTCCTTATGGGCTCGATCTTGCGCGCGAAAGACATCACCTTTTTAGCGCTTTCAACCTCGGTTTTGCAGATGCAGCGCCCGATGGCCTGATCGTCCAGCTGCACGGTTTCGAAGGCGAGCGTCGCCATTCACAAGCCGCGCGGGATGCGGGCATTATCGTAAGCGATGGCACGCAAAAGCCGGGCACAAGGCTGTATGATTTTGCAGATTGCCTAAGCATCGCCTTCGCGCCTGCGCCTGTGCTCGTCTATCCAGGGGACACAGCCGAGCTTGGCGCGCTCACAAATGCTCAGGGTCAGTTGCTGCGCGAAAACGGCTTTGATGGCTTTGTCCATCTGGAGATTTCAGCACCGCTTCGCGAAGCAATGGTCGAAGATGGCGCGCTTCGTGCCAAACTCGCTGGCTGCCTAAGGAAGGCTGCTGGATGAGCGTTCTAGAGAGAATTGATGCGCAGGATATCCTGCCGAGTGATCGTTTAATAGACGATCGTTTGGCGCAAGGCATTGCGCCCAAAATGCTGCCTGTTTTCGCAGATATTCACAGCGAGATCAGCGCTGCAATTGGTGCGCAAAACAAGCAAGCGGATGCGCGCACCCATGCAGAGGCGCTTGCGCGATATTGCCTTAAACAAAGCGAACAGATCACCCAATTCAACACTGCCGAAAGACAGTTTCAAACGCGTCTTGTCCATGCCGTTGATGAAAGCGAGCGGCGCGCGGCCATTCTTGATTTTGCGCGGGGCCTAGGCGCAGAACGCAAGCAGATGCAAAGCGATCGCCGCGCGCTTGATGCTTGGTTTGATGCCGATGCGGTTATCGAGCGGTTTCACAAACGGATTGGCGAACGTGAGCGGGCTCTTGCTCATGCGCTTGACAGGCTTGGGATCATTGCTGCCGAAGCGGTCGAGACTGATCCCATGCTGGTTGATACCGCGTTCTTCGTTGATCTATCAGACCGATTGCTCGCGCAGATGCGCACTTGGCCAGGCGACCCACGCGTGCGGTGTGCGGCGCATTTGTGCTTGGCGAAAATTGCCAATCGCATTCACCATTGGCCTTTTGGGATTTGGTTCGAAACCGTTTTGAGCGCAACGCGCCGCGTGTGTTTCGATGAAAAAGAAGATGTGTGGGTTCAATGCGCTGCTTTTGACGCGTTGATGGCCCTTTCTCCCGATTCCATTGCCGGTTCTGTCAAAGCGCGTTTGGAACAGCCAATCTCGC
>JBCAZT010000079.1:0-12886 GCA_038532855.1 Pseudomonadota bacterium
CCAAGCCGCTGTCGGACAAGGACGTGCTCGGCAAGGCGCTGCGCGAAATGGTGGAATTGCCGCTGCGTTACCCTGAATTGTTCACCCGGCTTGGCGTTGATCCCCCAAAAGGCGTGCTGCTCCACGGCCCTCCGGGTACGGGCAAGACACGCCTTGCCCAAGCTGTCGCGAATGAAAGCGATGCCGAATTTTTCACCATCAATGGCCCCGAAATCATGGGCTCTGGCTATGGCGAATCTGAAAAGCGTCTTCGTGAAGTCTTCGAAGAAGCAACCCGCTCTGCCCCTGCCATCGTCTTCATAGACGAGATCGATTCCATAGCGCCCAAACGCTCTGGGGTGCCGGGCGAAGCGGAAAAGCGCCTTGTCGCGCAAATGCTCACACTGATGGACGGCATTGAATCGCGCGCCAATCTGGTCGTGATTGCGGCTACCAATCGCCCCGATGCCATAGATGAAGCTTTGCGCCGTCCCGGCCGGTTTGATCGTGAGATCGTAATCGGTGTCCCCGACCAAAGCGGCCGCCGCGAAATCCTATCAATCCACACGCGCGGCATGCCGCTAGAAGAGACAGTGGATTTGGATGAGCTTGCGAAAGTCACGCATGGCTTTGTCGGTGCTGATATCGCTGCACTTGGCCGAGAGGCCGCGATTGACGCGGTGCGCCGCATTATGCCGCGCCTTGATCTGGATGCAGGTGAGATACCGCCTGATGTGCTCGAAGACCTATGCGTGACGCGCGATGATTTTATGTCTGCGCTCAAACGAGTCCAGCCTTCGGCCATGCGCGAGGTGATGGTTCAAGCGCCCAAAGTCAGCTGGGATGATATTGGCGGCGTTGGCGATGCGATTGATAAGCTGAAAGAGGGGATCGAACTCCCGCTTAAAAACCCCGATGCATTCCGGCGCTTGGGCATTCGGCCAGCCAAAGGCTTCCTGCTTTATGGTCCGCCCGGCACAGGCAAAACCTTGCTAGCCAAAGCCGTTGCTAAAGAGGCGGAAGCCAATTTCATCTCAATGAAAAGCTCTGACCTTTTGTCCAAATGGTATGGTGAGAGCGAGCAGCAAATCGCGCGCCTGTTCCAACGCGCGCGCGCAGTTGCCCCTGTGGTGATCTTTATTGATGAGATTGACAGCCTCGTGCCTGCACGCGGCTCAGGCCAAGGCGAACCGCAAGTTACAGGCCGTGTTGTCAACACGATCCTTGCCGAGATGGATGGTCTGGAAGAATTGCAATCGGTGATCGTTGTGGGTGCAACCAACCGGCCCACTTTGGTCGATCCTGCGTTGCTGCGCCCCGGCCGATTTGATGAACTTGTTTATGTCGGCACGCCCGATAAGCCGGGCCGCGAACATATCCTAAAAATCCACACCAGCGCGATGCCTTTGGCCGATGATGTGGATTTGGGTGATATTGCTGCGAAGACCGACCGTTTCACTGGTGCTGACTTAGAAGATGTGGTGCGCCGCGCTGGCCTTGGCGCATTGCGCCGTGTGGGCGGCGAAGTGGCCGAAGTGACGGCTGAGGATTTTGCAGAAGCTCTCAAAGACAGCCGCGCAACCGTCACATCAAAGATGGAAGCGGAATATCGCAAGATGCGCGGAGAACTGAAAAAGCGAGCGGCAGAAGCCAATCCGATTGGGTTCTTCCAGCCGGAAAATTTACAGCCGACCAATGCCAAAAAGCATGGGAATGATGTGACGGATTAGGCCTCGGTGGCTAAAGCGCGAGCTTTAGCGCACGTTAATCCTAATGCGCTGCATCCCAGCTTGGCCCCGTGCCAATATCAATGGCTAGCGGCACATCCAGAGTGACCGCGGGTAAAGCCGCCTCTGCCATAACGCGCTCAATGATCGGGGAGGCCGCTACAACTTCGTTATTGGGCAGCTCAAACACCAATTCATCGTGGACCTGTAAAAGCATCCGAACATCATGCAGCCCAGCATCGCGTAAAGCAGGCAGCATCCGTGCCATAGCCCGCTTGATAATATCGGCGCTGGTGCCTTGAATTGGCGCATTGATCGCGGCGCGCTCTGACCCTTGGCGCTCGGCCTGATTTTTCGATTTGATCCGGGGAAACCACGTCTTGCGGCCAAACAGAGTTTCAGAATACCCGCGCTCGCCCACTGTCTCCAACGTTTCTGAGATGTAACGTTGGATGCCGGGAAAGCGTTTGAAATAGGTGTCGATCATATCCTGGGCTTCATCCGGTTCGACTTCCAAACGCCCTGCAAGGCCCCAGCGTGAAATGCCATAAAGGATGGCGAAATTGATCGTCTTTGCGCGCGCGCGGGTGTCGCGCGTCACTTCGCCGAACATTTCTGTGGCGGTACGAGAGTGAATGTCTTCGCCTTTCGCAAAGGCGTCTTTCAACGTCTCCACATCGGCCATGTGAGCGGCCAGTCGCAATTCGATCTGGCTGTAATCTGCCGCCAACAATGTGTTGCCGGCCTCAGGCACGAAAGCCTCGCGAATTTGCCGTCCAATCTCTGTACGGATTGGGATGTTTTGCAAGTTTGGATCGGTTGAAGACAGTCGCCCCGTTTGCGCGCCGACCAGCGAATAGCTTGTGTGAACGCGCCCGGTGTTGGGATTGATCTGCGCTTGGAGGGCATCGGTGTAGGTGGATTTCAATTTCGACAAATGCCGCCATTCGAGCACCTTTTTGGAGATGCCCGCCGCTTCCGGATCAGCGCTCAGCTTCTCCAATGTCGATTGATCGGTCGAATAGGCGCCGCTTTTGCCCTTTTTCCCGCCCTTAAAGCCCATCTTATCAAACAGCACTTCGCCCAATTGTTTGGGGCTGCCGACGCTGAATTCTTGGCCAGCGATTTCGTGGATCTCACCTTCCAGCTTGGCCGTTTCGGCTGCGAATTCTTCAGACAATTTGGCAAGCCGCGCACGATCAACTTTGATGCCTTCGCGCTCCATTCCCGCGACAACTGGGATAAGCGGGCGATCAACGCGCTCATAAATGCGCGTGCCGCCTTCTTCGGAAAGGCGCGGCTTGAGCATTGTATACAGCCGCCATGTCACATCGGCATCTTCGGCTGCGTACTCGGTGGCGCGGTCCAAAGGCACTTCGCCAAAGGGGATGGCTTTCTTGCCCGTGCCGCACACTTCCTTGAACGACAAAGGCGTGTGGCCAAGATGGCGCTCGGACAGCTCATCCATCCCGTGCCCGCCGCCCATGCCTTCGCCCCGGCCGGCATCAAGGTTGAAGCTCATCACCATCGTATCTTCAATCGGCGTGACGGTAAGGTCATAGCGCGCAAGGACGTTGAGGTCGTACTTGCCGTTCTGGAAAATTTTGAGGACTGCGTCGTTTTCCAGCAGTGGTTTGAGCGCGGCAAGCGCATCATCCATTGCCACTTGCTCGGGCTTTTCCGCCAGCAGATCAGTCCCACCATGGGCAAGCGGAATATAACACGCATCATTGGGGCCAAGCGCGAGGCTTACGCCCACAAGGCCAGCCTGCATCGCATCGAGCGAGGATGTCTCTGTGTCTACGGCAATGTATTGTGCAGCCATTCCGCGTTCGACCCATGCTTTGAGCCGGTCCAAAGTCTGCACCGTTTCATAGGCGCTGCGATCCACTTTGGGCATTTCGGGCAGGGGCTGTCGGTTGCCTTCGGCATCGCCTGCATCTCCGGCCTTGTCTGCTTTGGCAGGGTCGAGATTGGTTGGCCGTTCTGGGCTGCCTGCACCCGCACCCAGACGTTTCAGCAGGGATGAAAACCCGTGCTCTTCAAGGAAGGCAGCGAGCGGTTCAGGTGGTATGCCCTCTAGCTTCATCTCCTCGATGGGCTGCGGGAGGTCGCAATCTTCTTTCAGTGTTACCAGAACGCGGCTTAATTCGGCATCCTCTCGGCCCTCAATCAAGCGCTCTTTCAATTTGGATTTCTTCATGTCGGGCGCCTGATCGAGCGCCGCGTCAAGCGATCCGTGTTCTGCGATAAGCTTGCTCGCGGTCTTGGGGCCTACCCCGTAAATGCCCGGCACATTATCAACGCTGTCGCCCATCAAAGCGAGCACATCGCCGACAAGATCGGGCGCAACGCCAAATTTCTCTTCAACCTCTGGGATGTAAATGCGCGCACTTTTCATCGTGTCGAGCATGTCGATGCGCGCGCCATTTTCCTCGCCGATCAATTGCATCAGATCTTTGTCGGATGAGACGATGGTGACGTTCCATCCCTTGCGCTGCGCCTCACGCGCATAGGTTGCGATAAGATCATCGGCCTCTAATCCTGCTTCTTCAATGCAAGGCAGGCTAAATGCGCGCGTTGCATCGCGGATCAGTGGGAATTGCGGGCGCAAGTCTTCGGGTGGTTCGGGACGGTTTGCCTTATATTCGGGATAGATGTCGTTGCGGAAACTTTTGGAGTCTTTATCAAGGATCACCGCAAGGTGTGTGGGACCATCGGCTGCATCCAGATCATCAGCCAACTTCCACAGCATCGTGGTATAACCATAGACTGCGCCAACGGGCGTTCCGGCTGGATTGGTGAGCGGCGGTAGGCGGTGATAGGCCCGGAAGATATAGGACGAGCCATCGACGAGATAGAGGTGCTGCTTTTCGGACATATGTGCCTGCTAGCACCCGCAGCGGCCCCGCGTAAGGCAGTTTGAAGCAGCCATACCCAGCCACAAGCGCCGCTTTTCAATTGCGTTCAAACTTGTAAAATTTGGCCAGAATGAGGCGAGAATAAGGCGAAATTGCCTTATTTGGCTTGATTTGCCACATTTCGGCCTTTATCTAAGAATCAAGTCGGGGGTCAGACGCCGGCTGACGCAACAGGCCCATCCTGGTCTGGCGCGTATTCAAACGCTGAATAAGGGAATTCATATTATGCGTAAGATCGTTCTTGCCGCTGCTGTTGCAACTTCGGCTCTTGGCCTTGCTGCTTGTGGCGAAACTGCTGACGCTGTTGACGGCGCAACCGACGCAATGGTTGAAGGTGCAGACTCAGCTGTAAACGCAACTGTTGACGGCGCAGAAGCTGTTGGCGATGCGGCTGCTGAAGGTGCGGAAGCTGTTGGCGATGCTGCTGCTGAAGGCGTAGACGCTGCTGGCGACGTTGCTGCTGAAGGTGCAGACGCTGTTGAAGGCGCTGCTGCTGAAGGCGCTGACATGGTCGGTGAAGCTGTTGACGCTGCTGGCGACAAAGCTGAAGAAATGATCTCAGGCGAGTAATTGCTTGAGACTGAACCTGCGATCAGCGGGTTTGGTTACAAGAAAGGCGGTGCCAGAATTGGCGCCGCCTTTTCTTTTGTCTAATTGAGAAGGGGCGAAGTCTTAACCGCCATTGCGCGGAGCAGGTGCCCAGTTTTGTGTCGGGTCACGGCGCAATCCTGCTTTGGCGGAAAAGCCATTGTACAACGCCCGCGTGATGTCTGCGATGCGCGCATCGCGTTTGGCGCGAGAAGCGCGTTTATTGCGCGCTTCATCGGCAAGACTGGTGCTTTGCCCGGTGACATAAATTGCAGCGACCACAGCCCTGCCATCGGCCAGACGGAAAATGCCAATATCGCTGGCCGTTCGCGTTAATGTGCCGGTCTTGTGAGCCAGTGCTGCGGCATCTGGCAAAGCAGCGTTCATACGTCGGCGACCCGTTGTGGTTTCTTCCATCGCGCCGATCAAAAGATTGCGGCTGTTCGCGCTAAGCCAGCGTCCTTGGTAAATGCCTGCCAGCAATTGTCCCATGACGCGCGGTGTCGCAGAATCGCGGGGGTCAATCCACTCCACCGGATCAAATTCGCCGTCATCGCGCACCAATGTCGCAATATCACGCGAAAGCTCAAAATCACTAAGCCCTGCCTGCTGCATCCATTGGTTCACAGCCGTCGGCCCGCCTACCACTCTCAGCAATGCATCCGTGCAACTGTTGCAGCTTTTGCTGATCATCAGGCTGATCAGTTCATGCGCCGGCACATAATTGCCCGTGCGCACAGGCGCTCTTTCACTTGAATATTTCTTCGATCGTACAGGGATGAGCAGCGGGTATTCGCTGGTTAGGCTAAACCGCCCTTGATCCACACCTGCAAGGAACGTGGCGGCAACGGCGACTTTGCTTGTGGAGGCCATGGGGAAACGTTGGTCACCAAGAACCGAGACTTCCTCTCCGGTTGCTAAATCGACAGCATACACCCCAATGCGGCCCAGATTCCCGTCGGCCAACTGCGCGATCTGCTGTTCAAAAGAGCTCGCATAAATGGCCTCAAAGGATTGCGGTTCGCGCATTTCGGTGCCGAATGCGAGATCAAAGCTCGATTCAAAATCGCTACTTTGAGCAGAAGCTGGGGCACTAATCGCAGCTGCGCAAAGCGCCGTAGCCGCGGCGAGGGGGGTGCGGAAAAGGGAGATCATTTAATGATATATACCCGAATACGGTTGCCAATCACTGAATGAGCGCACTGTGAATCGCTCGATTCGTCGCTGCAACCGCTCATTTGATCGACTGCGGCGAAAAGTGCTGCGTACAAGACCAAATCGGCATACGTATCATTACAGATGCATGTCGAACGCCAAAAATCGGGGAAATGACGCGCAAACGACACGGTGCGAAAGACAATTGCCGTGTCAAGGAATTTGACTTGACTGGCCCAGAGATAAGGGCACTTTCGTGTCCATACACCCAATGACGGGGCAACACGGGAATCTGCTATGATCCAACACTCTTTCGCTGCGCACAGTTCGCGCCTTGCCATTTCAGCACTTTTGCTTGGGACCTCCGGCCTTGCTTTCGCCCAAAGCGCGCCCATCGTTCAGCCCGGCGCACCTGGCCAAAACAGCAAGACGCTATCGGCTGCAGAGGCGACCCAGCTGGCCTCAGCCAAATACACCGATGCCGATGTGATGTTTATGCAGGGCATGATCGTCCACCATCAGCAAGCAGTGGAAATGTCGGAATTGGTCAAAGACCGCACCAACAATGATGATGTCGTGACCATTGCTGGCCGGATTCTGTCGAGCCAGGCTGATGAGATCACGTTCATGAATGAATGGCTGGAATCTCGCGGCGAAAAAACGGTTATGGCCAGTATGGACCACAGCGCGATGGACCATTCAAAGATGGATCATTCTAACGATGCAATGGTCGATCATTCGCAGATGGCTGGCATGGCAAGCCCCGCGCAAATGGCAGCACTGGCAGCGGCTGAAGGGACAGAATTTGATCGCCAATTCCTCACATTGATGATTGCCCACCACGAAGGCGCGATTGATATGGTCGAGGATCTATTAGACCAGCCAGGCAGTGCAGCCGATCCAATTATTTTCCGGTTTGTGAGCGATGTTGAAGCGGATCAGACTAGCGAAATTGACCGGATGGACGAAGTTCTGGCTGGTCTCTCAAGCGATCCGCGCGCTGGTCTTACTGCTGGCTTTGCCGATGCCGGAGAGGCGATTTCAAACCTTCGCAAAGTGGTGAGCCTTTCTAAGCCTGCTGGTTTCTTCGACCCTGACAACCCGGCTGATCTTCGCCCGGCTAAAGCTGAAGAGGAAGAAGATGAGACAGAAGAAGATGGCGAATTAACGCCAGCACAAAAAGCGGTGAAAGAGGCGCAGAAAGCTCTCGCCGATGCAAAAGCGGCCGCTGAAGCGGAACGCGGCGATGATGACGAAGACAGCCTTACCGATTTTGCCGAACGCTCTCCGCTGCTTGATTTCGCCAACACCGATATGGCGTTCTTTGATGATATCATGGTGGCTGGCAGCTATCACGGATTCAACATCTATAAGCTTGGCGAAGATGGTGCGCCCAACCTGATGAGTTCGGTTGTTTGTCCAGGTGGGCAGGGCGATGTCTCTGTCGTCGGTGACATTCTGATCATGAGTGTCGAACAAACCCGCGGGCGTGTAGATTGCGGTCTTCAGGGTGTTGAAGGCGACGTGAGTGAGGAACGTTTCCGCGGCCTTCGTATCTTTGACATTTCCGATCTTGCGGCTGTGCGTCAGGTTGGTCAGGTCCAAACGTGTCGCGGTAGCCACACGCACTCTGTTGTCACCGCCGATGATGAAAAGCTGATTGTCTACAATTCGGGAACATCGCGTGTTCGTGAACAGGAAGAATTGGCTCGCTGCATTGATAATCCATCGGATTCGCGCACAGCTTTGTTCAGCATTGATGTGATCGAAATTCCGCTGGCAGACCCGTCGAAATCGCGGATCATTTCTTCACCGCGCGTTTTTGCGGATAAAGAAACGGGCGAAATCGCTGGGCTGTGGAAAGGCGGCGAAAGCGAGGATGGTGCACAAGAGACACGCCAGACCAATCAGTGCCACGACATCACAGTGTTTCCCAGTCTGAACCTTGCCGCTGGCGCGTGTTCGGGCAACGGCATTCTGATGGACATTTCTGATCCAATGAACCCAGTGCGCATTGATGCTGTGTTCGACAAAGGCTTTGCCTATTGGCACTCAGCCACATTCAACAATGATGGCACCAAAGTCGTCTTCACCGATGAATGGGGCGGCGGTGGCCGTCCGCGCTGTAAGGCATCAGATCCGATGACTTGGGGTGCTAACGCGGTTTACGACATTGTCGATGGCAAGCTGGAATTCCGCAGCCATTACAAAATGCCTGGCCCGCAAAGCGAAACCGAAAACTGCGTTGCGCATAACGGATCAATCATTCCCGTACCGGGCCGCGATATCTTTGTTCAAAGCTGGTATCAGGGCGGTATCAGCGTGATGGACTTTACCGATAGCGCCAACCCCAAAGAAATCGCGTTCTTCGATCGCGGCCCCATTTCAGAAGAGCAATTGGTCGTTGGTGGGTACTGGTCCAGCTATTGGTACAATGGCCGCGTCTATGCGACTGAGATTACACGCGGCGTTGATGTGTTCGCGCTTGAACCAAGCGAGCATCTTACCGCAGCCGAAATCGCCGCTGCTGAAGCGGCCAGCTATGCCAACACCCGCTTTAACCCTCAAACTCAAACGCAAGTTACGTGGGATGAAGACGTGATTGAAGCTGCCGAAACCAGCCGCAAAGGCGGATAGTTTCACGGTAACCACCAAAACTAGAATTCAATAAAGGCTCTGTTGGCACATGCCAGTGGAGCCTTTTTTGCTGGCAATATCCCCATTGCAGCTACGAAAAACTTGTTTGATCAGGACTTTCACTAGGCTCGCTGCCACCGGAAAATTAGCCCCTTTTCGCCATTTTCTGCGAAGTTTCATGTGCGTCGCAGGGTTGTAATGGGCATTCCGCTGTTTCCGGACGAGACCGTGTTAGAGCGCGTCCGAAAATTCAACAATTCACTGGACCGCTTAATGCGGCTGTATACTGAGGGTGCCCTCAGCAGCGTCGAATTCATTGGGATTTTGACGGAAGAAGCCAGCTTGCGGCTACAGGTCCAACGCGCAAGCGCCTGGGTGCTCGATGAAGAGCAATCGCAAATTGAGTGTATTGATCTTTATGAAACTTTGAACGGCCAGCATTCCTCAGGCGCCATATTATATGCATCTGATTTTCCGAAATACTTCGATGCTGTGATAACGGAACGGGTTATCACCGCTTCTGATGCTAGAACGGATCCGCGCACTTCAGAATTTACGGAAGTCTATCTGAAACCCAATCGGGTCATTTCAATGTTGGATACGCAAATCCGTTCGGCTGGCGGTGCGCGTGGCGTAATCTGCTTGGAGACCGTTGACGAATATCGTGAGTGGTCCCCGGATGAAGCGGCCTATGCTGCCTCGCTTGCTGAACTCATCGGGTTCTTCATGGACCGCGAAGATCGATCTGAGATTTACGATCAGCTCCAGCAGACAAACGCCCAGCTGGCTGAAGCCGTTAGCAAAGCTGAACAAGCCAATGAACGGTTTGATCTGGCTCTAAAGGCATCATTTGATGGGATATGGGATCACGATCTTACAACAGATAGATTGGTGTCTTCGGAACAGAATTTCGAGCTTCTCGGTATCACCAGTGCTGAAGGAACGGCGGCCTTCACGTATTGGCAACAGCGCGTACACAAAGACGATAAAGATCGAGTCATTAAGGCCCTAAACGACCATATTGCGGGCAAAGCTCCCTACAACGAAACCTATCGTATCCTTCACAAGGATGGCAGCTGGCGCTGGTGGCGTTCACGCGCGCAAGTTGTCCGCAATGAGGCTGGCGAACCTGTTCGAGTTGTGGGTACCAATTCTGATGTGACCGAGCTTTTTTCCGCTCAGCTTGAATTGAAACAGCGCAATCAGGAACTGCTTGCGGCCAAAATGGAAATCGAGGCAAGCGCTCTTCACGATGCGCTGACAGAGCTTCCCAATCGCCGTTACCTTGTGAAAATCTTTGATGAGATGCTTGATATCGCCAAACAGAAACAGGCCTGTTTGTCCGTCCTTCACATCGATTTGGATTACTTTAAAGATGTGAATGACCGTTATGGCCATGCGATGGGCGATGCCGCATTAAAGCGCATTGCGGGCTACCTGATGAGCCTGACAAGCGAAGAAGAATTTGTTGCCCGGATCGGGGGCGATGAATTCATGGCCATCCTTTTTGACGAAGCTAATGCGCAGCGTGCCATTCAATTCAGCGAAAAACTGAGCCATCTCTTGAGCGATGTTTTGCAGATTGATGATTGCGTTTTTGAAATCGGTGCAAGCGTTGGGATAGCCGTCGATAAGGGGGATCAAAACGATGTTTGGAGCCTTTTGAGCGATGCTGATCTTGCGCTTTACGAAGCGAAGAAAAGTGGTCGCAAACGGCATATGGTTTTTGAGCATGATATGCGAGTGCGCGCGGCTTTCGCGCGGACAACAAAAGAAGATTTAAGAATTGCGCTTGATCAACAAGATCAGATCATTCCGTACTTCCAACCGCAGTTTTGCGCCAAGAGCCACGAACCCGTCGGCTTTGAAGTGCTGGCCAGATGGCAGCATCCCACCAGAGGATTGCTGATGCCAGGGGACTTCCTTGGTTACGCGGCGGAAATGGATAAGTTGACAGAAATCGACCGCCAAATCCTGAAACGTGCAATCGAGTATTCTGAAGCTTGGGCCTATGCCGGCTTTGATGCGAAGCGGTTGTCTTTGAATGTTTCTAGCGATCGCCTCGTCGATCCTGATCTTTTGGAATGCGTTGAAGAACTTGGCGAGCGAACGAGCTTGTTGTCATTTGAATTGCTCGAATCCACATTCCTCGATGACACGAATGAAGAGGTGAAAAAGGTCCTTAAGCGCTTGCATCAATTGAATGTCGAAATTGAGATCGATGATTTCGGCAGCGGTTATGCTTCCATTCTGAGCCTTGTGAATGTGCGCCCAGCCCGATTGAAGATAGATGCCTCTCTCACGCGTGATGTTGGGAAAGATCCAGCGATGCACAGCTTGATCGCATCGATCGTCAACATTGCGCGCGCTCTCGATATTTCGGTTGTAGCCGAAGGCGTAGAGAACCCATCTCAAAGCAAGAAACTCACCAACTTGGGATGCGATATCTTGCAAGGGTACGGATTAGGCATGCCGATGCGTGGTGATGACGTTTTAGATCGGTTTGGTCCTGAGATTGAGCAACACACTCGGCGGATCGCACGCCGGGCCTAATTGAGCGATGTCCGAATAGAAAAAGCCCCGCTGGATCGCTCCAACGGGGCCTTTTTGTAAGCGCAGAAGCTTGGGTGAGGCTTAGAAGCCGCCCATGCCTCCCATTCCGCCCATTCCGCCCATATCGGGCATGGCTGGGGCTGCGGCTGCTTTGTCTTCCGGAGCATCGGTGATCGCTGCTTCGGTGGTGATTAGCAGGCCAGCAACCGATGCTGCATCTTGCAGCGCAGTGCGGACGACTTTGGTTGGATCGATAACGCCCGCTTCAACGAGGTTTTCGTAAACGTCGGTTGCAGCATTGAAGCCCTGCGTTTCGTCATCTTCGCGAAGCAAGTTGCCCGATACAACTGCGCCATCATGGCCAGCGTTTTGAGCGATCTGACGCACTGGCGCCATCAGAGCTTTGCGAACGATGTCGATACCGCGCGTTTGGTCGTCATTTGCGCCTTTGAGGCCATCAAGAGACTTAGTAGCGTAAAGAAGTGCCGTGCCGCCGCCAGGGACGATGCCCTCTTCGACGGCTGCGCGTGTCGCGTGCAGCGCGTCATCGACGCGATCTTTGCGTTCTTTCACTTCAACTTCAGATGCACCGCCAACTTTAATGACAGCAACGCCGCCCGCGAGTTTCGCAAGACGTTCCTGCAGTTTCTCACGGTCATAGTCTGAGGTGGTGTTGTCAATCTGAGTGCGGATTTCGCCAACACGTGCTTTGATATCATCTTC
Source organism: Pseudomonadota bacterium (assembly GCA_038532855.1). GTDB lineage: Bacteria > Pseudomonadota > Alphaproteobacteria > Sphingomonadales > Sphingomonadaceae > Erythrobacter. The sequence continues at coordinate 12,284 of JBCAZT010000079.1, forward strand.
AGAGCCAGCGCCATCAACGATGGTGGTGTTGTCTTTGTCGATGGTAACGCGCTTGGCCTCGCCCAGCATGCCCAAAGTGACGTTCTCAAGCTTGATGCCGAGATCTTCTGAAATCATCTCGCCTTTGGTTAGGATAGAGATGTCTTGCAGCATGGCTTTACGACGATCGCCAAAGCCTGGCGCTTTAACAGCAGCAACTTTCAGACCACCGCGTAGCTTGTTCACGACGAGCGTTGCGAGTGCTTCACCTTCAATGTCTTCCGCAATGATCAGCAGCGGACGGCCTGATTGCACGGCTGCTTCTAGGATCGGCAGCATTGCTTGCAGGTTTGAAAGCTTTTTCTCGTGGATCAGGATGTAAGGGTTGTCGAGTTCAACCGTCATCTTGTCCGGGTTCGTGATGAAGTAGGGTGAAAGATAACCACGGTCGAACTGCATGCCTTCAACAACGTCGAGCTCGAATTCGAGACCTTTGGCTTCCTCAACGGTGATGACGCCTTCTTTGCCAACTTTGTCCATGGCTTCAGCGATTTTTTCGCCAACTTCTTTATCGCCATTGGCAGAAATAACGCCAACTTGAGCAACTTCAGAAGAACCAGCGAC
>JBCAZT010000080.1:0-12825 GCA_038532855.1 Pseudomonadota bacterium
TCACTACGATGAGACCAAAACACTCCTCTATCCAACTACCTCAATCTGTCTCATGAACGCTGACGGGGAACAGTTTCGATCATTGGTCTAAGTCGTGCGTTATTGTTATCGTCCATCGGTGTCTTGCCTGACTACATGGTCACTCAATACCAAGTTGCGATACCCCAAACAAACTCAGTTTGTGTCACTAATGACCAACGTCCGCTCTCACCCCCAAGAGCGGACTTTAGCCACTTATTTGAACCCGGACGAAAGCGGAAAGTCGGCTATTGGCTGCGCGAGCGCTTTCCTACACCGCTTTCGCTCGTCACACTCGCTGTCGGCTCTTTCAAAACTGAATCCCCAAACCCAAGTGAAACGCGTTTCATGTTGGAGACGTGTAACCCTCTCTTGCCACACTTATAGTTCTGATAAACAATACAAAACCTGCGTAAAACTGGGTTACACTGTGTAACCTTTGTCACCCTAGCTTGGACATAGTCGGAAAGCCTCCCGTTGGCATTGCGGACAGGCCGTGTTTTCGAGCTTGGCGCTCTATTTGCTGGGGAATGGAGCGATCCATTTGCGATCTATAATTTTCGGGCCGTCTGATTTTCAGCCCGGATCAACAGTAAAATTAGCCTATAAAACGGCCTTTAACTAACAAATTAATCGTCATGAAAAATATAGACGCAAATCTACAAAGTAACATTCTGACCTTTCGCTATCATTTTGGAAAATAAAGAGCGGTCGCAATCTCCCTGTTATTCAAAAGGATTGAGCGATGCCTCTAAATAATGATCGGCGTATTGAAGCTAAACGTTTTCGCGAACACGCAGCAGAACTGGCTTTTAACCGTCCCCACCCCGAGCACACAGCCAATGGCGATGAAGAGGCGTTTGCCTCTTCGAAATACTTGATGAGCTTTACCAAGGGCCTCGAACATTGCGCCATCACTGGTCTTATCATTGATAAGAACCACTTTGAGGCGTTTCGCAAAGCGATTGATGATGCTGAGATAGAGCCTTTCACAACGCGCGTGCCCGTGCCGATGGAACAACCGCGCAGACTGTGGGAAGCGCCCACTGCGGGCGTGGTTTTTGATCTGGAAGGACCCGATGCGCAGGCGGTCACTATGGCGCCAGCACCGCGTTTGGGAAGCGCGGAGCTGACGTTTGAAATGGCTGAAGTTTACGAGCTTGCGCTTGTGCGCGATGTACCATTTGCGCAGTTCGATGATCATGGAGAATCGGCTGATCTTGCCCCAACATTGGATCGGCTTAACGCGATGGAATATGTTCAAACAGCCGCCGCTTGCTGCGCGTTCTCCGGCCGGCCGCGTAAAGTGGACGCGGGCAAGATGTTGACACCGCAGACCGTCTTTCGCGGATCATCGCCCGGCTCTGATATCGGCCCGTATCTTTCCGCCTTTATGTTGATGGGCAATGCAGATCGCACCGGAAATCGCACAGTGCTGGATGGCTTTATTTCATACGGCGCCCAAGCGGTCGATCAACGCGTGCCCGCAGCACCTGTGCGCGATGATTACATGATCGATTTTGGCGATTGGCTGGAAGTGCAGCAAGGCTACGGCGTAACAGCTGCGGACGGATCGCCAAGCGGTCAAGCTTTGATGAATGCTGATCGCCGTTTCATCCATACGCCGCGCGATTTGGCGACGTATGTGCATTTTGATGCGCTGTATCAGGCCTATCTCAATGCGTGCCTGATCCTTTGGTCAGCGGGCACGGCGACCGATCCCGCATTTGATAGTCTTTCCGGAGGCACCGGCTTCAGCGTGCTGACCAATGCAGCAACGGGCACGACAAAGCCCAGCAATGCGGGCGGATTTGCACTGTATGGTGGGCCGCATATCCTGACACTCGTGACCGAAGTGGCAACGCGCGCTCTTAAAGCGGTGCGATATCAAAAATTCAACAATCACATCCGTTTGCGGCCCGAAGCCTTGGCGGGAAGGCTGGAAAAAGCGTGTGTTATCGAAGACAAACATGCCAGCGTGTGCGGCGCTCTGACGGGCACTCTTGAGGGACTTAAAGAAACCGCGCATGCCATTCGCAAACATAACAGCGCGATTGGCGGCAAAGGTAAGGACACTGATACGATCCTATTGCCGATGGCTTTTGCAGAGGGTTCTCCGATGCATCCAGCCTATGGCGCAGGGCATGCAACGGTGGCTGGTGCCTGTGTGACAGTGCTCAAAGCGTTTTTCGATACCTCGGCCATCTTGGTCCAGATCGACACAACCCAAGGCGGTGATACGACCAGTGAAATCGGCTTTTTCACTGCAGAACAGATCGCGGGCAAAACTGCGCCTGCAAAAGGCAAAAAGTTTGCTGTGAAAAATATCAAGATCGTCACTGATGATACGGGTGAGAATCTGGCGGTGCACCAAATCAAATGCCCGCTTACACTGGAAGGTGAATTGAATAAGCTGGCCGCCAATATCTCGATTGGACGCAATATGGCGGGCGTCCATTACTTCACCGATTATTTCGACAGTGTTCGCATGGGTGAAGAGATTGCGATTGGTATGCTGGAAGAGCAGGCGATTGGATATCCGACCGATCCATTTGTGATGTCTGTGCCGACTTTTGATGGTCCGGTAAGACGCATTGGCGCGCGGTGATCGTGCGCTAGATCGCTCTTATGTGCGATAGAGACAAGAGCCGCCTGATGCCAAATTGGGCGGCTCTTTTCATGCGCTGCGCAGATCAGAGCCGAGGCAAAGTCACGCCTTTTTGGCCCATATATTTGCCTGCTCTATCGGCATAGGTGACTTGCGGGCGTTCATTGCCTTTGAGGAACAGAAACTGGCACGCGCCTTCATTGGCGTAGATTTTGGCGGGTAAAGGCGTAGTGTTGGAAAATTCCAGCGTTACGTGGCCTTCCCAGCCGGGCTCTAACGGTGTGACATTCACAATGATCCCGCAGCGTGCATAGGTGCTCTTACCAAGGCAGATCACCAGCACATCTTCGGGGATGCGAAAATATTCGACTGTGCGGGCAAGCGCGAAGGAATTGGGCGGAATGACGCACACATCCTGTTCGCGATCGACAAAGGAATTTGCGGCGAAATCTTTGGGGTCCACCACAGCGCTGTCGACATTGGTGAAAATCTTAAATTCTGGCGCAACGCGCGCATCGTATCCGAACGAGGAGACACCGTAAGAAATCACGCACTCGCGCCTTTGCGCTTCCACGAACGGTTCAATCATGCCGTGATTTTGGGCCTGGTCGCGAATCCAATTGTCTGAAAGAATTGCCATGCAAAAGGGATTCCTGATACTCCGCACCTAAGCAAGCTCTAGTAAAAAAATATCCCAATCTTGCCTCAGGACGAAGGCTGCCGATTAACACTACCTTATGTCAATGCGGGTACGTTCAAGGTATGAAGTTAGTATTCTCGCTCTTCAGTCTTGGCTATCATAATCCGATTGCGCTGACTGTTCTTGGCATGGCTGCGGTCGTATTGTTTACCGGGCTGGATCAGGGTTTGTCAGGTGGCAGCGCGCAAGACCCCATTTATGCGACGATGTTCTTGGCTGCTGGAGTAACGGCACTCTTCCTCCTTGGAGTAAATGGTTTTGGTCAAGCTGGTCGTGTGATTGGCGTATTGCTTGGAGCGTCACCGTTTTTATATGTTGGTGGTATGATAGCCATAAACGCCGTGGAAGGGATTAATGCCAATTATAAAACACAGCGCAACGCAGAATGTGCGGTTGAAGCCGCTGGAATTCCTGCAGAAGATGCTGACTTTGTCAGGATGCGGTTACGGCAAATGAAAAGACATTCTTTTATGGCGGTGGATATTGAGGATCGCCTGAAAATCAAAATTTTGCCGAATTGTAAGTTTGAGCGAGTTGTTCCAAGTCCTTTTCTCAAGCCCAAGCAAGAAGCCCCGCCGGTAATTTTTGGTAGTCGTTGAGCGAGTTTCTCAGGCGATGCTAGATTTGGCGTTGCCCAAGCGATCGCTTTTTAGGCTATTTAACTCGTTTCGCACCCAGTTGCGGATTGAGCGTTGTGATGTGATTGAGCCATTTCTTAGGCCGCCTCAGCATCTTTTCAGGATACTCAACCTTCAGCCCCAATATCTCGCCCATGCGCCCAACAAAATGGATACAATTGCGCTTATCAAGGTCGTAATATTTGCCCGGCGCATTCTTCCATTTCTTCATCTCAGCCACAATCCGTCGATATTGCGCATCAGTGATCGTCATGGAGAAATGGCGATTGGTGGATTTGAGATATTTGGGCTTTTCGATGCTGATATCGTGGTAGACCGGACCGTTCAAAATGGCGGGAGAGACTTTCTTGGCGGTGAAGCCGTAATTTTCGTTCACCGTTTTGCCGCTCGCCTCCAGCGTCCCATCAAGCACAATGAATGTGTGCGGGTAGCGACCGAACAGAACCGAGCCATTAAAGCTGTGAAAATGGATTTCGACTGCCGCGAAAGCTGTACTGCTCCATGCGAGCGCGGCAAGAGCGAAGCATAGGGCGACGAGGCGATTGAGGCGAGCAATCATAACGGTTCATCTATCGCGAGTGAGGACTGTCGCCAAGCTTAACTCGCAAGCAAGCTCGCATTGCCGCCTGCAGCTGTTGTATCGACACAACTGACGCGCTCTGTCGCAAACCGGGCAAGATAATGCGGGCCGCCTGCTTTGGGACCAGTGCCAGAAAGCCCTTCGCCGCCAAAGGGCTGGCTTTCGACGATCGCGCCGATCTGGTTGCGATTGACGTAGAAATTACCAACCTTTGCGCGCGCTTGGACAAAACGGCGCGTGGCTGCAATCCGGCTGTGCAAGCCAAGAGTGAGGCCAAACCCGGTTTTGTTGATGTCATCAATCACATCGCTCAATTGATCAGCGGCAAAACGCGCCACATGGAGGACAGGGCCAAAATTCTCGCGCTTTAAGTCCAAAATTCCATCGATCTCAATTATAGTGGGTGGGACAAAACAGCCTTCATTTGGCGCACCATCATGTTGCCACACAGTCCGCCCGCTTTGCTGTTGGCGGGCAATGTGGCGTTCCAATCCGGCTTTGGCATCTTCATCGATGACAGGGCCGGTATCGGTTGAAAGCAAAGCTGGATCGCCCACACTCAAAGCCTCAAACCCACCGCGTATCATGGTCAGCATGTCATCATAGACATCGTCTTGGAGATAGAGGACGCGCAAGGCAGAACAGCGTTGACCCGCGGATTGAAACGCGCTGGCAAGCACATCGCGCACGACCTGTTCGGGCAAGGCAGAGCTGTCGACAATCATCGCGTTCTGCCCGCCTGTTTCTGCAATCAAAGTCGCAATGGGGCCATCGCGCGCGGCCAATGTTTGGTTGATCAGACGCGCGGTTTCGGTCGATCCTGTGAAGGCAACGCCAGAAAGGCGCGGGTCCGAAGTGATCATTTGTCCGACATCGCCTGCACCGGGGAGCAATTGCAGCACCTCTGGCGGGATACCCGCCTTGTGGCAAAGCTCCACAGCAAATGCAGCAATAAGCGGGGTCTGTTCGGCAGGCTTTGCGATCACAGTATTGCCCGCTGCAAGCGCTGCTGACATCATCCCTGTGAAAATCGCGAGCGGGAAATTCCAAGGGGATATCGTGGCAATCACGCCGCGTCCGTGAAGACTTAAAGTGTTTTCCTCACCAGTAGGGCCCGGCAGGGCAATGGGTGCGCCAAATTGCCGCCGCGCTTCGCTTGCGTAATAGCGCAGAAAATCGACCGCTTCGCGCAATTCGGCAATCCCATCGAGCAAGGTTTTTCCCGCCTCACGCTGGCAAAGGGAGAGAAGCTCAGCCGAGTGCGCTTCGTAACGGTCAGCTGCCTCCTCCAGCAAGAGCGCGCGTTTTTCGCCGCCCAAACTGTCCCATCCCGGCTGGATATCTGAGGCGCGGGTGAATGCCGCTTCCACTTCTTCAGCGGTCGCATCGCGCCTGGTGCCGACTTCGGCCTTTCGGTCGTGCGGCATTGTGATGGGCGCGCTTTCGCCCGCTTCTTGCGCGGGAAAAGTCGGCGCTGCAATCCAATGCTTATCCCGCAAGGCATCAAGCTGAGCCTGCAAGGGCGCAACAACCAGCGGGTCAGACAGATCAATTCCTGCGCTGTTTTGCCGCTCGCCAAAAATGTCTTTGGGCAGCGCAATGGCGGGGTTGCGGCGCGGGGTTTTGGCGGCAAGCTCTTCCACCGGATCATCGACCAAATCCTCTGCCGGAATGCCAGCATCGCCCATCCGATTGACAAAGCTGGTGTTCGCTCCGTTTTCAAGCAGGCGGCGCACCAGATAAGCGAGTAATTCCTTATGCCCACCAACAGGAGCATAAATGCGCACAGGGGTGGGGTTATTGCCTTCCAGCTTGCGCAGCGCGTCATAGACTTCTTCGCCCATGCCGTGGAGACGCTGAAATTCGAACGTCTTGCCGCTGCCCATCTCTTTGACCGCTGCAATAGTATACGCGTTGTGCGTGGCAAAAGCGGGGCGGATCACATCTTTGTGTTCAAACAATCGTGCAGCACAAGCAAGGTAGGACACATCGGTGGCAAGCTTCCGCGTGAAGACCGGATAATCTGCAAAGCCGCCCACTTGTGCAAGCTTAATCTCCGCGTCCCAATACGCGCCTTTCACCAGCCGCACAAACAGCTTTCGCCCATGACGCCGCGCCAATTTTGCGGCCCAATCGCTCAAAGGCAGCCCACGTTTCTGATAGGCTTGCAAAGCCATTCCAAAGCCTTGCCATTGGGAGCCATCAGCCCGGGTAAACAGCGCGTCATCAGCAACCAGAGCTTCAATGATGTCTAGGCTCAGCTCCAGCCGCTCTGCTTCTTCTGCATCTACGGTGAAATGGATGTTTGCATCGCGTGCCTTTTCGGCAAGGCGGCGCACTATGGGCACAATATCCTCGTGCGCTTTATCGGCATGAAGATAGGAGTATTTCGGGTGCAGCGCTGAAAGCTTTACCGATATTCCGGGTGAGGGCCCGACCCCGCCTTTCGCCTCTATCGCGAGCCGATCAATCGCTTCGTCATAGGCCTGCGCATACCGGTCAGCATCGCCGTAGGTCATCGCCGCCTCGCCCAGCATATCGAAACTGTGCGTCAATCCTTTTGCCCGATCAGGCCCGGCGCGTTTCAAGGCCTCGTCAATTGTGCGCCCAAACACAAATTGCCCGCCCAATATACGCATCGCCTGCAGGGTGGCCGTGCGGATAACAGGTTCGCCCATGCGGTTCATCGCGCGTTTGAGCGCTGGCCCCATACCCTTTTGCTTTTCTTCAGGAGGGTCCAATACCTCGCCTGTCAGCATCAGCGAAAATGTCGCTGCGTTGACAAAAGTGGAGGAGCTTTCGCCCAAATGCTCACCCCAATCGATCTCGCCAATTTTGTCACGGATCAGCATATCTGCGGTTTCGCTATCGGGCACGCGCAGTAAAGCTTCAGCAAGGCACATCAGCGCGATGCCTTCTTCTGTATCAAGGCCAAATTGCTGGAGGAACGCGTCGATCCCGCTTGCTTTTTGCCGCCGTGCCCCTTCGATAAGCGCAATTGCAAGCTTGGCGGCATTGCTAGACACTTTGCGCGCGGGCTCTGCCTGCACCAACCGTTCTTCAACGCATGTTTCCTCGTCTGCACGGTAGGCAAGGCGAAGCGCTGAGCGGTCAATCTGATGCTGGGTGCCGAAGGGCAAATCGGGCGTGGTCATTAGACTTAGGATCCTTGCCTGAACGACTCGAATAGTTTCATCTGCAACTTGGGCCTGAGCGTTTGCGCGATCAAGTCCGACATCATCCTTGCGAGGCTAAGTGTGAGTGTTTAGGTCAATCCTTATTGGGAAAGGAGCGCGCGATATGGCCCTATTTTGTTTTTATTGCCGTGATGGCGAAAACAATGAAAAGCTGCGCGCAATCCACCTTGAGGCGCAACGCGAATGGATGGCTGAGCACGATGAGAATTATCGCGCTGCAGGCCCGCTCACCAATGCCAAAGGCGAATTTGTCGGTTCGCTTTTAATTATCGAGGCGGAAAATGAAGAGGCCGCACGCGCGACAGTCAATGATGATCCGTATCTTGTTGGCGGTGTTTGGCAGTCCATCAGGATGGACCGCTTTGAACCAGTAAAGGGACGCTGGAAGGATTTGTGAAAAGGCGCAATTTTTGGTGTCAGGCGAACCCGAGAAGAGCCCACACCAATGGGCAAGTCTTTTAGGTCGCAGGCTTACTGTTGGGCTCCCCGCTTTTGGAAGCCATCATCTGCTGGGCTTGAATTGTCGCGGCCACGATTTCAGAAGGCTTGGCGGGTTTGGGACAGAACACAGCGCCGGGAAGCTCCACCGCGTGATACACCTCTGCATGGCCCGAGTGGATGACCACAGGCACCTGGTCCGATAGCAATTGCGTTGCCAACGGAAATGAAAGCCCATCGTGCAGACGAATATCGAGCAAGACCGCATCGAAATGAGCATTGCGTAAAGCTTCCCAAGCCTCTTCGATACTCCCCACCACAGTCACATGTTGAGCGCCAGCGTCTTTGAAAGTCTGTTCAATCCCAACCGCCACAATAAATTGATCTTCGACCACCAGAAGTGAAAGGCCGGATAAAGGTTGGTTGGAATTGGCTCCGTCGAGGGAATTGGCGTCAGAGCTGCAATCTGATTTCAATTTCCGCTCCTGTGGCCGCGTATGTCCGGCTGAAACTCCCTTTCAATTGCCGAACCCCGCTGTCAATCAGGGTTTTTCCAGAGCCATCGTCCGATTTTGTTGGTGAGAAGCCGGGTGTTTCTTCGATCCAATTGATCGTTACACCGCTTTCTTGATCGCATTCCCAGCCAATGTGCAGTTTGCCCTTTTTGTGTGAAAGCGCGCCGTATTTTGCCGCATTGGTCGTGAGTTCATGCACGATCAGCGTCAGGGTGTTTACGGTTTCGTTGTCTACCATCACTTCCGGGCCTTGGATCGATAAGTCTTGGCTTGTGGAATGTGGCTCCGTTATGGAACGCAGCAAATCGCCCAAAGTCACTCCCGCTGATCCTGCCTCTTTGCGCGCCAAATCGTAAACTCTGCCAAGCGATACGACCCGGTCGAGCAAATCACATGCCATTTGATGCGCTGCAGGATTTTCCTTCGGCGCCGCCTGGATCAGCCCGCCAACCACGGCGAACAGATTTTTGATCCGGTGGCTCATCTCTTCGACCAGCAATTGCTGATACCTGATCGCGGTCACGTCAAAAGTCGGTGCAACAATCTTTTTGCGCCCATTTGGGTTGGCCATAAGGAAACCGCGAGTGCGGAAATGGCGGGGTTCTTCGCCCGGCACGGCCACTCCGTAATCGATCTCATATTCCTCGCCCGTTTCTGATGCATGCGTAAGTGCGCTTTCAACCTTCGGGATATCTTCTTTGAAAAGGTAAGCTTGCAGTTCTTCAGGCGAATAGGTGCCCGGTCCATCCAAACTCAATTGCTCTGCCAAAATAGCATCGGCTGTCGTCTCAAGCGTTTCTGGATCGTATTCAGCGACCCCCATACGCGCTGTCTGCAAAGCGTTGCGAAGTTTTTCAGATTCCCATTTCAGCTCTTCTTGCAGCTGCATGATCTCGGTTATGTCGAGACCAAGCCCAGTAATCCAATGTGACCCATCTTCGCTTTGATAGGGCTTGGCATGGACGCGCATCCAACGTGTCCCTTTTTCGGGATGATCGATCCTTGCCGTGTGAGAGTACGGTTGTTCATCATGCGACGATGCCTCGCCGATGGCTGAAAACTTCCCGACATCTTCTGGCGAGATATGCTTGAAGAACGCCGCGCGGCTTATTGCTCCATGGCGATCCAGCCCGGCCAATTCTGCTGCGACCTCATCCACGATCATATCACCGGTTTCGAGATTGGTTTCCCATGAACCCATATTTGCTGCATCCATGGCGAGGCGCAGCTTGCGGGTTTCATCGGCAAGATCGCGGCGAAGTTCTTCTTCATTGGAAATGTCGAGAAGCGTGATCGATGCGCCTTCAACGACACCGCTGGCAAAGAAATAAGGGGTGATGCGCAGAAAGAATGATTGGCCATTGGAATTGGGGCTGGTTGTGCATTCAAATGAGTGGCCTGTCTCAATGACTTTTTGGACCTCTTCGTGAATGGCAATGCCCGCAACCGGCAGGTTGAATTCAGCAAGAGAGCGACCTTCATCAGATCGCTGCAACGGTAAGTTTTGACGCGCAGCGTTGGTGATGTGCCGAATGCGGCAGTCGCGATCGAGCACAATCATTGAAAGATCTGCAGACTGCAGGAAATTGTCGAGATCAGCATTGGCGAGTGTCAGTTCGTCAATCTTGTTTTTAAGCTCCTCATTGGCTGTCGTCAGCTCTTCATTGGCTGATTGCAGCTCTTCATTCATCGACATCATTTCTTCGTTGGAGCTTTTCAGCTCCTCGTTCGCTGTCTCAATCTCTTCGACTTTGCTTTTCAGCTCCAGCTTCAGCGATTTAAGTTCATCCTGGAGATCGCTGATCCGCTGATCGCGAGATATTGGCTTGACCGCAAACTGGTCAACCACCGGCTTTAACTGTTCGCTCGCCAGAAAGATTACGGCTGCCGTTTCATCTTTCATCGGATGGGCGATAATGTCAGTTTTCTGGGTTCCAAACGGATAGGTAACCGATAGTCCTTGAAGCGATTTCCTCTCACCCGTCGCAATCGCATCGGATGCCAATGGTCCGATTACTTCGGCCAAACCATCGCGCGCAAGAGTGCCTAGACTGCGATCATCGCCAGGGCGCGCTTCGATGAATAAGCTAAAATCGCCAGAGCTATCAATGATCCGGCCTTCGGTTGTGACGCGTACAAAGGGCGGGGCATAATGTTCAAAAATGGTCGCGTTCGAGGCATCAAAGCTTTGATGTCGGGGAAAGTCAGTTTCCGATGCCAGCTTTCCAATTCCGCGCTGGATCACACCATCACGTGATGTTGAACCAAGAGGGAGGTTTACGTGCACCCGTCTCGCTGTGTCGTTGCGGCGGAATATTCGGGCGTGTTGGTCAACCGGCAAAAACAAATCGCTGCTTCGGATGACGCTTTCTGACGTGCCAAGCAGCAAATTTCCTCCCGGTCTCAGACTGAAATGAAGCAGCGGGAACACCTCAGATTGCAATTGCTCCCCGAGATATATCAGCAGATTGCGGCATGAGATGAAATCAATCTTGGAAAAGGGTGGGTTTTGAATGATGTTATGAACCGAAAACCGAACCAGGCGGCGAACCTCGGGCGCGATTTCGAACCGCTCTTCAGTGGCGATAGTGTATCTCTCGCGATATTTTGCCGGGATTTCAGTGTATGTCGAAACCGGATAGGAAGCCTGGCGTGCATGCTCGATCATCACTTCATCGACGTCAGTCGCGAAGATTTGAACCAGCGGTCTTACATCCAATTCCTCGCACGTTTCCGCGACCATCATAGCGATGGTGTATGCCTCTTGCCCGCTGGAACATCCGGGGACCCAGATCCTCACTTCTTTCGATCGGCTGACCTGCTTAAGGAGCGGCGTGAGGACGAGCTTGCGCGCCAGCTCAAAGTTTTCGACATCACGAAAGAACGAGGTGACATTGATCAAAAAGTCGCGGGCAAGCGCTTTTTGTTCAGCCTCTTCACTGCTTAGGTGGTCGATATAATGCTGGAGCGCTGCAATCTCCAAAACCTGCATTCTGCGCCGCAGTCTGCGCAGCAAGGTCGATCGTTTATAGCCCGAAAAATCGACACCAACCCCTTCGCGCAGAACAGCAAAAATACTTTGCAGGGCGGGTTCGGAGGCTTTTTCATCAAGCGGGAGCTGAGATTTCAGCGCTCCATCGAAATACCCCTGGAGCCGGCCAACAATCTGATCCGAACCCAGGACAAAATCCACCAAATCGGTCGAAATTGCGGAGGCAGGCATACCGTCATAGCGCGCCTCTTCGGGAGATTGCACCGCGCACACTCCGCCGAATTCTTTGATCGAGTGAAGCCCCGCAGTGCCATCTGCACCGGTGCCTGACAGGATGACGCAGGCAGCCTTTTCCCCTTGGATACGCGCAACCGAACTAAAGAAGCTATCGATTGGCCGGCGAAGTCCGCGCGGTTCGCTGAAAGGATCAAGCTTAAACTTGCCATTCTCGATCGTGAGGCTCGATCCGGGCGGGATGACATGCAAGCAATCGACCTCGAGATGATCATTGTCAGCAATTTGGCGCACATTAAGCCGGGTCTTGCTCGAAAGCAGCTCGGCCATCATGCTTTCATGATTGGGGTCAAGGTGCATGACCAGCACAAAGGCTATCCCTGTGCCGGGTTCGACATTGTGGAACATCTGCGTAACCGCTTCGAGCCCGCCTGCTGATGCGCCAATTGCAACAATGGGAAAATCAAGCTGAGACTTATTCCCAATTTCGGGTTCATCGGCGATCGCAACGACCATTACGCTGGGTTCCTTTAGTAAGAGATACTTTCAGACCCCGTCTAAATCGGAACGTGTCGACACTGATCCAAAGTTAAGAGGCGGACTCTCAGTCAGTTGAAGTAAGCTTCAGCTTTATTATCAGGATAAAAAAGTATTCAGCGGATAAAAGATTGTAATCGCGTGTGACAAATATAGTGAGTTTCAAAAGTTGCACTACGAGTTTTTGCGTAAGAACGGCGGTTTGAGGATCCCCTCAAGCCTCGTCGAAACAATTGTCGCCACATCAAGCGCCAAGCTCGAAAACACGGCCTGTCCGCAATTGCACCGGCGAGCTTTCCGATCAATTCTAACCGAGGGTGACAAAGGTTACACAGTGTAACCCAGTTTTACGCAGGTTTTCCGTTATT
>JBCAZT010000081.1:0-12766 GCA_038532855.1 Pseudomonadota bacterium
TATCAAACGGCGGGCTACACTTTCGACAGTCCAGAGCATGCGGCGAACCTGTTTAATCTGAGCGAGTTCGGCAACATCTACTCGCGCATCATGAACCCCACCAATGATGCGCTTGAGAAGAAAGTCGCAGCTTTGGAAGGCGGCGTTGGCGCGTTGGGATGCGCTTCGGGCCATGCAGCTCAATTGCTGGCATTCCACACTTTGATGGAGCCCGGCTGCAATATTGTGGCGGCAAAGAAACTGTATGGCGGATCGCTCAACCAATTGGGTGAGGCGATTAAGAAGTTTGGCTGGGAAGCCCGTTTTGTCGATACCGATAATCTGGATGAAGTGCGCGCAGCGATGGATGACAAAACGCGCGTTGTTTTTATCGAAAGCCTTGCCAATCCCGGCGGCGTGGTGTGCGATATTTCAGCTATTGCCGAAATCGCGCAAGAAGGCGGTGTGCCGTTGATGGTGGACAACACCATGGCATCGCCTGCCTTGTGCCGTCCGATTGAGCACGGCGCGGATATTGTCGTCCATTCAACCACCAAATTCCTGAACGGCCACGGCAATGCCATTGGCGGCGTGTTGATAGACAGCGGCAATTTCGATTGGAAAGCCCAAGGGGACAAATACCCCTCGCTCACCCAACCCAATGGATCCTATCATGGCGCGGTTTTGGTGGACGCTTTGGAGCCTATCGGTCCTATCGCTTTCATCATAGGTTGCCGCGTTCTGGGAATGCGCGATTTGGGGCCGAGCATGGCGCCAATGAATGCGTTTCTGGCGCTGACGGGCATGGAGACACTGCATCTGCGCATAGAGCGGCATTGCGCGAACGCGCAGGCTCTTGCCGAATGGCTGACGGATCAACCGCAGGTTGCTTGGGTCAATTACGCCGGTCTGCCCGACAATCCCTACCACGCAAATGCTCAGAAATATCTTGGTGGCAAAGGCGGGGCAGTGTTCACCTTTGGCCTGAAAGGCGGATATGATGCGGGCGTGAAACTCGTCTCTAGCGTCAAACTGTTCAGCCACTTGGCCAATATCGGCGATACACGCTCTCTTATCATTCACCCAGCATCAACCACGCACAGTCAATTGTCGGCGGACGAATTGGTGGCGGCTGGCGCAGGCCCTGATGTCGTGCGCATTTCGGTGGGGATTGAGCATATTGACGATATCAAAGCTGATCTGGCTGCTGGTTTTGCTGAGTTATAAAGGGGTTGAGACATGATCATCGCTACATGGGCTGTTTTGCTTTCGCTAAGCTCGCCTGCGGCAACCGAAGAACCCTATCTCCCGCGCTGCAATCAGGAAGCGGCCAATCGTGGTATTCAGCAGGAGATGAACATTTGTGCCCATCGCGAATACATGATCGCTGATAAGGCACTGAATGATCAATGGGCCATCACTTACGCCAAAATGAAAGAGCGTGACGAAAGCTGGAGCAAAAGTGCGCTCGATAATGATGATCGCCCCGGATGGCGTGAAAGCTTGCTCAATGCTCAGCGTGCTTGGATCACCTTTCGCGATGCGCATTGTCAGGTGGACGGTTACACGGCGCGTGGCGGCAGTTTGGAGCCGCTTTTGGTCGCGACTTGCAAAACCGCGCTCACCGAAGCGCGAACAGCTCAGCTAAAGGAACTGGCGGAAAGCCCTGCTTAACTCCACCCATTTCCGATAGGTTGCCCGCCGGTGTTTGACGCGGCATAGGCTGCATCACGTTTTGAGTGTTTCGAAAGGCTATCGCTTGTTCTCCAAAATCCTGATTGCCAATCGCGGTGAAATCGCTTGCCGCGTTATCCAGACCGCTCGCAAAATGGGCATTGCAACGGTTGCTGTGTATTCGGAGGCGGATAAGCACGCGCCGTTCGTTCGCATGGCGGACGAGGCAGTGCATATCGGCCCGGCTCCCGCTGCTGAAAGCTATTTGATCCCGGAAAAGATCATCGCTGCGTGCAAAGAAACAGGGGCAGAGGCAGTGCATCCGGGTTATGGTTTCCTCTCTGAACGTGCGAGCTTTGTTGAGGCTTTAGAAGCCGAGAACATAGCTTTTATCGGCCCGCCAGCTGGCGCGATTGCGGCTATGGGCGATAAGATTGAGTCTAAAAAACTCGCCAAAGAAGCGGGTGTGAATGTGGTGCCCGGCTTTGTGGGTGAGATCCGCGATACCGATCACGCAGTCGAGATTGCGAACGAGATCACCTATCCCGTGATGATGAAGGCATCCGCGGGCGGTGGGGGTAAGGGTATGCGCCTAGCCTATAGCGAGCAAGACGTGCGCGAAGGGTTTGAAGCGACCAAGCGCGAAGGCCTAAACAGCTTCGGCGATGACCGCGTCTTTATCGAGAAATTCATTGAAAATCCGCGCCACATCGAAATTCAAATCCTTGGCGATAAGCACGGCAATATCCTTTATCTGAATGAACGCGAATGCTCGATCCAGCGCCGGCATCAAAAGGTTGTCGAAGAAGCGCCATCTCCATTTGTTACGCCCAAAATGCGCAAAGCCATGGGCGAACAATGCGTCGCTTTGTCACGCGCGGTGGATTATCATTCTGCCGGTACGGTTGAACTGATCGTGAGCGGTGCGGACCCGACGGGCGAGAGTTTCTACTTCCTTGAAATGAACACCCGGCTTCAGGTTGAACATCCCGTAACAGAAGCGATTACTGGGGTTGATCTGGTTGAACAGATGATCCGCGTTGCAGCGGGAGAGAAACTATCGCTTTCCCAAGACGATATTGGCATTGATGGCTGGTCGATAGAAAACCGCGTCTATGCCGAAGACCCTTATCGCGGCTTCCTTCCTTCAACAGGTCGATTGATACGATATCAGCCTCCGATTGTGGGCTGGGGCGAGGATGAAATGGTCGGCGGTAAAGCGCGCCGCGGCACTGCTCATGGCTCCGGAAGCATCCGGGTAGATGACGGCGTCTTTGAAGGCGGCGAAGTGTCGATGTTCTACGATCCGATGATCGCAAAGCTTATCACTTGGGCACCCACTCGCGAGGAAGCGGCCGACTTGCAGATCGAAGCGCTCGATCGGTTCCAGATCAAAGGTCTGGGTCACAATGTCGATTTTCTCTCAGCGATTATGCAGCATGACCGCTTCCGGTCGGGTGAACTGACAACGGGCTTTATCGCAGAGGAATATCCCGACGGATTTACCGGAGCGCCTGCTGATGATGCGCATCTGAGGCAAATGGCGGCATTGTTTGCTGGTGCCGAGTTCGATCATCAGGTTCGCAGCCGCAAGATTTCAGGCCAGCTCAATACACTGGATCATCCGCCATCGCGTTGGATGGTGTCGATCGCAGGGCAGAAATTTGATGTGCTGCTAGAACAAGGTGGCGCGACTGTTGATGGACAAACAATGCGCGGCACTTGGGATTGGCGCGTGGGTGAACGGCTTGCCAATGTCACGGGCGATAATGAAATGGCCGTTCAAGTTGAACGGTCCGGTGTGCGCTGGAAAATGACCACCCAAGGCGCTTCCCATGAGGCGTTGGTATTGCCCGCCAATCTTGCTTCGCTGACCGAGCATATGATCGAAAAGGTTCCGCCGGACCTTTCCAAAATGCTGATCTGCCCCATGCCCGGTATGCTGGTTTCATTGCATGTCGCAGAGGGCGATGAAGTTCAGCCTGGTCAGCCTCTCGCTACCGTTGAGGCGATGAAGATGGAGAATATCCTGCGCGCTGAGAAAGAAGGCGTCATTGCGAAAGTGAACGCGGCAGAGGGCGAGAGCTTGGCAGTGGATGCGGTTATTTTGGAGTTGGAATAAGCGGGGGGGCTTATCCCTCCACAACCCCAACGGCTCTAATCCATCCCGCACTCGCGCGTTCGATCTTCACCGGGAAGCAGCTGAACATAAAGCCGTGTGGCGGTAGTGCGGCTAAGTTTGTGAGCTTCTCGATCTGGTAATAAGGCCTGATGCGGCCTGCCTTATGGCCTTCCCATATGATTGAAGGATCGCGGGTTTCGGACCAGCGTTTTGCGGTGTGGCTGAACGGCGCATCCCAGCTCCACGCATCGGTGCCGACGACTTCGACGCCTTGGTTCGTGAGCCACAAGGTTGCCTCCGCTCCCAAACCGACGCCTTGGTCGGTGAAGTTTTCAGTGCCGTATACGGCGCCCGATTGGATGAGCACGATATCGAGCGGTTGGAGTTCGTAGTCGATGTCTGAAAGCGCGTTTTCGACCTCTTTGGCGCTCACCACATGGCCGCTTGGCAAGTGCGAGAAATCGAGTTTCACGCCAGGGCGAAAGAACCGGTCGAGAGGCGCTTGGTCTATGCTGGGAGCAGCGATTGCACCGCTGTCGGTGGTCGAGTGGTAATGCCACGGCGCGTCCATATGGGTGCCGTTATGGGTAGACAATTCGAGCATTTCGACCGCCCATCCTTCGCCATCCGGCAGGTCGTCTTTGGTGAGGCCAGGAAAGAACATGGCGATCTGTTCCCATGTATCCTCATGCGTCATGTAGGTGATTTTGGGGCGCATTACCTCAGGATCGGAAATCACCTCATTGGTGATTGGGATCGACAGGTCGATAAAGCGGCTCACGCAAGCTCACCGTCCAAAAACGCTGCAACATCATCCAGCGCCACATCGCGGGCAAGATACGCCTCACCGATGCCGCGCATAAGCAGGAAGGGGAGGGTGTCACTCTCCATTTTCTTGTCATGCCGCATGTGATCGACAAGGCGAGCGCCATCGCATGTCAGATCAAGCTGTGTGATTTCGCTGCGCATGCCCACCGCTGAAATTGCTGCCGCCGCGCGGTCTGCATCTGCTACGCTCAATTCGCCGCGCCTTACAGAGTACCGCGCGGCCAGCACCATGCCCAAAGCCACAGCTTCGCCGTGGAGAAGATCGGACGAAAATCCCGTCTCCGCTTCCAAAGCATGGCCGAACGTATGCCCCAGATTTAGCAGCGCACGCGCGCCTGACGTTTCGCGTTCGTCTTCGGCGACGATGCGCGCTTTGGCCTCAATACTGGTGGCGATGGCGTGGCCCAGTGCGGCGGGTTCGCGCGCCAGAACTTGCGGGCCATTCACCCCGAGCCAGTCAAAGAACTCCGCATCGCCAAGCAAGCCATACTTCAGCACTTCGGCGTAGCCCGCCTGCATTTCGCGGTCGGGCAAAGTGTCGAGTACAAGAGGGTCGATCAGCACCGCAGACGGTTGGTGGAAGGCTCCGATAAGATTCTTACCCGCGCCTGTGTTGATCGCGGTTTTTCCGCCCACAGACGAGTCCACTTGGGCGAGCAAAGTCGTCGGGATTTGAACAAAACCGCATCCGCGTTTGGTGATGGCGCAAGCAAAGCCTGTAAGATCGCCCACAACGCCCCCGCCAAGGGCAAAGACATGATCAGACCGCGTAACGCCTTGTGCGAGCAGCCAATCGGTGAGTTTTTCGAGAACGCCCCACGATTTCGCGGCTTCGCCCGGTTCGACGATGAACCAATCTGCCGATTGCCCCGTCGTCTTAAGGCTTTGATCAATTGCCTTATGGAAAAGCTGGTGCGTCGCAGTATCGGCAATGAAGGGGATGTTCCGGCCTGCATAGGATGCAAAATACTCTGTCGCATTTGTAGCAAAATCGTGCAGCACGCACCCTTCCTCAATCGTCACATCATAGCTGCGCCCAGCCAGCGCCACTTCGATCACAGCCATTGATCTATCGCCTCGATAATTGCGTGAGCGGTGTCGGCATGCGCACCATTGCGGCTTTCTACCCGCACTTGAGACTGCCGGTAAAAGGGTTCGCGCGTGTCATAAAGGTTTGTGAGAATTTCGCGCGGGTTTCCATTTTTGAGCAATGGCCGCGTGTCGCGGCGCGATGTGCGTTCAACCAAAATATCGATGTCGCAGTCAATCCAAGCCGCAATCGCTTTGTCGAGGATGAGAGCGCGTGTTTCTTGATCGACAAACGCACCGCCGCCTGTTGCAATTACGCCTCTGCCGTCTTCGATAAGCCGCGCTATGACCCGGCGCTCGCCATCGCGAAAATAGCTTTCGCCAAACTCTTCGAAAATCTCCGCGATTGAGCGCTGCGCTGCTTCTTCGATTTCGTCATCCGCATCGACAAAGTCACGGTCTAATATACTGGCGAGTTTTCTGCCCACGGTGGATTTGCCGACGCCCATCAATCCAACAAGCACAATAGGCCGGTCAATTCGCGCGGCAATCCGCTCAATTTCGCTTTCGTTTAAAGAGGCCTGCTGTGTCATTGCGAAACCGCCTATAGATGGGTTAGAGGACGCGCAATATGTCAAAAGCCATTGGTTCTCTTCCAAGTTTCAAACGGGATCGCAAATTGGAACACCTCCGCACTGATGCTGGCCGCACGAACGGGTTGCGCCGCCGCTTGCTGATTTATGCAGGTTTGATTGTGCTTGGCGTGGTTGTTGCGGCCTATGTGGATGGGGGCGAGGAGCCGCTTCACCCTATTGTGCAGGAAGTTATGCTGCCAACTGAAAATGGGGGCGCAGGATGATTGTGGCATCGTATCCCAAACGCAAATGGTTTAGTTCTGTTGCGGGTTTGGCAGTGGCAGGGGCTCTGGGTGGCATTGCCTTTACCAGCTATACTGCCGCGCAAGATGCGCCGGAATCGCTTCTGCCACCGGGTTTTGATGATCCAGCCCCTGCGCCAACCCCCGCGCCGCAACCGACTGTCGCACCTCCATCAGCGCCGCCAAGCGGTGGGGGTGATCCGTCCTCTCCGAGTGGTGGCTCCAGCGCTCCGTTGCCAGGTGGGGGCGGCGCATCAGCGCCAAGCGTTCCATCTATCTCGCGGGATCAGTTGAGCCGCGTTCCTTCGTTGGAAGAGCTTGAAAACCTTTCAACCGATGAGCTCGATGATCTTTTGGGGCTGACCCCCAAATTTGATTTGCCACCTGCTGCGCGAAGGACTTTGTCCGAGGTTGGTGTACTTTCCCAGCAAGAAGGCGGAATGGCAGCGGCATCGCTTGGCAAGCAACCCGCCAGTCTTGTTCGTGCAACATTGGCGGGGATTGATGGCGGATTTGTCTCGCGCTGGGGGCATATTCTCGTGCGCCGGACACTCGCCAGCCGATTGACAGCGCCAGAGGGAATGGAGCCGATTGAGTTTGCGACACTGCGCGCGAAAGTTCTCAATTCAATGGGGGAATTTTCAGCTGCGCGCGCAATTGTGCAGGATATCGATACAGGCAATTGGGACGAAGAGCTGACCGATGAAGCTGTGCGCGCCTATATCGCCACTTCAGATTTCGTGGGTGCGTGCCCGGGCCTTCGTAGTCAGGAATCGCGGCGATCAGAGGATCCGCAATGGCTGATGCTAGAAGCTATCTGTCAGGCTTATGGCGGGGAAACCGCGCGCTCAAATGCCAATCTTGACAATGCGCTGGCCGAAGAAGTCGCGCCTGAAATCGATATTATTTTGGCGCTACGATATGCAGGGGCAGCGGGGCGCGGAAGGCGCGCTGCTGAGATTGATTGGGAGGCGGTTGATACCTTAACGCCGTGGCGTTTCTCTCTTGCTAATGCAGTGGGAGAGCCAGTTCCTGATAGTCTAATGGAAAGCGCGCTTGAGGGCGAGGATGTGCTCTATTTTTCCAGCGCCGCTGCTGGCAATGCGATGCTGCCCATGGCGCAGCGTGTTCAATTCTTTGACCGAGCCGCTGTAACAGGTGTTCTTTCCTCGAAGGCCATGGTTGAGCTATTCAGCGCGATCTATGCTCAGCCCGGCGCCAGCGGTGACGCAGCTGAACGCGCTGATCTTTTGAGGCAAGCTTATATCGGCGGCAGTCAATCCGCGCGCCTTGGAGCGATGCGCGCCTTATGGGGCGAAGGCGATGGGCATGATTATGCAGGCGGAGTGATGACCGCGTATGCCGCTGCGCGAATTGCCCCATCCAGCGATATCGCCGATCAAGCCGACAGATTGATTGCATCGATGCTTGCAGCAGGGCTGGACCGTGATGCAGCTGCATGGAGTGATGTGGTTGAGCCTGGTACATCAGCTTGGGCCCAGCTCGCTTTGGCCAATGCTGATGCGGGCCGGGCAAGCAGCGATGCGATCGATGCCTTTACCGGCAATGATTACAGTGATGAGGCGCAGCGATCTAAATTTCTGATTGCAGGACTGGCAGGTTTGGGCCGGATCGAATCTGCCGCTCTGCAGGAATTTTCCGAAGATCTTGAGATGGACCTTAATCGCAGCACAAAATGGACGCAGATGATTTCGCGTGCTGCTGAGGTGAACAATCCCGCTCTTGTTTCAATGCTGGCTGGTTTGGGTATGCAAGGGGACAATTGGGCGCAGATGACGCCGTTACACCTCTATCATTTGGTGCGCTCGCTCGATCAAGCAGGCCTCAACGCAGAAGCCCGCATGATTGCCGCAGAAGCGGTCGCGCGGGCGTAATCGGCAAGAAGGGCCTGCGCAGATCGTGTCGCCTGCTGCATCATCGTTTCTAGATATGCTAGCAGCTGAAAGAGGGGCAGCTCCCAATACTCTGGCTGCCTATCAGCGCGATTTAGAAGGCGCAGAAGAGGCTATTGGCGATCTTTCGTCAGTATCGCGCGCGCAAGTGGCAAAACTTGCCGCGATTTGGGCGGACCTTGCGCCATCCAGTGTCGCCCGAAAAGCATCGGCTTTAAGGCAGTTTTTCGGATTTGCTGTGGATGAAGGCTGGCGACAGGATGATCCATCAGGAGCTTTGCCGCAGCCAAAAACACGCCGACCATTGCCCAAAATCCTCTCGCACGATCATGTTGAGGCTTTGTTTGATCTCGCTGAAGAGGAAGCAGGTAGCGGTAGGCCAGCGGCCATACGCATGCTTGCTTTGATCGAATTGCTCTATGGCTCGGGCCTTCGCGCAAGCGAGCTTGTTTCGCTGCCAATATCGGCTGTTCCGCGCGATGCGCCGCTGCTGACTGTGATGGGCAAAGGGGGACAGGCCCGTATGGTCCCGATTAGTCAGAGAGCCGGTGAAGCTCTTGAAAAATGGTGCGATATTCGCCCTTCAATGGCGCAATCGACCTTCCTGTTTCCCTCTCGTGGAAAGTTGGGTCATCTTACACGGGTGCGCTTGTTTCAAATGCTGAAAGACCTCGCAGCACGTGCCGGAATTGATCCTAAAGGCGTTAGCCCACATGTCTTGCGCCATGCTTTTGCGACGCATCTTTTGGAGGGCGGCGCTGATTTGCGCGTGCTGCAAACCTTGCTTGGCCATGCTGATATAGCCACCACACAAATCTACACACATGTCGATGCTGCGCGTCTTGTGGAATTGGTGAATGCGCGTCACCCGCTTGCCACACGCAGCGCTTCGGATTAGCGAGCCTTTCATGATTACCTATCTCGATTTCGAGAAACCCGTCGAAAACCTCGAAGAACGTATATCCGAATTGCGCAATGTCGATGCGCAAGACGGTGTTGATGTCGCTTCGGAAATTGAACGGCTCGAAAACAAAAGCGCTGAATTGCTGGCGAGCACCTATGCATCGCTCACGCCATGGCAAAAAACGCAGGTGGCCCGCCACCCGCAAAGACCGCATTTCAAAGATTATGCGAGCCAGGTTTTTACCGATTTCATGCCGCTTGGGGGGGATCGGCTGTTTGGTGATGACCTTGCCATTATGGGCGGCTTTGCGAAACTCAATGGCCAAAGGGTGATGCTGATTGGCCATGAAAAGGGCAATGATACGCAAAGCCGGATTGCGCATAACTTTGGTATGGGCAAACCAGAAGGCTATCGAAAAGCGATCCGATTGATGGAGTTGGCGGGTCGGTTTGGACTGCCTGTGGTTACCTTGGTCGATACTTCAGGCGCGTTTCCCGGAATTGAAGCGGAAGAGCGTGGTCAAGCTGAAGCGATTGCGCGTTCTACCGAGGCATGCCTTGCTTTACCGGTTCCCATGGTTGCAGTGATCGTGGGCGAGGGCGGATCAGGCGGCGCTGTGGCGCTTGCCAGCGCTGAGCGCGTCTTGATGTTGGAACATGCTGTTTATTCGGTGATCTCGCCG
Source organism: Pseudomonadota bacterium (assembly GCA_038532855.1). Classification (GTDB taxonomy): domain Bacteria; phylum Pseudomonadota; class Alphaproteobacteria; order Sphingomonadales; family Sphingomonadaceae; genus Erythrobacter. The sequence goes on from JBCAZT010000081.1 coordinate 10,009, forward strand.
GAAGGTTGCGCATCCATTCTTTGGCGCACGGCTGAAAAAGCACCCGACGCAGCCCAAGCGATGAAAGTGACCGCTCAGCATTTGAAACGCCTCAAAGTGATCGACCGGATTGTGAAAGAACCCGCAGGCGGCGCGCACCGCGATATGGCCGGTACCGCGAAAAACCTTGGCAAGGCGTTGAGCGAAGAAATTGAGACGCTTTCCAAGAAAACCAGCGATGAGTTGATCCGAATGCGAGAAGAACGCTTTCTGCAAATGGGCGGCTAGAAGCGTCCAAAGTCACGATTTTCTGCGGCAAATTACTCTTTGTAGAAGGTTAACTCCCATTACCGGCCTTGCCCTTGCGCCCTCATTGCCGATAGGCTGAACCCTGATTTGTTGCGCCGAGATGCGCAATTGCCGAGAAGGAGAGGGTCTATGGCAAAGGTTCAATTTTCGATGAAGATCGCATTACGCCATTCCGGGGTGGCGGTCGCGGCTTTGGCTGTTGCTGGCTGCATTGGCGGTGGTTCTATTCCATCCGCTTCAACCCCAATCACACAGACCGAAGCGCAGCAAGGAGCGGAATATCACCCTCAATTGCTGAATGAGTTTGGTGGTGCGATGACGGGCACTGAGGCTGCCTATGTTGAGCAAGTGGGCAAGAATATTGCGGTGCAATCAGGCCTTGGCAATGCGCGGGAGAGTTTTACAGTAAGTCTGCTAAACTCCTCTGTTAACAACGCTTTTGCAGTGCCTGGCGGCTATATCTACACGACCAGGCAGCTTGTGGGCTTGATGAACAATGAGGCGGAACTGGCGGCCGTTTTGGGTCATGAGGTTGGCCATGTGGCTGCTCGGCATTCACAGCGGCGCCAACAAGCTGCTCAGCGAAATTCGATCCTCGGCGTCTTGGGTGCTATTGGCTCTTCCATTCTCTTAGGAAATAGCGGTATTGGCGACACGGTATCGCGTGGTTTCCTCCAAGGATCACAGCTTCTTACCCTGCGGTTTTCGCGCAGTCAGGAACTGGAAGCGGATGATCTGGGTATCCAATATCTGACGAAAGCGGGATATGATCCCAGGGCAATGGGCACAGTTTTGGCCAGCCTTGCTGCGCAAAACACATTGGATGCGCAGCTACAAGGGCGCGACAATGCGAGCGTTCCGGCATGGGCTTCAACCCATCCAGATCCTGCAAGCCGAGTAAGAGGCGCGCTCTCAAAAGCTGAAGGGCTTGCCGGTAGTGTCAGCAATCGCGACACGTTCTTGAACAGGATCGATGGCTTGTTATACGGTGATGATCCCAAACAGGGCATGATCGAGGGTGATCGGTTTATTCATCCGGTTCTGCGATTGAGCTTTACCGCGCCCCAAGGGTTTTACATGGTCAATGGCTCGCGCGCGGTCAGTATCAATGGCCAAAGCGGGAAAGCACAGCTGACCCTTGCGCCTTATGCGGGTGATTTAGACAGCTATGTGCGACAACAGTTTACAGCTTTAGGCGGTGAAGACGCCAATCTTGCTCCGGCCAGCATCCAACGCACTCAAGTAAACGGATTGAGCGCAGCCTATGGCACTGCACGTGTCAACAACGGACAAAGCCAGGTCGATGTGGTCGTTTTTGCTTATGAATTTGATAGCAATCGCGCTTATCACTTTGCCGCAATCGCGCCGGCGGGCGGCGCTGGATCCTTCAATTCCATGTTCCAATCCATGCGGCGGATTACGCAAGCAGAAGCCAATTCCGTGGTCGCACGCGAAATTGACGTGGTCACTGTGCAGCGCGGTGATTCGGTAAGCTCGCTGGCAAGACGCATGGCTTATACCACCGGTCAGATTGAGCGATTTCGGGTTTTGAACGCTCTGGGACCAAACGATACCCTGACCGCAGGGCAGAAGGTGAAGCTGGTGGTGCGGGCTAGATAACCGCCCATCTTTATTACTCTGCCCTTGATCGTCGCGCAGCGCCGCAGGGAACAACAAAAAAGCGGCGGAGGTTTCCCTCCGCCGCTCTTTTTTTAACAAAACTCGTAAGATCTAAGAGCTTACGCGTCTTCCATTTCGTCAGAAACGGTGTTGAATGTGTTGCCGAGGTTGTCACCCAGCGAGCTCATTGCAGTGATAGCAGCAACAGCGATAAGAGCAGCGATCAGGCCGTACTCGATTGCAGTTGCGCCTTGCTCGTCACGAAGCATTTTGTTGATGAATTTCATTTTTAGTCTCCTGGTATTTGGTCTTCTTTACCCGTGTCTGCTTTTCTGAATTGTCGAACAGACGATGGCTGGTCTAGACGGTAGCTCTTGAGGAATTCCTAATCCGCATCCTTTCGATTTGGTTAAGTTCCGTTAGCCTCGTCATATGCGTCCGAAACTTCGTTCCAGACTCTGTCGTTGGAATCGGCGAAGTTTACAAAAGCGCCGATCATAGCGATCACGATAAGACTCACGATCAGCCCATATTCTACGGCTGTCGCCCCAGAATTATCGGCCCCGAGTTTCTTTAAGAGTGTCGTCAGTCTCATTGTTTTGCTCATTTCTTCGTTCCAGACAGCTCCCCAAATCGCCTCAGCGGGTTAAGAAAAGGTTGAACTCATGCTCCCAGCTGGAAAAAAATCCGACAATTTAGGTGGCAGGATGCTGGTTGTTGCTGGCGCTTTGTCGCGGAAAGATGGGTGCTGGCTTATGCATCGTCGCCCGGCGCACAAACATCATGGAGGCTTATGGGAGTTCCCTGGCGGTAAGGTCGAAGCCACTGAAATTCCTTCAGAAGCGCTAAA
>JBCAZT010000082.1:0-12574 GCA_038532855.1 Pseudomonadota bacterium
ATGCGTCGTAGATGACGCAAACCACGCCCTTTATGTCGGCGAGGAGGACGCTGGAATTTGGCGATTTGACGCCCGTCCGGATCGGGCAGATAAAGGCACTCTCATTGCGAAGACAGGAGAGGAGGGGACGCTAACCGCCGATGTTGAAGGTCTCGCCATTTATGAGGGCGAAGGTGCCGGCAACGGCTACCTGATTGCATCAAGCCAAGGTGATAACACCTATGCAGTCTACGACCGCTCTGCCCCCCATGAGTTTCGCGGACGCTTTCAGGTCCGTTCCAAAGACGAGATCGTCGGAGACACAGACGGCTTAGACGTGGCCTCGACACCACTGGGCGATGATTTCCCATCGGGAATTTTGCTCGTACAAGATGGCATGATCCGAGACCGAAATGGCGACCGACGTTACCAACGCTTTACTGTCGTTTCATGGGTCAAAGTGGAAAAGGCGCTTGGCCTCTAAAGGGTCTACCAACGTCTGGCATTGGGTCGTAAGCTGACTGTCCGCTCTCAGGCACTATCGCAGACAAAATCTGCGCATGTCAGAGCACTCAAACCCCTGCTTTCCCCATCGCTTGGTCCATATCCTCGGTCACGTCCGCTATATCCTCGAGCCCCACATTGATGCGCAGCAGGCCTTCGGTGACGCCCATTTGGGCACGCGCTTCCTCGCTCAGGCCTGCATGGGTGGTGCTGGCGGGGTGGCACATGAGGCTGCGGGCATCGCCGATATTGTTGGAGATATCGATCAGCTCCAGCGCATCGAGCAGCGCAAAAGCCTTCTCGCGCGAGCCAAGATCGAATGCGAAGATTGCGCCGGTTGCGTCCATTTGATCGAGCGCCAATTGCTGGCGCGGATGGCTTGGGAGGCCGGGATGAAGCATTTGCCCACCTGCCGCCGTAATCCTGGGCTCCATGAATTGACCCAGCGCCACGGCATTTTCGCTGTGACGGCGGGCGCGTAATTCTAATGTCTCAAGCCCCTTGTGAACCACCCAAGCGTTGAAAGGTGACAGGTTTGGCCCCGTATTGCGCTGGAACGGGAGCAGGGTTTCCGTAATCCACTCTTCAGAACCGCAAATTGCGCCTGCCAAAACGCGGCCCTGTCCGTCCATCAGCTTGGTCGCGCTATAGGCGACCACATCCGCGCCAAACTCCATCGGACGCTGCAAGGCTGGCGAGGCAAAGGCGTTGTCGACCACCGTTGTTATCCCGTGCGCGCGGGCAAGATCGCAGACAAATTGCAGGTCCACGATATCGAGCGTGGGATTAGCCGGGGTCTCGAAGAAGAACACTTTGGTGTTGGGCCGGATCGCGGCTTCCCATGCAGCATTGTCCGCGCTGTCGATGACGGTTGTTTCAATGCCGAAGCGCGGAAGCAGATTGTCAACGAGCCAGCGGCATGATCCAAACGCCGCCTTTGCCGCGACACAATGATCGCCAGCAGATAATTGGCACAGCAAAGACGCGGTCATTGCCGCCATTCCGCTTGCCTGCGCGCGGCACGCCTCTGCCCCTTCGAGCAGAGCAATGCGTTCTTCCAACATTGCAACGGTTGGGTTTTGGAGGCGCGAATAGGTCATGCCGTGCGCATCGCCTGCAAACCTGTCCGCGACCGTTTGCGCATCATCGTAGGTGTAGCCAGAAGTGAGAAACAGCGCCTCACTCGTCTCGCCATGCTCTGATCGCCATGTGCCGCCGCGCACAGCCTGCGTTTGGGGGCGCCATTTGCGCGTGCTCGCGCGGTCCATGCCTGTCGTTTTCTTCATTGCGCTTGCCGCTTAACCGCCCCTCGTATTGCCCGCAAGATCACTCGCAAGCAGACCTTCGCGTGCTGTGCGTGCATGGCCAACTGTGCTGAGCATAAGCGAGCCTTCCATCAGGGTAAGTAAATAGCGCGCCCCGCCAGCTGGATCAGGATCATCAGCAGGCATCTGGCCCTCCAGCCATTCAAGCTGTTTGGCGAGCATTGCCTGGGCTGCTTGCTTGTACCCAGGAAGCCCCCGCGCAGATCCTGCGACAATCTCCCACCACAGCACCATAAAGGGCTGGACTGAAGGTTCGCGCCCATAAGCGAGCACGCGCGCGAGGCATTCCTGCCGAGTTTTCGCGCGTTCATCCCCCATCGCCATTTCCAGCGCTTTGGAATACACATCCGCGATATATTCGAGCAGATCGGTCACCAGCTGCTCTTTGTTTCCAAAGTGATAGATGAGCATTCGGTCCGAAGTCCCTGCCGCCTTTGCCAGCGGGCGCAGGCTTGCCCCGCCCATCCCATGTTCAAGCACATGATTAGCGAGCAGCGGCAGCAGCGTTTCTTTCGACATTTTTGGTTTCGTGGCGGTCATAGTCACATTTTTATTGTAGCATTCGCTACATTTCGTTAATGCAGGTGTAGCACTCGCTACAATTTTGAGAGATCACCCGATGAACAGCCTGCAAATCCTGTTTTTCCTCATCCTTGGCTTTAGCACTGTCGCTGGAGCGTACATCCTCATTGCCAAACCGACAAATGGAAGCCCACACATCGCAGGGGCGATTTGCATTGTTTTTGCCGCCTATACAGCTTGGCAGATCGCGCAAGAAGGCGTGGTGATGTTCCTCACCAATCACTCAGCCAACTTAACCGGCCTGCAAGTGTGGTGGGATTTGGTAATGTGCGTGGTGATCGCATTCTTCTTCATCGCCCCGCGCGCAAGGGCAGCCGGTATGAATTTGCTGCCATGGGCGGTGTTGATTGGCTGCACCGCCAGCATCGGCATTTTGGCCATGTGCGCCCGGCTTTTCTGGCTCGAAGCACACGGCGCAGGGGCCAGCGTTGCGCAAAGGACATAGCAAACACGCTTAGCGCTGCTCGCTTTCATAAATTCGCTTGTGGCGCTCAGGCTGCTTTGCTTTAGCGGTCTGGCAATGTCTGAGGCACCAGACCAACTCTCAAACGAGCTCGATCCAAGCGGGCCTCCGGCAAAGCCAAAAGATCCGTGGGTCTGGTGCCTTGCCCTGCCAGCCTTGTTTGCCGCTATCGCCAGCATCCGACTGACAACGCCTGCACTGCCGTATTTTGACGAGGTTCATTACCTTCCCGCCGCGCGCGAATTTTTCTCTATCGGAATGCCCCATGGCGGGCGTTACCTTAATCCAGAACACCCTTTGCTGGGTAAAGAGCTGATAGCATTGGGGCTGTACCTGTTTGGCGATAATCCTTTGGGCTGGCGGATAATGCCCCTGATCTTTGGCACAATCGCTGTGGTAGCCAGCATGCGCGCCTTGTGGCAGGCAAGCCAGGATCGATTTGCAACAATCGCGTTTGGCGTGTTGCTGGCGACAGGGTTCCACCTGTTCATTCATGCGCGCATTGCGATGCTCGATATCTTTATGGCCGCTTTTCTAAGCGTTGCAGCCTGGCAATTCGCCGCCGCGATGAGAGAGCCTGAGACGGGGCGCTGGCGCCTTGCGCTTACCGGCGCCGCGATCGGATGCGCTTTGGCGTCAAAATGGAATGCCGTGCCGCTTGCCATGGTGCCGGGGCTTACCTTTTTTGCAGCCCGGCTTTCAGCTGGCCGCAAACATCTTATCACCAGCACACGCGGTATCCCTGTGCCCGGCATATCTTTGGCAGAGGCGTTTGTGTGGCTCGGCATTGTGCCTTTGCTGGTTTACGCGGCAACCTTTGCGCCGGGATATTGGATGGGCGAATATCTGCGCCCCTCAATCCTTGCAGAACGAGGAATTATCGGACTGCATCAAGAGATTTTATCACTGCAACAACAGGTTCTTGCACCCCATACTTATCAAAGCACTTGGAGTGAGTGGGTGCTTAACACACGGGCGATTTGGTACTTTTACGCCTTCAACGATGGCGCGCAGCGCGGCGTGGTTCTGCTTGGAAATCCGCTGACGATGCTGCTGGGCCTGCCCGCGCTTGTCTGGTGTCTTGGCGTCGGATTTTTTCGCGGTGATTGGGCAAGGCTTGGCGTTGCTATCGGCTTTGGCGTGAGCCTTGGCCTATGGCTGATCGCGCCCAAGCCTGTGCAGTTTTACTACCACTATATGATGCCAAGCTGCTTCCTTCTCGCAGCGCTGGCCCTTTGCTTAAGCGAGTTGCGCGCCAATGGCTGGGACAAATGGAGCTATGGTGTATTGGCCGCGAGCATCGCTATGTTTGCGCTGTTCTACCCCGTGCTCAGCGCTGCGGCATTGGACGGCCCGACGAGCTTTGCCCATTGGACATGGATTGAGGGCTGGAGGTGAAAGGCTATGCCTCTTTCTTATGAGAAGGGGCTGAGGGAGAAGGTGCGCACGGGAGCGCTGTTGAGAGCCTCGATCGCACTCCTTAATTGTGGTTTCCAGCCGACCTGACGCGTCTGTCTGGTTTGGAGCGGCTCGTCATAAGGACAAAATGACTGAAAAGGGTAGGTGGGAGCGATCATTGCTTTCGCTCGATAAGGCGCACCGATCTGCGCGTTATAGGTAAGGCAATTCGATTGTGATCCCGGGGCTGCAGCGGTCTTTTTAAACCTGCTTCAATGCGCGCATGTGTCTGTGTTTGTTAACCAAATCTAGGCATCTGGTAAGTATGATGTAAACCATGATGACGATCCTTCGATTATCCAGATTGCTCGCCCTTACGGTGTTGCTCTTTAGCTCTCCTTTAGCGGCGCATCCTGATCATGCGTTGGTTGGTGGCGAACATGCTGGTCCAGGCGAGATACTGATAGCGGGGATGCTCGATGGTCGACGTGATCGTGTAAAAAGCGACAAGCTAAGCGTCACAGTAAACGGGATTTCTGCAGAAATCGCCGAAGATGGTCACTTTGCCACCTCTGTTCCGATCTCAACATACTACAAGGTCGTTATTAGCGGCGATGCTATCTTTTCGATGGTTCAAACCTTTGGCAACGCTGAGATTCGCGATGACCAATGTGGATGTTTGAACGTTCCTCCGATCGAGCTTGTCGCAAGAAAGGAGGGCCGAATTGAGCTGTTTTTTGGCGGAGATAGCATGGCTGGCCGCCGTTATTTTAACGCTCCCAGGGGCGAGCAAGCAGTCCTTGATCACGCAACCCTCTCTCAAGATCTTGACCATTTGTTCGAACCCATAAAGCCCTATATCGAAACAAGCGATCTGGCCTCGATCAACCTTGAATCCGTTGTTGCAGCTACGCAACCCGGGCCTCCATCGCCCAAAAAGTACCTCTTCTTTTCGCCTCCCGAATTGGCAGGCGCACTTGCCCGAGCAGGGATCGATCATGTTTCTTTAGGGAACAATCATACCGCTGATTACCGTGCTGCTGGAGTAAGGACAACGATTGAGGCGCTCGATGGGGCCGGGGTCGCATGGTCTGGAGCAGGGATGGATGTGGCTGAAGCCGAACGCGCATCCCGTTTCGACGTTAAGGGACAAAACCTTGGCATCTTTGGTTTCGTCGGGTGGCGCGGCACGTGGGTTCCCAACCAGACCGCTACTGAAACGAAGGCAGGTGCGGCCTGGGGTAGACGAAGCGATGTGGAACGAGTGACAAAGCGGGAAAGGCGCGCAGGCTATCTTCCCATTATGCATTTCCATGGGAATTTGGAGTATGCTGATCGGCCATCTGACCTTTCTCTGCCTCGCTTTCGGGCTGCAATCGAAAAAGGTTCACCCTTGGTGATTGGACATCACCCGCACGTCACACACGGACTAGAGATCTATCGTGGCGGCTTGATCGCTCATTCACTAGGCAACTTTCTGTTCGACCAAGAACACCCGCATACGCATGTGACCTATGCCTTGAAGGTATGGCTCGAACGAGGAAAGTTCCTCCGGGCAGAAGTCATCCCGTTGCAAATGCTGGACTATAGGCCGGTCCCTGCTGTTGGAGGGATGAGAGAAGCATCGCTGCGCCGATTGCATTGGCTATCTGCTGAAATGGGGACAATCATGGCCCGGAGCGGAGGCCATTCGGTCGTATGGCGAAAACGCAAAGGTTTTCGCGAGCCTGATTGCCGCGATCCGGGAAAATTCAATCTAGCAACGTTTGCACCCTCCTGCCTCACCGATAAGGGCACTTTGGGGCGCAACCTGATCCCGCGCGGAGATTTTGAGAACACTGTTTTCAATGAAGCCGATGATCGCTTCTGGATGACACGCAATGCCGCCCTCGACTTTCGTCAAAGAACCAATGGAGAAGGGTTCATGGCGGTGCTGCCAGACGGAGCTGGGAAATCCGCCTATCTCTATTCTCGATCCTATATCCGCGATATCTATTCGACGAGATTCACGCTTGAAACTCAGATAAAGCTGCCACGCGCTGCTGAGATTGAATTGATCGCGAAGACCAGGCCACAGGAAGGTGCAACGCCTACGCCGTCTGTTCGCGGTGTGTCAATTGCGAAGCAACGCATGAACGCAGGTGATTGGCAAAGTCTACGCTTTGATTTCGACCGGCCTGAAGAAAAAGACGGTGCTGCAAGAGCATTTCGTATCATCTTAAAGATCCGCTTCGATGATAAGAGCGCGCATGGAAACAAGCTAATTGAGATCGATGATTTCAATCTGATCGAATGGCCGAGAGAAGAATTGCAACGTGACCCAACGCGGGCCTGGTGGTGGACTCATTTCGCGTCAGACCCCGCCAGTTCCATGGCATTTCAGGACTAAGGCGCTTGGCCACCAGGAGTGGGCTGGCCTATATCAACAACAGCAAAACAGGGTGCATCAGGTCCATCATTGCTCGCCCACAAACAAAAAAGGCGGCCCCGCATTTAGGACCGCCTTTGTTTGTTTCATTGTCCCGCTAATTAGCGCGAGTAGAACTCGACCACGAGGTTTGGTTCCATCGTTACCGGATACGGCACTTCGTCAAGTTTGGGTACGCGGGTGAAGGCCACTTTGTCATTGCCATCGGGAACGACATAATCGGGGATCTCACGCTCTGGCAGGCTTTGCGCTTCGATGACGAGAGCCATTTCCTTCGCTTTGCTGCCAAGGCTGATTACATCGCCCAGATCGCAGCGGCGTGATGGGATGTTGCACTTCACGCCGTTCACATAGATGTGACCGTGGTTCACGATTTGGCGTGCAGCAAAGATCGTTGGCGCGAATTTCGCACGGTATACGATCATGTCGAGACGACGCTCAAGCAGGCCGATCAGGTTCTGACCTGTGTCACCCTTCATGCGGGTGGCGTCTTTATAGGTCGAACGGAACTGTTTCTCGGTCACGTCGCCATAATAGCCTTTCAGCTTCTGCTTGGCGCGCAGTTGCAGACCGAAGTCTGACATCTTGCTCTTGCGACGCTGACCGTGCTGGCCGGGGCCGTAAGAGCGTTTGTTGACCGGAGAATTTGGACGACCCCAGATGTTTTCGCCCATCCGGCGGTCGAGTTTATACTTGGCGCTTTTGCGCTTTGACATATGTCTTTCCTTCAAATTTGCAGGATCGCCCGTTCCACAAGGTGGGTTGGCAATCGTTTAACCCGGCATCGCTCCACCCAGCCTGTTGCTGAATGCGGCCGCCGCTTCACCGGGGTGCGGAGCCAATTTGCGAAGTGCGCCCGATAGCAGGCGCGCTTGGTTAGTCAAGAGGATAGAGAGCCCCTTGTGGCATCAGCGCGGATTGTTGAGCTCCAGCCAACCTTCTTTGGTCCGACACACTTTGGTTTTGCGGCGGCTGCTGGTGTCGAGACGGACATAGCGGCACGTGACTTTGTCTTCTGCCTTTGTCTCTGCTGCTTGGTCTTCGGATTTTTCCGTTTTGGCCTCAGCGTTGGTTGCTTTTTCCTCTTTGCTGACGGGATCACCAAAAGCAGCTGTGGCAGAAACAGGCAGGAGCATAAGCGCAGCAGCGCCGAACAATGCGGTTTTCATAATTTGAGGTCCAGTCAAAGAGGTTAGGGGGTTGGACGGGAAATCGATAAGCAACACAATGTGTAACTGCGAAGTGAGTTATCGATTGCTTGGGCGACAATAAAGCGGCTTTTTCAAAGATCGCGCTTTTCTCGCTCCAGCGTGCTCAAGATACCGCGTAGGGTTCGGATTTCGAGGTGGTTCCAGCCCGGCTTTGTCATGACACTTCGCAATGTGCGACGGGTGGCTTCGGCCCGGGCTTCGGGAAGGAAATATCCGCGCGGGGCGAGCATACTTTCCAAATGGCCGATAAAGCCATCAAGCTCGGCCTGCGGGGCGGGGGGAAGCAATTCGTCCTGTGCGGTTGGCTGGATCAGACTGCTATCGCTGTCATCGCTGCTTTCGCCTGCGCGGGCCATGCGTGACCATTCATAGGCAACAAGGATAACCGCCTGCGCCAAGTTGAGCGATCCGAACTCAGGATTGATCGGCACTGTCAGAATATGCCGGGCAAGTGCGACATCCTCGGTCTCTAACCCGGACGCCTCGCGCCCGAACAGCACGGCATGACGGCCAGACTGCTGGTGCATAAGCTGCGCTGCGCCATCTGCGCCCACAACGGGTTTTGTCACTCCGCGTTTGCGCACTGTGGTGGCGTAAATATGCTCGCAATCTGCCACGGCTTCAGCGGTGGTATCGAATATCTTGGCTCCATCTAGAACCAGATCCGCGCCCGCCGCTGATGGTCCAGCTGATGGATTGGGCCAGCCATCGCGCGGATTGACAATGCGCATTTCGGTAAGCCCGAAATTGAGCATGGCCCGCGCAGCTTTCCCAATGTTTTCGCCTAGTTGCGGCCGGACAAGGACGATGATGGGTTTGCTTTGCACCCTAATCCTTCGCCGCTTCCGCGACGGTACTGGCAAACTCTTCAAAATCGCGCGCTTCTGAGAAGTCTCGGTAGACGCTGGCAAAGCGGATGTAGGCAACGCTGTCGATCGCTTTAAGGCCGTCCATCACAAGCTCGCCAATGCGCTCTGATGCGACTTCTGCTTCGCCTGCGGTTTCCACCTGGCGCTGAATGCCCGAAACAAGGCGATCGATCTGCTCTTGGCTTACACCGCGCTTGCGGCAAGCAAGGGCGACGGATCGGTCTAGTTTGGTACGGTCGAAAGGTTCGCGCCGCGCCTCTTCGCCATCCTGTCCCGCTTTTACCACAACCACTTCGCGCAATTGGACGCGTTCAAACGTGGTGAAGCGAGCGCCGCATGAATTGCACTGGCGACGCCTGCGGATCGAGGTGTTGTCCTCTGTTGGCCGGCTGTCTTTGACCTGTGTGTCTTCATTGGCGCAGAAAGGACAGCGCATATTGGCGGTGCCCCTTACGCGTCAGGATAGACGGGGAAGGCTGCGCACAATTCAGCCACTTTGCCGCGCACGCTTTCTTCCACCTGACCGTTTCCTTCAGGGCCATTGGTTGAGAGGCCTTCGACCACTTCGGCGATCAATGCACCGATTTGGCGGAATTCAGAGGGTCCGAAGCCGCGTGTTGTCCCTGCAGGGGTACCAAGGCGAATGCCTGAGGTCACGAAAGGTGAGCGCGTATCAAAAGGAATGCCGTTCTTGTTGCAGGTGAGCCAAGCGCGATCGAGGCCCTTTTCGGCATCCTTGCCGGTTACGTCCTTTGCTGTGAGGTCAACCAGCATGGAGTGATTGTCCGTTCCGCCAGAACAAATGCGCAGGCCGTTCTCTTCAAGGCTCGCCGCCAGCGCGCGCGCGTTTTCGACAATGCGGTGCGCGTAGGTTTTGAAATCGGGGCGAAGCGCTTCGCGGAAAGCGACCGCTTTGGCGGCGACCACATGCATCAGCGGTCCACCCTGAAGACCCGGGAACACCGCCATGTTTAGCGGCTTTGTGTATTTCTCATCGTTCCACAAAACTATGCCAGAACGCGGACCGCGAAGCGATTTGTGCGTGGTTGACGTCACGATATCGCAATGCGGGAAGGGCGAGGGGTGCGCGCCGCCTGCGACGAGACCGGAAATGTGGCTCATATCGCAAAGGAGAATAGCGCCCACTTCATCGGCAATCGCGCGAAAGGCTGCAAAGTCCCATTGGCGCGAATAGGCCGTGCCGCCGCAGATGATCAGCTTGGGCTTATGCTCACGAGCGGTTGCCGCGACTGCATCCATATCGATGAGTTCATCCTCTTTGCGAACTCCGTAGCTTACAGGATTGAACCACTTACCAGACATGTTGACCGGCGAACCATGCGTAAGGTGCCCGCCTGAATTGAGATCGAGCCCCATAAAAGTATCGCCGGGCTGAAGCATGGCGAGGAAGACCGCTTGGTTCATCTGGCTGCCGCTGTTCGGTTGGACGTTGGCAAAGTTGCATCCAAACAGTTGCTTTGCCCGGTCAATTGCCAAGGTTTCGACCACGTCAGCGTAATCGCACCCGCCGTAATAGCGCTTTCCCGGATAGCCTTCGGCGTATTTGTTGGTGAAGACGCTGCCTGTTGCTTCCAGCACCGCTTTTGAAGCGATGTTTTCAGACGCAATCAACTCAATCTTATCCTGCTGGCGGGCGAGCTCTTTGCCCACGGCCGCGGCAATTTCGGGATCGGCGGTGGCCAGATCATCGTTCCAAAATGCATCCATTGGGTTGAGTACGTCTGAAGGGGCTGTGCTCATTGGAGGGTCTCGATTGTGTCAGTTTGAACAGGCGGATGTCCGAGCTTTGCAACCCGGCGTTGATGGCGACCTTCAGGATTGCCTTTGTCGGCAAATTCGGTCTCCAGAAAAGCAGATACGCAAGCTTTCGCCATTTCGATGCCTGTTAATCTGGCGCCAAGGGCAATGCAGTTTGCATCATTGTGTTCGCGAGCAAGCGCGGCGGATAGCGGTTCTGACACCAAAGCGCAGCGCACGCCCGGATGGCGATTGACGCTGATTGATATGCCAATACCGCTGCCACAAAGAGCAACGCCAGCTTCAGCGACGCCTTCAGCGACGACTTCTGCAAGCTTGTATCCATAATCGGGATAATCGACGCTTGTCCCTTCATCCGGGCCCAAATCGGCGACTTCATGGCCTGTATCCATGAGCCATTCGATAAGCTCGGTTTTAAGGTCCGTTGCGGCGTGGTCTGATGCTATAGCGATGCGCATGGGCGCTACATAGTGGGTGCGGGGCAATAGCTCCACCCCATATCATGCGCTTTTCGACGTTGTTTTTGTGTGTTTGCGGGACGCTTAGTCCTTCGCCGCTTTTTTGAGCTCTTTTGAGAGCCATTTCCACAATTTGTCGATCTCTTGGGCCGCTTTGCTTTCGGGATTGATTTCAGCGGCTGTCTCGCCCTTTGCGCTGGAGCGGTGGAAAGCTGCACGATCACCCAATTCAACCGGGCAAACTTTTAGCCCCATTTCCTTCGCTGCATCCTTGGCGCTTTTGGAAATTTTGGTTGCGCCCGATGGTACCGCGTTGAGCACCACAAAGGCGGGCGTTTGGGCAAAGTTCACAAGGTCTGCGATGGGCTCAAGTGCTGCCAGATCAAAAGCGCGCGGCTTGGTTGGGATTAGGACAATATCAGCCGCCTTGATAGCCTCGCGAGCGGCAGCATCGGCATGGGGCGGGGTATCGATGACGATAAAATCCACGCCCTGCTTTTTCGCGCTGTCAATCGTGCGGCCAAGGCGGGCAGGGGGAGCGGTGACAACCACGGGCAGGAAATCCCCGCGCCAATCAGACCAAGCCGCTGCTGTCGCCTGCGGATCGGTATCAATCACACAGCTCTCATGCTTAGCCTGCGCCGCGCGTGTGGCGAGATTAACGGCGAGGGTCGTTTTACCCGAGCCGCCTTTTTGGCTAGCGATGGCGATAGTGATGGGTGCTACTACTGATTTAGCTGAACTTGACATTTTGATGGCTTCCATGAGAATCCATTGTGCGCTGCACCATTTTTTAGATCATGGTTGGTTTTTTGGCGAGTGATTATTTCTTGTAACGCCAAAACGATGGCACTCGCCCTCCATATGGCGGTGTCTTCGGGAATGCCTCAATAAGAGCTTCGGTTGCGCCTGCGCTCATAGCCGGATGTATCGAGAACGCTCCTTGCGTTGTTTGCAAAAGATATCCTCGGATAAACGAGAAGCGAAATCCTGTGACGTCCTCTTTCTTTATCAATCTGTTTCGCAACAGAATTCCGTCACAGGTCAGTTGAAACATCTCACGGTTTGGAAGGTAACGCCAAATTGGGATTGTAAACCAGAATATTGGCAAAAATATCATCGTCGATCCGAGGTAAAGGATCCAAACGGGAATTTTTCTTCTTGTTGGTGAGCCAGCGTCTAAATCAATAGTACCAGTGCTGGCTAACTCAAAGACCATTCGCAGTGGAACGATTGCGGCCAACAAAAGCCCGGTAAACACCACCAAAAGAGCTATTGTTGAGACGTAAAACGTTCGTCTTTCGATTGAATCTGGCGTAGTGGGGCTCATGGCACGGATAACCGAATGGCTATTGCGGTGAGCATTTGCTCCTTAACCGCCGCCAGTTTTAGAAGCCTCATAGGCTTGTAAACGCTCTATCAGTGCGGGCATTCGATTGGTCACCACACCCAAAGTCTCTTCAATAAACGCCTGGTTAGCCTCGGCAAACGCGGGGTGCGCAATGATTTGGGTTTGCTTTGTCATAAAAGCTTGGCCCGATGGTGTGGCTACAAAGGCTAGAATATCTTCCAATTCTT
>JBCAZT010000083.1:0-12473 GCA_038532855.1 Pseudomonadota bacterium
CTAATGCCACAGTCCTCCGAAGGCAGAGGCCAGAGGTTCGAATCCTCTCGGGTGCGCCATTATTTCAATGGGTTGGTTGTTCGCTAGACCGATTATTCAAAACACAAACGGAATGCGCAGGGACACTCTTAGGTCTGTGGCATCGTCGGTAAGGCCAGCCTCTAGCCCGAAATTGACGCTCGTTTTCTGGTCGATTTTGTAGGTCGTTCCGAAAAGCAGTCGGCCCACTTGCAGATCGCGAGAGGTTTGAGTGTTGAATGCGGTTTCATCCTCGGCGCTTACTGTCGTGGTTTCGGTGCCAAAGCCCCAAGTGTGGGCATAGCCAAAGTTCAAAGACAGCCGCGGATTGAGCGCCAGGCCGACGCCTCCACTAAATGACACAGAATCGCCCGGATCAACCCGTGTCACGCGCACAGGCGGGATTTCAGCGTTTACCGTATCGGCGAAATTCTTTGTGTAGCTAAGGCTTCCGAACAAAACACCCGGATCGCTGGGCAAGATTGCGGTTAGCCCTCCTGTGACACCCCAAAAGCCTGATCCTGTGGCTGCTTCAGAAGCTTCGCCAAATTCATTGCGCGCGACTTCAAAAGGGCCCGTGCCTGTGGGGATTGTCGCCTGTACGTTTCCAATAATGTATGGGCCAAAGCCGCGTGGTGCGAGCAATTGCTTGCGGGCGGAAAGGGTGATGTCGCCTACGCCAAAGCCATTGGCGTTGTTGTCAATTTCGCGCGCGTCATCTCCAGACGCTGCGACTGGTGTCAGCACCGAAGTGTCCCAGCGCGCAACGAAGGGGACATCTACGCCTACCTCGATATCACTGGTTAAGCCATATTGAAAACCAACCGAATTGGTGAAAACGTCCTGGCGACTTTCATTGATATCGAAGACACCGACTAGGACCGATTCCACCACTTCTACGCCGCGGAATAGGGCTCTGTTGCGGTCTGCGCGCGCGTAACTCCATTCGACTTCACCGCTAAGGCGGCCTTTTTGCGTTATCGCGCTGCCTCGGCGGCCAAGGGAAGCGATTTCTGGCTGGCGGCCTTCGTCTTCTGGGGCGACACCCACTGCGGTTTGCGGCTGCGAGGTTTGATTGACGGCTTGTTGAGGGGAAGTTGAGCGCGCAACTGATTGCTCGGGAGCCGTTTCGACTTGCTGAGTGCGCGGTTCTGCCGCTGATGCAAGTCGCATTTGTGGCTTTTTGATCGGCGCTGGTTGGGGCGATGGTTGAGGTTCACCAAGCGCGATTGAGAGGCGCTGCTCTAGGGAGGCGAGGCGCGCTTGTTGGGCTTTTAGCGCTTCGATCTGATTGAGGACCGCGACACGTTCAGACGCGACCTCGCGGCGAAGCTCAGCCAATTCGCTGATGCTGACGGAGGACGCCACTTCAGATGCATCCGATGGCGGTGCATCTTGCGCTGCGATAGGGGATGACGCGAAAGCTGCCAAACCCAGAATTAAACCACGCAAAACCTTGCGCATATCACGTCACCCAATCGGGCTTCGATTAGAACCTTAAGGGTTAAAAACCGAAGCTTGCTGTCTCTTGAGCAAGCGTTCCCAAGGTTGGGATTAGCGATCCAACTTCGCCCAAAGAGGTGCGAGAAAGATCGATATCAACAGTGGTGACGGTGGTGATGGTGCGGTTGTCCGCGACATTGGCGATAGCGCTGCCGGTTACCCGACCAGCCAAATGGGTTACACGTGAGCCATTCATTTCGATGGTTACGGTGCTTCCTGATGCATCCTCCAATGTCTCAACACTGCCGGTGTCTGACACTTGCTCTACGGATACAACGGGTCCGGTTTCAGCCAGCACGTATGATGAGCGCAAAACGAGCTCTCCATCAACGCTGGTTTCTTGGAAAATGGCGAAATCCAGATCTAGACCGCCGGGCAGGATAAAGCCCCCGCGTGCCTCAGCCAATTCGGTGTCATCCATTGCTGCCACATCGCCAAACGGCGATTGTGCAGCAGCAGGTGACGCCACAATGGCGAAAACTGCGAGAATAAGGCGAACAATTCGCTTCAATTAAAACTCTCCAAAGCCCGGCGCAGTCAAACTCAGCGCTTGCTGATCGACTGGTTGGAAAATGCCCTGATCCACGCCAAAGGCGGCGACGCGGTTCCATTGCGCGTCTGCATTAAGGGGGACATGGTTAATTTTTGGTCCATTGGTCACGACAAAATACACGCCGTTCCAAGTTTCCTCGAAAGATTTGCGGTCCATCCGGCGAAGTCCCAAGGAGGGATCTCCGACCAAAACAAAGTCGTCCTCTACCCCTTTGACCACCACAAAATGGCGATAACCATCGGGCGCGATCAAAGCGATGCCGGGCACGTTTGCGTCCCGGATTTGCTCAAGATCAACCTTGTAGCCATTGGCATTGAGGCCGCCAGCGGCGAGGTAACGCTTCATATCAAGAAGCGAAAAGCCTAGGCGTTGGATCGCGTCTTGATCACCATCGCGCCACATGCCCTGAAACACTTCGTCTTCCCCTCGAGAAAGCCCGTAGTGGTAGCTTAAGAGTGTTGCGAGGGCGGCAGAACCGCAGCTGAAATCAAATTGCTGACGCACAACGGTGTCATGTTTGGTCTCAACAAGTGTACGCTGGGGAAGATCGAGGGCAAAGAGCCCTTGATGCGTACTCATTTGCACGCGCTCATCACTCATCGGCACAGCGCCGCATGCAGATAGCATCGTGCCTGCACAAAGCGCCGTAGCGATAAAGCGAAAGGGGCCAACAATACGCATGAACTGTCTCTAGTGCCTCACCCGTTACTGGCTGGTTACGCTGGCAGCGGGCAGAGCAACATTTACCTGGATCGAGGCGTTGATCGCGACATTGTTGCCCGTGTTTGCGTTCAGGATCACAAAGCCATTGGTGTTGCTGAATGCCTGATCCGATACGGCGATTTGGCCCGTTACTGAGTTATCGCCCACATCATTACCGCTGACAGAGTTGTTCTGATCAGCATTGGTAACCTGGTTGATATCTTCGCGGCCGGCGATTTTGGCGAGCTTTTGCTCGGCAATCGGCTCGGCTTTGCCAAAGGGGCTTGCGGCTGCTTCGCTTGTCGCAGTGTCTGCAACAGCTGCGGTTTCGCCATTCTCAGCTGCAACAGGAGCAGCAAGAAGCGCGAGACCCAAAGCGCAAGTGGTATGAAGTCTATTCATCGGTGGTCTCCGGTGGCGAAGGGCTAACATGCAGCAATCGCGTGCAGGTGAGCCCTTCGCTGATCTCACTTAGTTTCCGCCGAAGCCGTCGCCTGATACGGCGATTGTCACGCTTGCGTTTTGCGAAGCGCCTGTACCGGTGTTTTGGTTCAGAGCGTTCATGCCAGCATAGTTGCTGAAGGCATTGCCATTGTTGCGAAGCTGGGCGTTAAAGCGTGCTGAATCTTCAACGTCGCCAAAATCCACGTCAACGCCGGTCACGACGTTTGACAAGGTGGTTTCTGCAACGATTGCGTTATCGCCAAATCCGCTATTGGTGTTGAAGCCAACGCCTGCGTTAAAGTCGCGTGAATTGTCATCGAAGCTGTCTTCAAAAACGCGCTCAGAGTTGTCGTTGAAGCTTTCGGTGTTGTTGTCCGAGTTATCATCGAAACTGTCATTAAAGACGCGATCCGAATTGTCGTCAAAGCTGTCAGTAATGTTGGTTGATGCATCTACATCAACGCTGTCGCCTGCATCTTGTGCGTAGGCTGCAGAAGCGGTCGTGGCGAGAGCTGCAACGAGGGCAATTTTAGTCAGTTTCATTTTGGTCTCCATGCGATTCCTGCACTTTTCGTGTCAGGGACCCTCGGAGAAATACGTACGACGTTCTTAGAAATCTAAAAAAGGAATGGATATCGAGGGGTTTCTGGTGATGGTTACTTTCTTATGAACATACTGCCCAATCAGTGACTTACTCTCTGCCATGCAATAATAAACGCCCAGAATTCCGAGCAACACTTCAGTTTTGTGTTGAGATTTGCAGGGCTGGATCTGATCGCATCAGTGCCCAGTTTGGCGAGAGGTCGGCAAGGCGAGCCGTTGCGTTATCTTGTTCGGGGTGCCGCGCTCACACTGCCTCTCTCTATTAACGCAAAGCCATCATCACGCGCCATGGGTTCGTCACTGGCTACTTCGCCCTTGGTGTTTTGATGCATCAGCCTTTCGCAAGCAGCGGCAAAATGTGCGGCATAGGCTTGATGCAGAGCTGTCAAAGCGGGCTCTGTATGTTCAAGTCCATCGCATTCATCGAGAACGAGGACGGACAATTCGGCAGGCACCGCGATGTTCAAGCTTTTGGCCGCGCGCAGAACTGCTCGCGCAGTTTCTTCGGTTTCCGCGATAATCCCTGTCGGGCGGATGGTGGGGGTCAGCCAGGTGCGTGCGAGATCATATGCTTCTTCGAGCCCCATAGGCGCATTGGCGACAAAGTGGCCATGCGCGCGGCTACCGGCTTTTACCAAGGCTTTGGTGTAACCCTCTCGCCGGCGATTTGATCGCGTGGGATCATAAAGCCCGCTCATAAATCCGATTTGGCGGTGGCCATGAGCGAGCAGATGTTCTGCGGCTGATTCTGCGAAAAACCCATCATCAAGGCCCGGGACCATCCTGCCAAACTCGCCGCGCTGGCCCAGATAGTCTGTGGCTATGTCGCGTTGATTGAGCAGTTCGCGCAAATCCTGATCTTCTTCCAAAGACGGCAGCAGGACAACGCCATCAGGTTTTAGCGATGTGAGACTGCGTGCCAATTGCTGAGAAGTGTCACCCAAAGAGGTGTCTAACTCGGCGAATTGAAGGTTAAACCCATGCTGCGCGCAGGCGCGCATGCCGGCGAGCATGATGGCATCGAGCGGCAATCGGCCATCGCTGCGACCGACAGCGTCTTTCTCAAAGGCTGCAAGGATTACATAACTGCGGGACCCACCCATTCTCCGGGCGGCTTGATTGGGAACATATCCCAGATCTGCAATCACCGTTTCGATCTTTTCGCGGACGCTGGGGCGGACATTGGGCTGCGCATTGATGACACGCGAAACGGTTTGACGCGATACGCCTGCAGCTTTGGCTACATCCTCAATTGTGATGTTGCCCGATTTCTTCAAAGGGTCGCGCTCCACATGCCTTGGTTCCTTGGCGCATGGCGATGGCGAATTGAAGAAGACTTATCGCTTCACTGCCGCCAAACTGGAGAATTTCTGTGGATTGTCACCCCGCAAATCCGTTCTCGAAAAACTCCACCGCGCAGCCTGCTAACATGGCAGCCCCATGCGGCATCGCCCCTTCATCAACATGCATACGCGGATTGTGAAGCGAGCAAGCACAACGCCAATCATCATCACCTTCCTTCGCGACACCCAAAAAGAACATCGCGCCCGGTACTTTTTCAAGGACGTATGAGAAATCTTCAGCGCCCATGATAGGATCGGCCAGATCATTCCAATCTGTATCACCGCCCATGGATTGCACCACCTTTTGGCCTAGCTTCACCGCGCGCGGGTCGCATAATGTGACGGGATAGCCATGTTCGATTTCAGTCGCAGCGGACACGCCATGACCTGCGGCAATTGCGTTTGCGGTCTGGGCCAACAGCTCTTGCGCCTTTGCGCGGTGCTCGGCCGACAAGGTCCGGATAGTGCCAGCGATCATCACGTCATCCGGCACAATGTTGTGTGTGGTTCCGGCATGGATCTGGGTCACAGTCACCACCACTGCGCTTGTCGATTTGAAACGGCGCGTGACCATGGTCTGTATGGCAGAAACTATTGCGCTTGCTGCCGGGATTGGATCAGCGCAATCATGCGGCATGGATGCATGTCCGCCTTTACCGGTGACGGTGATCGTGAATTGGTCAGCCGCTGCCATCAATGGGCCAGGTCTGCCTGCAATCACGGCATAGGGTGCGTTTGGCATGATATGTAGGGCAAACGCGGCATCGGGCAGCGGATCAAGAAGACCGTCATTGATCATATACCGCGCGCCATGAAAACCTTCTTCGCCCGGCTGGAACATGAAATCGACGATGCCGGTTAAGTCCTCACGCCTCTCGCACAGAATGCGCGCTGCCCCTGTGAGCATGGCAGTGTGCGTATCATGGCCACAAGCGTGCATCCGTCCTTGAATGGTTGAGGCAAAGTCGAGCCCCGTCTTCTCATCCATGGGCAGTGCGTCCATATCGCCGCGCAAAAGCACCCGTTTCGCATCAGAGCCGGCTTTGCCGCCGGTCAAAGTAGCAATCGCTCCGGTTGTAGAAGCGCCCTCGCGCCAGGTAAGCGGCAAATCGGATAATGCTTCGCGAACTTTGGCCATCGTCAGCGGGCATTGGAGACCCAATTCTGGCTCTGCATGGATCGCGCGGCGAAGGGCGGTAATGCCATTGGCGTGGCTTCGGGCGGCATCAAGAAGTGTCTCGGTAAGCATTCAGGCAGCCTATCGCGGCTTTTGCCAATCACAAGGGGAATATACCGCGCAAATGATGCGAGCGGGCCACAGGCAGGCAACCGAATGGTTCATCGCATACCGGATAGAGCTCGTCTCTCTTGAAGTCGCGCGCCTGCACTCCATTACATGACAGGTTAATGAAAATGTGTCATTGGGAGGGCGATTTACGCTGCTCGGGAAAGTGATGAAGGACCCATATGGCCACCTCTATTTACGATTTTGCGCGTTTGCCGGGCTGGCAAGCTGCTGGTCGTGAAACGGCTGTGAGCGATCTTGCCCCCACCACTTTAGCACCGCACAGCGGCCCTGCGCCGCGCGTCGGCATTATTCACAATCCACGCAGTCATCAGAATAAACTGGCCGCAGCCTCGCACGAGGATCTAAAGCGCGATTTTGGTCCCAACATCCATATAGCTGAACCCGGTGATCGATCTGCTCTTCCGCAGGCTTTGACGAATTTTGCGCAGCAGGGCATTGATCTCCTAGCGATAGATGGAGGGGATGGCACGGTCCGCGATGTTTTGACCTGCGGGTATGCCGCTTTCGGCGATAAATGGCCGGCGTTGGCCGTTTTACCGCGCGGCAAAACCAACGCCTTGGCGCATGATCTGCGGCTGCCGGGCGAATGGGATATCGATGCTGCTATCAGAGCTTACCAGCTGGGCGCGTTTGCGCAGCGCCGGCCTTTGGCGCTTGCCGAGGCAGGATCACAACACAAGAACGGCGCTAGCGCACCGGTGTTCGGCTTTGTCCTTGGCGCAGGGGCGTTCACCAAAGCAACGCAGGTCGGTCAGTCAGCGCATCGTTTGGGAGCGTTTAACTCGCTTGCAGTGGCGACGACGGCAATTTGGGCTTTGATCCAATCGGTCACAGCAACCCGCGCAAATGAATGGCGGCGCGGTGCGGCTATGGAAATCGGTATCGGCCCGCATAATGCGCCGCTGGGGCATAGCGGGCATGGCGATGCGACACACCGGCAATTGCTGTTTGCTGCTAGCCTTGAAAATATGCCGGCTGGCATCAATCCATTTGGCGCGGTTCAAAAGGCGGGGCCAGCGCAATTTAAAGTGCTCGCAATCGATCAGATTTCACGCCGTACCACGGCGCTTATCCCTGCCATGCTATTGGGGCTTGTCACCAAGGGTTTGCGCCAGCGCGGTGTGCATCAATTGGCTGTCTCCAGCCTTTCGCTGACATTGGATGAACCGTTTATCTTGGATGGCGAGGCATTTCCGGCCGGAGAATATTCGCTCGCGTCAGGTCCAGCTTTGCGCTTTGTCGTCCCCTGAGCAGCCTTTTGATATGGCTGACAATGCGCCCCTTTTAAAACGGATTTCGCGGCAATTATCGAGCCAGATACGCGACGAAGTGTCTGCGTTTGCGCGCGCTCTGGCGCAAGAGCGCGGAGCATCTGCGGTTTTGTTTTATGGCTCAAACCTGCGCACAGGCGAATTGGAAGGCGTGCTCGATTTCTATCTGCTCTACGCCAGTTATGATGAGCCGCGCATCTGGCCGCGCGTGAGCTATCATGAGCGGACAATAGGCGGCGAGGAGTTGCGCGCCAAAGTGGCCGAAATGTCGCTTGAAACTTTTCACATGGCGGCCTCAGGTGGGCTGAGGGATACGACCATTTGGGCGCGGTTTGTGCAGCCAAGCGGGCTGATTTGGGTGGCCGATGAACAGGCACGCGATCGCGTGGTTGAAGGGATTGAAGCTGCTTCAGTCACGGCCGCGCGGTTGGCCGTCGCACTCGGGCCTGACACTGGCGAGGAAAGCGATTATTGGCGCGCGCTTTTTCAAGCGACTTACAAAGCAGAATTGCGAGTGGAAAAGCCGGGCCGCGAAGATGATATTCTGAGTAAGAACGCGGAGCATTTCGATGGATTGCTGCCCGATGCTCTACTTGCTGCCGGAATTGTCTTTGAACGCGATGGGGCGCTGATAGCGCCGCATTTGCCCGGCGAAACAAAGCGATCAATTCTCGCTTGGTGGAGGCAACGTCAAAGGCTGGGAAAACCGCTTAATCTTGTCCGGTTGGCAAAAGCGACCACAACCTTTGAAGGGGCAGCGCGCTATGCCGCTTGGAAAATAAAGCGGCATACCGGGCGTGAAATGAAAGTGGGACCGCTACAAGAGCGTTTTCCGCTGCTTGCGGCCCCCAGTGCGGCGCGCGCCCTTTGGCAACATCGCCGCGACCGCGCAAAATAAGATCAGCCCAAATAGAGCATATTGATTGTCATCTTCTTGACCGTATTGCCTACGCTAAAGCGGGTTTTGTCAACGCCAGGTTTGCCCAGATTGAAGATGTTAATCGAAGGGTTGTTGGACATAGCACCGCCATCAGTGCTGATGTCCGTTTTCTTGTTTCCGTTCACATCATGACGCGCAGCAAAGGCGTAGTTCCCGGCTTTGGGTACAGGCATGCAGATCGTCATTGTGCCCTTGCGTGCTGGCACTTCGATACGGTTGAGCCAGCGCCCTTTTTCCAGCCATTCAGATTTAGTCGCGCGGTAACTTTGCAGGCGGACAGTGCCAGAAGAGCTTTTCACGCCGCGAATAGTCACGCGCACTGCCGGTCCAGCGCCAGGGGCGCAGGAACGCAGATTGTTGCTGATCTTTTGACCATACTCGCCTTGGGCGCTCGCCGGAGTGGCGAGAGCTAGAGGCGAAAGCGCGGCGAACCCCGCAAGTGTGTAAGCGCCCAATCGGGCTGCGAAAGACATCATGATTAAAATCCGTCAGTTAAAATGGCCGAGCCTTGCCGCGAAAATTGCGGTGGGACAGACCCAATGTGGGTTCTCAAATGCCAGTTAACCGGTGAATTATTGCTGAATTTCATGTCAGAGCTTGTTAACCGGCGGTGCCGATGACCCCTTGGGCGGTAACATCGTGGAAAACATGCAAAAACTGTCACGCGCGCGCTTGTGGGGCGAATCGGGCGTGCCGTATGGCAGAGTTGCGCACGAAAGGGCGCCTTCGCCATGCCATCCACGCCGCTCATCTCTCCGTCTATTCTTTCTGCCGATTTTGCACGTCTCGGCGAGGAAGTGCGCGCGATTGATAAGGCTGGCGCAGATTGGGTCCATATCGACGTGATGGATGGCCATTTTGTGCCCAATCTCACGATTGGCCCTGATGTGGTGAAGGCTTTGCGTCCGCACACCACAAAGCCGTTTGATGTGCATTTGATGATTTCTCCGGTTGATCCATACCTTGCCGCCTTCGCCGATGCGGGCGCTGATATCATCACAGTGCATCCTGAAGCTGGGCCCCATGTTCATCGCACCGTGCAGGCGATCAAGGCTTTGGGTTGCAAGGCGGGTGTGGTGCTCAATCCGGGAACGCCGGTTTCCGCCCTCGATAATCTGATGGATATGATTGATCTGATCCTCGTGATGAGCGTCAATCCCGGCTTTGGCGGGCAAAGTTTTATTCCATCTCAATTGGAAAAAATCGCGGCAATCCGAAGTATGATTGATGCCAAGGGTCGCGACATACATCTTGAAGTCGATGGCGGCGTGAACGCTGAAACCGCAAAACAATGCGTGGCAGCAGGCGCCGACGTTCTCGTGGCTGGGTCAGCCACTTTCAAAGGCGGGCCGGGTCAGTATGCCGCCAATATTGCTGCATTAAAGGGGAATGCATGATGGCAGAGCTGTTTCGCGATACGCAGGACGCGAAGACGCAGCCGGTCGATAGCGACACTGATGATCGGGCTATCCCGCTAAGCGAGGGGGATGATCCGCAGGCCTTGTTCGAAGACCCTCTAACGCCTCGTGCAGAGGATGCGCTGGAGCCATCGCGTGCACTCGCGCTTACAGATGTTGTTGCACCTCGAGCAAAACCGGGTGAGGCTCTGATTAGGCTGGCCTATCGCATGGGCGTGCCGGGCCGGGTTTTGGCCGCGCCTTTTCGGCGGCCAGCGCCAACCCGCCTTCTCGCAACAGTTTTCACACAGAATACTGGCAATCGCGCCTCTGGAGTGGCTCTGCGTGCAGGGCATTTTCTTATACATTCGGTCAAAGCGCCTAGTGGCCAAGTCGATTTTTCCGGCGTCACCCGGCAAAGTCCAGGGGTAGAGCGCTGCATTCATTCCTTCAGCTGGCTTGCTGATCTGGCTGCTAGTGCGCCGCGCGCTGATTGTGTGAGCGTTGCTGAGCGGATCACAGGTCTCTGGCTCGATGCAAACCGTCAGGTCGGCAAGGGTGCGGCTTGGGAAGTTGAGAAAACCGGCCTTAGGTTGATGGCCTGGCTGGTCTATGCGCCGATTATTCTTGGCGGCGGCAATGATACGCTGCGCCGCAGATTGCTGAGTGCGATTGAAGAAACGGCCAATTGGCTCGATCGCAAGACTGCGCGCTCCAGCACCGGCTTTGGCGAAGTGGCCGGTTGGGCTGCTGTCACAGCGTCAGGCTTGCTCCTTCCCGAAGGACGCCCGCGAAAACTCTATGGCGAGGCTGGGCTCATCCGGGCTCTGGGCGATCTCATCGGTGAAGATGGCGGCGTGCTGTCGCGTTGCCCGTCGGTGCAGATGGATACCATTGCGCTGCTGACCGATCTGATTGCCTGTTATGAAGCGGTGGATGAAGAAGTACCCAATGCGCTTGTCGTGATGCGCGAATTGCTGGTGCCTCCGCTCCTTTCACTGAGGCATGGCGATGGCGCTTTGGGTTCATGGCAAGGCCAGCACGCGATTGCCGCCGACCGTGTTTCTGCTGTTATCGCTGCCAGCGGTGTTCGCACTCGCCCGCTTGCCGAGGCGGAGCATTGGGGTTTTCAGCGAATGCGTGGAGGCGATACGCTGATCCAATTTGACGCAGCCCCACCGCCGCGTGCGCGGGTTGCACGCATTGGCTGCGCTTCCACGCTGGCTTTTGAAATGTCTGATGGCCCAAACAGGGTGATTGTCAATTGCGGCGGCTCTGCTTTGGCAGGCGGGCAGGTGCCTGCGCGTATCGGTCAGGGTTTAAGAGCGACGGCTGCGCATTCCACTTTGGTGTTGGATAATGCCAATTCTACCGCGGTTCTGCTGCATGGAAAGATGGGCAAAGGCGTTGAAGCGGTCGATGTGGAGCATCGTAATCTGGCGGGCAGTGGGCGTGAGGCGACCCGTGTATCCGGCGCGCATGATGGATATGCGGCACGTTTCGGTCTGTCGCATCGCCGGGTGCTTTCGCTGCGCGCTGATGGGACGGAGCTGGCAGGCGAAGACATTCTGGTTCCTGCATCGCGCAAAGGCAAAAACGGTAAGGTCGGCTTTGCCATACGCTTCCATCTTGGCCCCAACATCGAAGTGCATATGTCCGAAGATGGCAGAGGCGCCGGTTTGCTTTTGCCAGATGGCAAGCTTTGGCATTTCCGCCTGCGCGGCGATGGTGCCGGAGTGGGTGATGTCGAACTGTCATGTGAAGACAGCCTTTGGGTTGATAGCTCCGGCCGCCCGGTTTCAACCGAGCAATTGGTAATCGAAGGATTGACGTCGCGCGGCGGTGGCCAATTCTCCTGGCTGCTGAAGAAAATGGGATAAAGCACAAGTGAGTGAGATTGTGATCAAGCGGGCATTGCTTTCAGTGTCCGATAAAACCGGTTTGGCAGAGCTGGGCGCGGACCTCGCGCGGCGCGGGGTGGAATTGGTAAGCACAGGCGGCACCGCGCGCACATTGCGCGAAGCTGGCTTGGACGTGCGCGATGTCTCCGACCTCACTGGCTTTCCTGAGATGATGGATGGCCGGGTTAAAACGCTTCACCCTACAGTGCATGGCGGCTTACTCGCATTACGTGACAATCCAGAGCATGTGGCCGCGATGGAAGAACACGCGATTGGCGCGATTGATCTGGTCGTGGTCAATCTCTACCCGTTCGAAGCGACAGTCGCCAAAGGGGCAAGCCGGGAAGAGGTTATCGAGAATATCGATATTGGCGGCCCGTCCATGGTGCGCTCTGCTGCGAAGAACCATGGTGCAGTGACGATCCTCACCGATCCTGTCGACTACAGCGCGTTATCGGAAGAACTCGAGGCCAATGGCGGCGGGACGTC
>JBCAZT010000084.1:0-12351 GCA_038532855.1 Pseudomonadota bacterium
ATCGTCTTGCAAAACAAATTCTGGGAATTGGAAGTGCGCGAGGAAGGCTTTTCTGTTGGTCTGTCTTTCAACCAAATCCCTGCAAAGCTCGACGTGCCCTTTGCCGCCATCACCGCTTTCGTTGATCCGGCGGTGGATTTTGGTCTTCAGTTTCAGGCCGCTGTTGATGATATGGCACCTGAAGGCCATGACGAGGCGGAAAATGACGGAACCGAGCGCAAAGCCTCTTTGGACAATGGTGACAACGGCGATGACGATGGTTCTAACGTGGTCTCAATTGATTTTGGCCGCAAAAAGTAACGCGTGAAGGGAGCCGGTGGCTCTATGGCAAAACGCACATCCAAATCTGATAAAGCCGCTGAGGCGAGCGACGAGCAAGCCAGCGTGCCTCTGCCCAGCACCAACCCTTCCACCAATGCCGTCATCACGGGTCTACTGGTCAGCGGAGCAGGGCAAATCCTGCTCGATCAATTGGAAAAGCGAATGGTAATCGCCGCCTACGATCCTGACAAAGCGCGCGACTTGGTGGATGGAAGGACGATCATAAAATCGCTCGCATTGTATGGGGCAAGCAAGCTTGCGACCCGTTCAGTGCCCGGATTGGCAGTTGTTGCAGGCGGTATGCTGATAAAGACCCTCTATGATCGCGGACGCACGGTGCAGCAGGCAAGGCAATCTGCCGAAGAAAGCAGTGATGCTGAGTGAGACGGCTTGAGAGCGCATAGAAACGGCATAGAAACGGCATAGAAAATCGCCCCGCCCTCTTGATTTTGCCCCCACCTTTGCCCCAACGAGGCCTATGACCGGGCAACCCTCAACCACACCTCCATTGCAAACCAGCGCGCTTAAACGGCGCGGGCTGTTGTTTATTTTGTCGTCGCCATCAGGCGCGGGCAAAACGACTCTCTCGCGAAAGCTTTTGGAAGCAGACGACCACATCGAAATGTCGGTTTCCGCCACCACGCGCGCACCGCGCCCGGGCGAAATTGATGGAGTCCATTATTCCTTCGTATCAGATGCCGATTTTGATCGGATGATCGAGGAAGACGACTTTTATGAATGGGCCGAAGTGTTCGGCAACCGATACGGCACCCCCAAAGGCGCAATCCGAAATGCGTTGAAAGAGGGGCGCGATTTCCTGTTCGATATCGATTGGCAAGGCACACAGCAGCTTTACCAAAAAGACGCACAAGATGTCGTCAGCGTTTTCATCCTGCCTCCCAGCCTTGATGAATTGCGCCGCCGATTGGAAGCACGCGCGCAAGATTCAGCCGAAGTCATCGATAGCCGCATGGAACGTGCACGCGCCGAAATCAGCCATTGGGCCGAATATGATTACGTCGTTATCAATGACGATGTCGACGAATGCTTTGCCCGCGTATGCGAGATACTCGATGCAGAACGCATGCGCCGCACGCGCCAAACAGGGCTGATCCCATTTGTTCGCGAATTGATGGGTTGATTGATTGAAGGCAATGTAAATTGTCGTCACATATGGCGTGTGACTTGATTGACTTAAACTCCTGTTTAACGGACTTAAGCCTAACACTCACAATTGAATAGCTCGTAAAACCTCTGTTCAACAATGGGATTAATTTGCACAGGCCTATGTCAAACCTTCGATCAACTCGTTTCTTTGATCCCAAAGGTTGGGCGGGCATAACAGGCTTGTCTCTCATCCTGGCATCTCCTGCTTCCGCCCAGGAGGCGGCGATAGGATTTGACTTTGATACGACGGTTGAAGGTTGGATTTTCCAAAACCAGAACAATTCAAACACTTCGATCACTGGCCCACTTATTCACTCAACTGATCCTGCCAGCAATATCTTGCCTTTTGGCCAGCCGCCAGCAAACCAGTACCAGTGCCCCAATCCCAACACCTTTGCGACAAATGATATACCCGCTCCCCAGACGGCACTGGCTATGCCTGGCTTATAGATAATAGCGGCGGTGATATGTACTTTGAAAGCGGCGCCATTAGTGTGCCTGCGGGTTTTGATCTCAGCATTCTCAACGGATCCGGAAGCATCCAATGGGAGATGATCAACAGCACGTATAATGGTGGTGGCGGACAAAACAGCGCCCCATTTCGTGTTCTTCTGGTCGGCAATGGTGGGCAAAGCGTTCAGGCCGATCTAGCCGTTGGCGCAGGTTTCTTTCCCATGTCAGGTTGGCAGTCATTTTCCGTCCCGCTAACCACCGCCGCCGGCGGTTTCACCGCTGGAAACGTAGCTAACTTTGACGACATCCTCGCCAACCTTGAACGTATTGAAATTAGCGTCGAGTTCGGCAGTGGAAGACAAGCAACGGCCGGCCAAACGATAGCGCAATGCGCAACCTATGAATATTTCGCGATCAATGGAATCGGTTTAATTCCTCCATCTATCCTCGCCCAGAACAACAATTTCGGAACGATCGACACAAGCGGCGGTAACGTGACCACTGCCAGCGTCTTGGGAAATGACACGCTCAATGCAGCGCAAGCCACGACTAGCAATGTCACTCTCACCCCTGGCACAGCACCAACGCCGGGGATCGGCTCTATCTCAATGAATGCCGATGGGACGATAACCATCTCAGATGACGCATCGCCCGGCACCTACAATTATAGCTATGAAATCTGTCAGACCGGTATTCCCAACAATTGTTCTACAGCCACTGCAACGGTCAATGTTCTATCAAACCCGCAATTGGCGATGACAAAAACGGCTGATGATGATGAGCTTGTGACCGTTGGCCAAGTCGTAACCTACACTTACCGCGTCACCAACACGGGCAATGAGATCGTCCGTGATGTCGCTATCAATGATGTGCACAATGGATCAGGCCCCGCGCCCACACCTGCTGATGAAACCTTGTTTACAGACGCAGCCCCAACGGGCGATTCAACCGATGGCGTTGCGGATAACGGCACATGGTCCGTCCTTGGCCCAGGCGATGTGGTGGAATTCACGGGGACCTACACAGTCACGCAGACCGATATCGACAATCTGCAATAAGGCTTGCTCACACCGTCTCGCGCTTTTCCAGCTCTTCCAGCAATTCCTTGAGCTGTTCATCAATGATCGCGCCGCTATCGCCGCCGCCGAAATTCAGCGCGCCGCTTGAAAATGTCGTGCCGAATGTGTCCGCGAGAGACTTCGTTTGCAAAATACCGCTGGCAAAATCGCGCACTGTCAAACTGTCGAGCGGGTGGATGAATGTGCCCCAGACAAGGCCCTGCCCTACGGCATATCGCGCATCCAAAGCGGTGTCGAAATTGGCCTGCATTAGCCGCTCCATGGCGCCTTCAGGCAGCAATTCGACAGGCGCAATCGGTGTCATAATACGCATCCGGCCTGCATTGGGATCTGTCACGACAAGGATCATTTGATCATCGACAGACAACTCCCAATTGTTGCCTTCGCGCTTTGCATCCCCATCAAGCGCTTCAATCACCTCGGCCATCCGGTCGAGCGCTTCCTGCATTTCCGGCTCGATCTCTGAAGGCGCGTCTTCATCTGGCAAACCGAATTCGGGTTCATCAGAAAAATCTGGCGGCGCAGCGCGGTCTTGCGCGCTGGTTGGTAAGGCTAGCGTTGATCCAAGCAGGCTCGTGATGGCTGCAAATCTTAGAGCATTTGGCTTGAACATAATCGCTTTTCCTAGACTGCTTCCATTCAGGTTCGCACTCCAATTCAATGAGGTTACAGCCAGTTGAATACCCCGCAACGTATCACCCCAACAAAAAAGGCCGCCAAAACGCGATGGCGGCCTCTTTTGCAGATCAGTTTCTTGGCTGATTACGTCAATCCGCCGCCCGCAGAATCGTTGAACATCGCCGGCAAAGCCGCGTTAACGATCCCGCCATCAACCGTCACCGTATCGCCCACAACATAATCGCCAGCGCGGCTGCACAGATAAATTGCAGCAGCGGCCATATCTTCTTTCGTACCGATGCGTTTTGCAGGAATGATCGATGCAGACGCATCAGGCGCGTGTTTGGCAGCCTGGTTCATCTCGCTGACGAACGCGCCGGGCGCGATGGAGGTGACGACGATATTGTCTTGGATAAGCCGCGCGGCCATGCGCCGAGTGAGCTGGATCACGCCCGCTTTTGATGCCTGATAGGCATAGGTTTCCCAAGGGTTGATCCGTTGGCCATCGATGGACGAGACATGGATAACCTTTGCCAGATGATCGCCTTTCCCGGCTTCAACCAAAAGGTTGTGCAGCTTTTGCGTCAGGAAGAACGGCGTTTTGACATTCAAATCCATCGTCCGGTGCCAGCCAGCCTCTGAAAATTCGAGGTAGTCTTGCCCCCACGCGGCACCGGCATTGTTGATGAGGATATCAAGCTTATCTTCTCGGTTGGCCATTTCATCAGCAAGATGCTGGATACCATCCATTTGGCTCAGATCAGCGGGAATCCCGATGACTTTGTCCGCGCCAAACTCCTTGATCGTAGCGTCCATCTGTTCGACCTTGCGGGCCGAAATATAAACCCTGGCGCAGCCCGCAGCGAGCAGCCCTTCGACAAACATTTTGCCAATGCCGCGGCTGCCGCCAGTGACAAGCGCGATGCGGCCAGAAAGGCCGAAAAGTGATTGGATATCCATGAAATTCTCCCCAAAACCCCCTCCACTTCAGGGGAGGGGCAGTGAGACTTGGCGGCTTGCCGCCTAGTCGCAGCGGGGTGGGATTTGCCATGCAAGCGCGACGCTGTGCGCCGCGCAACCACCCCCAACCCCTCTTTTGAAAAGGAGGGGGTTCTTATCCTTCAATACCCGCTCATTTCCGCAACGCGGTTTGCGTGGAAATAGGCATCACCAAGGAATTCCTGCAAAGCCCGATCGCGCTTCATGTAAAGGCCGATATCGTATTCATCGGTCATCCCGATACCGCCATGCATTTGTACGCCTTCTTTCACAGCAAGACCAGCTGATTTGGCGACTTTGGCTTTGGCAACTGAGCTCATCAGTTCAGCGCTTTCTGCGCCTGCATCGAGCAATTGCTGTGCCTTGATGACGGCAGCGCGCGCGATTTCGACCTCGGAATAAAGGTGGCTGGCGCGGTGTTGAAGCGATTGAAATTCGCCAATCAGCGTGCCGAATTGCTTGCGTTGCTTCAGGTAATCGATGGTCATATCCATCGCGCCGCTGGCAACGCCAACGCCTTCAGCGGCGGCACCAATACGGCCCGCGGTGAGCATAGCGTTGAGGATATCGCGTCCGCCATCGACCTCTCCGATGACAGCATCGCCGTCCAATTCTACGTTATCGAATTTGGTGTGCGTTGCCATTGAGCTATCAACGAGGCGCACGCTATCATGGCTCATGCCTGCTGCATCTTTAGGCACAGCAAACAAAGTGATGCCGTCATCATCCTCATCACTGCCCGAAGTTCGGGCAGCCACCACAAGCATGTCAGCACTTGCGCCTTGAATGACGAAAGTTTTCGCGCCGTTCAATTTGAACCCATTGCCCGATTTTTCAGCACGCGTGGTGATGCGGCCGGGGCGGTGTTTGGCAGTTTCATCAATGGCGACGGCAAAGACGCTATCGCCTTCGATCAGGCCGGGAAGATAGCGACCTTTCACCTCAGCAGAGCCGTGCTTTAACGCGGTCGCTGCCAGAACGGACGAGGTCAGAAAAGGCGAAGGCGTCAGGTTGCGGCCGATTTGTTCAAGCACAATGCCAGCCTCAACATGGCCCATGCCAAGCCCGCCATCATCTTCATCTACCAGCATGCCGGTAAAGCCCATTTCGGCCATTTGCTTCCACAAAGCGTGGCCAAATCCGTCAGGGCAATCGCGGTCGCGCCAATGGCGCAATTGTTTGGCGATGTTGCCTTCATCCGCCATGAAACTGGTGGCGGTATCGGCGAGCATCGCCTGATCTTCGTTGTGATATAGGGGCATTTGTTCTTTCTCTCCCAAACTCCTCTCCCGTTTGCGGGAGGGGCAGTGAGACTTGGTCGCGATAGCGGCCTAGTCGCAGCGGGGTGGGCATTGCGCGAAGCAGCCCCACCCCCGACCCCTCCCGCAGGCGAGAGGGGAGATTGTTTTTACGATCCCGGGAGTTCGAGAATGCGTTTTGAAATCACGTTGAGCATAATTTCAGACGTACCACCCTCGATCGAGTTCGCTTTGGTGCGAAGCCAATTGCGCGATGGTTTGCCGCCATCTGTGTCTTCGCTTTCCCACTCAAGGCTGCGCGAACCGCCCGCTGTCATCATCAATTCGTGACGGCGTTTGTTAAGCTCAGTCCCGGCATATTTCATCATATTGGGCTGTGCGGGATGCGCCTTGCCGACTTTGATTTCATCGAGGAATTTCTCCCCCATCGCGCCGTAGGCCAGTGCATCGACATCGAACATCGCAAGTTCAGCGCGCAAAACCGGATCAATTGCATCGCCCGTTTTGGCCGCATGACGCGTCATCGCTGCGCCAATTGCAGCCGTGCGATCACCGCCGCCTGCGCCTGAGATCATCTCACGCTCATGGCCGAGCAAGTACTTCGCCACATCCCAGCCGCGATTGATCTCGCCCACTTGCGCAGGAATACCCTCGCCATAGGACTTGGGCACTTTCACATTGTCCATGAAAGTCTCGCAGAAAGGCGAATTGCCGCTGATCAGTTTGATCGGCTTGGTTGAAGCGCCTTCGCTTTCCATATCGAACAGCATGAAAGTGATGCCGCGATATTTGTCTTCCTTGTCAGTACGAACAAGGCAGAAAATCCAATCGCAATGGTCGGCATAGCTCGTCCAAACCTTCTGGCCATTAACGACCCAGTGATCGCCCTTGTCTTCGCCAAAGGTCTGCAAAGAAACGAGGTCGGAACCCGAACCCGGCTCTGAATAACCCTGACACCAGCGTATTTCACCGCGCGCGATTTGGCCAAGGAAGTGCACTTTTTGCTCTTCCGTGCCGAATTTCAAAAGCGCAGGGCCAAGCATCCAGATGCCAAAGCTGGACAAAGGCGGGCGCGCATTGATGCGGCTCATTTCCTCGCGCAGCACTTTGGCTTCTGCTGGCTCCAAACCTGCTCCGCCATAGGCTTTCGGCCAAGCGGGGACGGTATATCCTTTTTCAAGGCACGCCTCGAACCATGCTTTTTGTGCATCGTTTTTAAACTTGGCACGGCGGCCGCCCCAATAGACGTCCTCTTCATCGCGCACAGGCTCGCGCATTTCAGCTGGGCAATTGGCTTCAAGCCACTCGCGTGTTTCGCTGCGGAATGTTTCTAGATCGGTCATAGCGTCCGATTCTCCTCTCAGTAAGCTCCCACTTGACGCTTACGTTATCGTAATTTTTGGCGCAGCCGCAAGCGCGGATTTGCACCAATTTTACAAAAACCCGGTGCCTCACCCCGATGCCGTAACGTCAAGCAAATTTGATTGGCGCGATCATTGACGAACCCCCCGCCCAAGCTACGCTAAGGGCCAAGGTTTGGGAGAACCATCGTGATGGGATTCGCACAGCGAACGGAAACAATCGGGCGCTGTTTATGAGCATTGTCGAAGGCAAATTGCCGCTTCGTCTAAAGCTGATCCACGGGTTCGGGGCGGTTGCCTTTGGCGTGAAAGATGGCGGGTTTCTGTTTTTTCTGCTGTTTTATTACAGCCAGGTGCTCGGCATGGATGCGGGCCTTGTTGGGCTCGTCCTATTGAGTGCATTGCTGATTGATGCGGTGGTTGATCCCATCATCGGCTACCTTTCAGACCGCACATACACGCGCTGGGGCAGAAGGCTCCCCTGGCTTTATGCAGCGCCGATACCTTTGGCATTTGCTTGGGTGCTTTTATGGTCGCCTCCGGGTGGAGAAGCGCCAAGCGTTGCAGGACTTCTTGCCATTATGGTGGCGGTGCGTTTGTTGCTGTCTGCCTGCGAAGTCCCCTCGACCAGCCTAATACCTGAACTGACATCGGACTATAACGAGCGGACAACTCTGTTCCGATATCGCTATTTGTCGGGATGGATGGGCGGCATTTTGATGATGGTGCTGGCCTACACAGTGTTTATGCCGGGCGAAAATGGCCTGCTCGAACAGGAAGGCTATCCCGCCTATGGCATGTTCGGCGCTGTTTTGATGGCAATCGCCGTTTTGGGTTCGGCAATCGGTCAACACCATCTCGTCGCGAAATTGCCAGAAACCAAGCCATCACCGTTCAATCTGCGCGATGCCTTTGGAGAGATCATCGAAGCGTTTAGAGAGCGCGCATTCCTGATTTTCGCAGCCGGGGGGCTGGCTGCATACATCAGTCAGGGCATGACATTTTCGATCTCGAACTATCTCAATATTTATGTCTGGCAATTGGACCGTGTCACTTTTGATTGGGCGCCCGCTTGGCTCAACGGGCTTACCGCTTACCCTTTCGCTCTCGCTATTTCGGTGGTCTTCATGTTTTTCATCGTCGGCCCAATGCACGAAAAGCTGGGTAAGCCCAAAAGCGCTGCGATTGCAGCCGTGCTGGCGATCGCGATTGGCCTTACGCCCTATGCCCTGTTCCTTGCGGGCTTATGGCCCACAATCGCAAGCCTTCCATCGACCATACTGTATTACGCCTTCACGATCTTCGCGAATATGTTTGGTGTCGTCATTATGATTTCTGCTTCATCCATGATTGCAGAAATTGTCGAAGCTTTTGAAGAACGTACCGGACGCCGTGCCGAAGGGTCGTTCTATTCTGGAAACTGGCTCGTGCAGAAATGTGCAACTGGGTTTGGCGCGGCGCTTACAGGGCAAATCGTCGCTCTTTCTCAGCTTGAACAAGGTGCCGATCCCACCACCGTTGCCCCATCTGTTTTAAGCACCATGATCATCGCCTTTGCGGCCGCAACCATTATTCTGGGCATCACCGCAGCCTTTTGGCTGGGCCGGTTCCCGATAAATCGCGAAGATCACGAAAAGCGCGTTGCAGCCATGGCATTAAGGCGGTCAACTTGAATGCTGAAACACCTTACCAAAACTACGCTTGGCGCGGGCACCTCGCTCTGCCACCCTTTACCCAAGATTCGAATTGAAGAGAGGACACTCTAATGGATTTTGAACCCACCGAACGTCAGGTCTACTGGCGCGACCGTGTACGTGATTTCATCGAGGCGCATGTGCGTCCCAATATGGACGTCTACAAAGCGCAGGATGCCGAAGGCGATCGTTGGAAAGTCATCCCGATCATCGAAGAAAAGAAAAAGCTGGCCAAAGAAGCTGGCATTTGGAACCTGTTCATGCCGCCGCGCAATGACGGCCATCACCATGTTGAAGAGACGTTCGAATTTGACGGCCCCGGCCTCACCAACCTCGAATATGCTTTGTGCGCTGAGGAAATGGGCCGGCTTGGCTGGGCATCGGAGGTGTTCAACTGCTCAGCGCCTGACACCGGCAATATGGAAGTCTTCCACCGCTATGGCACGCGCGAGCAGAAGGATAAGTACCTCACGCCGCTGATGAATGGCGAAATCCGCTCTGCCTTTTTGATGACAGAGCCCTTTACCGCTTCATCCGACGCGACAAATATCGAAACCCGTATCGAACGTGATGGTGACGAATACGTCATCAACGGCCGCAAGTGGTGGTCTTCGGGTGCCGGTGACCCGCGCTGTAAGGTTGCGATTGTAATGGGCAAGACTGACTTCGAAGCGAAGCGTCACGCGCAGCAATCGATGGTTCTGATGGATCTTGATGCGCCGGGCGTGAACATTCTGCGTCACTTGCCAGTCTTCGGGTACGACGATGCACCGCATGGCCATATGGAAATCGAACTGAAAGACGTGCGCGTGCCTGCATCCAACATTCTTTTGGGCGAAGGTCGCGGGTTTGAAATCGCGCAAGGGCGCCTTGGCCCTGGCCGTATCCACCACTGCATGCGCACCATCGGCGTTGCCGAAGAAGCGCTCGCGAAAATGTGTAAGCGCCTTCAGGAACGCGAAGCTTTCGGCAAACCGATTTACAAGCATTCGGTTTGGGAAGAGCGCGTTGCGCGCGCCCGCATCGACATCGATATGACGCGCCTGCTTTGCCTGAAAGCGGCCGATATGATGGACAAGGTTGGCAACAAATCAGCCAAGCAAGAAATCGCGATGATCAAAGTGCAAGCGCCCAACATGGCCTTGCAAATCATTGATGATGCTATCCAAGCGCATGGCGGCGGCGGTGTGTCTGAAGATTATGGATTGGCGCAAGCATATGCGCACCAACGCACTTTGCGCTTGGCTGATGGGCCTGATGAGGTGCACGCGCGCTCTATCGCCCGCATGGAAATCGGAAAGCACATCCCCGAAGAAGGGCCAACCGCAAACGCCCTGAGGGGCGGGGTTGCGCCTAGCAAAAGCGGCGGTGGCTTCAGTTCGGGCGATATGGGAGCCACCCGTTAATGGCTAAAGCTGCGATATTGGAAACACCGGGCGAGGGATTGGTTATCGGCGATGTCGACATCGCTGATCCCGCCCCGCACGAAGTGTTGATCGACACAAAGGCATGCGGGCTATGCCATTCTGATCTGCATTTTATCGATGGCACTTACCCTCACCCCCTTCCCGCCATTCCCGGCCATGAGGCCGCTGGTGTGGTGCGGGCAGTGGGTAGCGAGGTAAAAACCGTCAAACCCGGTGACCATGTCGTATCCTGTCTCAGCGCGTTTTGCGGGCAATGCGAATTTTGCGTGACGGGCCGGATGGCATTGTGCCTTGGCGGTGCGACACGGCGCGGAAAAACCGATGCGCCGCGTATCACGCGCGATGGCGGCGCGCCGGTCAATCAAATGCTCAATCTGTCGTCTTTGTCAGAACAGATGCTGATTCATGAAAACGCCTGCGTTTCTATCGACAAGGATATGCCGCTTGATCGCGCGGCTGTTATTGGATGCGCTGTCACAACGGGCGCAGGCACGATCTTTAACGCGTGCAAAGTGACGCCGGGCGAAACCGTTTTGGTGGTGGGCTGCGGCGGCGTGGGCCTTGCCACAATTAACGCGGCCAAAATTGCCGGTGCTGGCAAGGTTATTGCAGCGGATCCGCTGCCTGAAAAGCGCGAGCTAGCCAAAGTCTTGGGAGCTTCGCATACGGTCGATGCCTTGGCGGATGATGCGGTTAAGCAGATCATGGAGATTTCAGGCGGCGGTGTTGATTGGGGGATTGAGGCCGTTGGCCGGCAAGCATCTGCCGATCTGGCTGTTGCATCATTGCGCCGCGGAGGCACTGCGGTGATCCTCGGCATGATGCCGCTTGATTGCAAAGTGGGCCTTGGCGCGATGGATTTGCTGGGAGGCAAGAAATTGATGGGCGCGATTATGGGGATGAACCACTTCCCCGTTGATCTGCCGCGCCTTGTTGATTTCTACATGCGCGGCCTGCTTGATCTCGACACGATCATCGCAGAACGCATTGGGTTTGATGATGTCAATGCAGGGTTTGATAAAATGCGAGGGGGAAGCCACGCACGCAGTGTGGTGATGTTTGACTGATGGACATTGATTTCGACAAGGAAATGGTCGGCACGGTTGAAGTGCCAGAGGCTGACAAGCTCGATTTGGATGCGCTGACGGCCTGGTGCGAAGCGAATGTTGACGGGTTTTGCGGCCCCATTAGCTATACGAAGTTCAAAGGGGGGCAATCGAACCCGACTTATAAGCTGGAAACACCGGGCGCGAATTACGTTTTGCGGCGCCAACCCTTTGGAAAGCTTCTACCTTCTGCCCACGCTGTGGACCGCGAATACACAGCAATGACGGGTTTGCATCCGACAGGCTTTCCAGTTCCGAAAACCTATGGTCTTTGCGATGATCCGAATGTCATCGGCTCCAAATTCTTCGTCATGAGCATGGCTGATGGGCGATCTTTGTGGAACGGCGCGTTACCTGGCATGTCACCCGATGAGCGGCGCGAGATTTACTTCGCCCTGGTCGATACAATGGCCGATTTGCACCTTAACAAGCCTGATGAAATCGGCCTTGGTGACTATGGAAAGCCAACCGATTATTGCGCGCGCCAAATTGCGCGTTGGTCAAAGCAGTACAAGCTGTCTGAAACCGAGCACCAGCCCAAAATGGAACGGCTGATCGAATGGCTTCCTGAAACGATACCGCCGCAACATGAAAGCTCGGTCGTCCACGGCGATTTCCGCCTCGACAATGTGATCTTCGCGCATGACGAACCTCGCATAATCGCGGTTCTAGACTGGGAATTATCGACCTTGGGCGATCCGATCGCTGATTTCAGCTATCTGATGCTAAATTGGTTCAACCCTGCCGATGGCCGCGCAGGCTTGATGGGGCTTGACCTAGAAGAGCTGGGCATCCCTTCCAAGGATGAAGCCGTTGACCGCTATGTAGCGCGCACCGGATATCCTGTACCGCCGATGGACTGGTACT
>JBCAZT010000085.1:0-12236 GCA_038532855.1 Pseudomonadota bacterium
CCTCGGAGTGGAAACTGCGCGAATATGAGGACAAGTGCCGGGTCAGCCGCAGTTTTGGCGAGGGTGATGAGAGTGTAACACTCTGGCTAGAGCAAGGCGGGAAGGGTCAGATCTTCAATCTTACATTGCTCGGTGAACCCCTTAAGAACCCATTCGGCCCAGCTATTCGCGTGCGATTGGGAGATGAGGAAGAGCTGGTCCGCAGCTATATCGCCGCTACATCGAGCAAAGGGCGGCCAGTTTTGAGGATGTATGGACTTACGCCCGTTCAACCCGAGATGGAAAAAGACAAAAATGCTGAGACGCCAGATACTCGCATTTCCAGGGATCGCTTGAATGCGATCG
Source organism: Pseudomonadota bacterium (assembly GCA_038532855.1). Taxonomy (GTDB): domain Bacteria; phylum Pseudomonadota; class Alphaproteobacteria; order Sphingomonadales; family Sphingomonadaceae; genus Erythrobacter. Next base: position 346 of record JBCAZT010000085.1, read on the forward strand.
GCACGCTAGCAATTCGTGGCGGCGGGCTGCGTGATGATTTTCGCCTTATGCTGGGTGATATGAGCCTTCAGTTCGATTTCCTTCAAGAATGTGGTGAGAAAGTTGGAGCGGTACTGACAGAAGCAGGCCGTCCCCTAACCCGCGAAGCAAGCCCGCCTATAGCTCTTAATGAAGACAAATGGCTGAACAGCGCTGATTTTCCCGCCTACCTTCAGAAAAGCCGAATGGAGGGCAAGGTCGATGTTCGATTGACAGTGTCCAAGACTGGGAAACCAAGCGCGTGTACAGTGGTCCAGTCAAACAAACCTCAATTGTTCGACGATGCCGTCTGTTTAGGCCTGCTGAAACGGGCCAAGTTCAAGCCAGCGCAAAATGGCGATGGCGAGCCGGTGCCATCCTATTACTTCCAGAGAGTGACGTTTGCGCTGCGCCGGTAAGTTGGCAAGTATCGAGTGAGCTCGCCCCTCACATAAACCCAACAATAAAGTGCAGCGTCATCCCTACAAGCCCGCCCACAAGCGTGCCGTTGATGCGGATGAACTGCAAATCGCGGCCCACAGCATTCTCAATCCGGCCCGTAATCGTCGTCGCATCCCAGCGTTTCACTGTTTCTGAAACCAACGTTACAATCTCTGCGCCATAGCGGGTTGCGACGCCTGCGGCGGTGCGCCTTGCGAAGCGGTTGATTTGGGTTTGTAGGCGCTCATCCTGTTTCAGCGCCGCACCCAGATCCGCCAAACCTTTGCGCATTTCAGCGCCCAGCTGGCTTTCAGGATCGCGCGCTCTCCTGATAAGCGATTGGCGGATGCGTTCCCATACGCCCATCCACCATTCAGCAACCGCTGGATTGTCGATGATATCGCGCTTCATCGCTTCGACGCGTTCGCGGGTTTCGGGATCATTCTGGAGATCCTGCGCCAATTGTGCGAGGCCTTCTTCCATTTTGTGGCGCAAGGGGTGTTCGGGATCGACAAGCACTTCAGCAAGCAGCTTGTACAAGCCATCCAACACGCTGCCCGATATCCGCTCATCCAAACCGGTCCAACGCAGCACTCCATTGGCGCGCTGGTGGATGATGTCGCGCACGGTTTCCTCATTGTCTTCAAGCGTGAGGCCAGCCCAGCGGATAAAGCCATTGATCAAAGGCAAATGGCTGCGATCGGCCATGGCGCTTTCCAGCATGCGGCCGGCTAGAGGCGAAACATCAATCTTACCCAACTGGCTCGCCAGACCCGTGCGCACCTGATTGCCGAGCCTATCGGGATCTAGCGATTCCAGAATTTCTGCGAGCAATTCTGCCGCGCCGCTGGTGATGCGCGAGCGGTCATCGTCAGCGCCGCCCTTGTCAGAGCCTGCGACAAGAAAATCCCCGACAGCGCGCGCAACATTCATGCCTGACATACGCCGCGCCACGACAGCAGGGGTCAAGAAATTCTCTTGCAGGAAATTCGCCATAGTATCGGCGATGCGGTCTTTGTTTTCAGGGATAATCGCGGTGTGCGGGATCGGCAGGCCGAGCGGATGACGGAATAAGGCCGTCACAGCAAACCAATCGGCAAGCCCGCCCACCATGGCCGCTTCAGCAAAGGCATTCACATAACCCCACGCAGGATGGCCCGATACGGCAAGCGCATGCGTGCTGAAAAACACGACAGCCATCGCGCCAAGCAATCCCGTCGCGCTCCACCGCATGCGGCGCGCGCGATCTTCGCTCAAGGGCTCCCCGCCAAAGGGGAAAGAGGTTTGTGCGTTAGCCACCGCAGACTGTTTTGCCGGATAATGCACAGCCCGTCACCCACACTGGCAATATGATGCGCAATTATTCAGCTGGCTGCGCCGATCCGGCCCCTGGCAAACCACCCCCCATATCCGGAGCAGGCGGCGTGATAGGCCGTGTGTCATCGCCGGGCTTATAGGTGAGCAATTTATCGCGCATCCAAGGGCCAACGCGTTTTTCAAACCCATCGGCAAGGCTAAAGCCTGCCGGGACGATCAAAAGCGTCAAAACCGTCGAAACGATCAGACCGCCGATCACAACAATGCCCATGGGCTGGCGCCATGCGCCGTCGCCTGTCAGGGAGATCGCTGTTGGGATCATACCCGCTGTCATCGCGACCGTTGTCATAACAATCGGCTGAGCGCGTTTATGGCCGGCTTCCATAATGGCAGTGAATTTGCGGGTCCCTTCCTGCATTTCCTCAATTGCGAAGTCGATCAAAAGGATGGAGTTCTTGGACACAATGCCAAGCAAAAGGAGGATCCCGATATAAACCGGCATCGATTGCGGCATTCCGATAAACCAGATCAGCATGATACCGCCAAGCGGGGCCAGAGCCAAAGATGTCATGTTCACCAATGGGCTCATCAAGCGCTTATAGAGCAGGACTAGGCAGGCAAACACCAACAACACGCCAGAGACAATCGCCACTTGGAGGTTGTCGAGCAGTTCGGTTTGCACTTCATCATCGCCCACCGTGTCCCTGATAACGCCGGTTGGCAGATCTTGTAGAATTGGCAGCGCGTTGATGGCTTCTTGCCCGTTCCCTTTCTGGAAACCGCTCGCCAAATCTGCTCCCACAATCACGCGGCGATTTTGGTTGAACCGTTGGATCGCTGTGGGGCCAGAGCCAAACTCAATATCTGCAACCCGGCTTAGCGGCACTGTGCCGCCTCTATTCGTGGGGACAGGCAGGTTTTCGATTGTGGTCATGCTGGCGCGGTCTTCCTCGCTCAGTTTGACACGGATCGGAACTTGCCGGTCTGACAACGAGAATTTGGCAACGTTCTGCTCAATCTCACCCAAAGTCGCGATGCGAATGGCTTGCGATATGGCAAGGGTCGATACGCCCAATTCGGCCGCAAGCTGCTCATTGGGTTTGATGAGAATTTCCGGCCGGCTAAGGTCGGCGCCAATGCGCGGGGCTACGAGAGCATCGATCCCTTTCATCTGCTCAACCAGAGTGGTGGCTGTTTGATTGAGCAATTCAGGGTCTGACCCGGCAAGCATCACAGAGAAATCGCGCCCCGAACCAAAACCAATCGAATCCGCCACAAACCGAATGCGCGCATCTGGGATCTGGTTGAGAATGGGGGTCATTTCACGCTGGAAGTCAATCGAAGAACGCTCACGATCTTCTTTCAGCGTTATGTAAATGGTCGCTTCGCCAACGCTAATGCGCTCAAGCATCAGCTCGACCTCTTGCTCTTGGTAGAGGATGTCCGCGACCTGATCGGTTACCCGCTTGGTCCCTTCAAGAGTGGTGCCGGGGACCATTTCAATGGCGATTTCACTGTTGGAATCATCAATGTCGGGTTGGAATTGTCCAGGCACGCTGGAGAACAGGACAAGCGTAACCAGCAGCGACATCCAACCAGCGCCCAGCATCCAGAGACGGTGATCGTAGAAACGGGCGGTCATGTATTTGGTGCTCTGCCCAAAACGAGACCGGCTTTGTCCGAACAGCTCAACAAACTTGAACAGCAACCATCCGGCCGCAAAGGCCACGAGCGAGGAGAAAACGAGAAACAGAATCTCGACCAGCTTTGAAATCAAGAAAAAGACCGTGCCAAACTCGTCATCTGAAAAGAGTGCTGCGATCTGATCGGGAATTTCATATTCACCGACAAAACCCCAAGCCGCAAAAATTGCTGCGCCCGACACACCCAACAAGGCGATGACCATCAAGAGCAAACTCAGTGCGTAAAGCCACCGCCAGCGTGGGCCCTCAATACCTTCGCGCAGTTCTGCCGTCTTGCCGCGATTTAGCGTCCAGGCGAGCACGCTCATATAGCGATCCATCATTGGGCCCTCGCCGTGTTCAGCATGGCCTTTGGCGGACAAGAAATAGGCCGCCATCAACGGCGTAATCATCCGAGCCACGGCAAGGCTCATCAGAACAGCGACCACCACGGTCAAGCCGAAGTTTTTGAAGAATTGACCCGTGATCCCGGGCATCAAGCCCACGGGTAAAAACACCGCCACAATACAAAAACTGGTGGCAACAACGGGAAGGCCGATTTCGTCAGCGGCATCGATACTGGCCTGATAGGCGGTCTTACCCATCCTCATATGCCGGACGATATTCTCAATCTCCACAATCGCATCATCGACCAAAACGCCCGCCACCAGACCAAGCGCGAGCAGCGATAGGAAATTGAGATTGAAGCCCAGCAAATCCATGAAAAAGAATGTGGGAATGGCGGATAAAGGAATGGCAACCGCGCTGATAAAGGTCGCACGCCAATCACGAAGGAAAAAGAACACGACGACGACGGCCAAAACGGCGCCTTCAATCAAAGCCGACATCGAGCTTTTGTACTGGCTCTCTGTGTATTTAACCGTGTTGAACAGCGGGATAAATTTGACGTCAGGATTTTCGGCCTGAATCTCTTCAATCTTCACTTTGGCTTCTTCATAGACTGTCACATCCGAAGCACCGCGCGCACGGCTCATGAAGAAATTGACGACTTCTTTATCGCGCACTTCGCTAACGGAATCGCGTTCGGAAATACCGTCACGCACACGCGCCACATCGCCCAGACGAACCGTGCGCCCACCGCCCAACTGCAATTGGCGCTGCGACAATTCAAACGCGGTTTCATTATTGCCGAGCACGCGCAGGGATTGCCGTGTGCCGCCCAATTCAGCGAGACCACCCGCCGCATCAATATTGGTCTGGCGAAGGACGTTGTTGATATCTGAAGCCGTGATGCCGAGCGCTTGCATTTTGCCAGTATCAAGGATCACTTCGATCTCTCGATTAACACCGCCAAATCGGCCAGCCTCGGCCATGCCTTCGATATCGAGCAGCCTTTTGGTAACCGTGTCATCGATAAACCAGCTCAACTGCTCGATCGTCATATCGCTGGCTTCGACCGCATAAATGCCCAAGAAACCGCCGCCGACTTCGGCCTTGTTTACGCGCGGTTCAAGGATGCCATCGGGCAAGCTTCCGCGGACCCTGTCGACTGCGTTCTTTACCTCTGTTGCAGCAACATCTGGGTCGGTTCCAATCTCAAATTCGACAAAGGTGTTCGAGACGCCTTCAATAGCTGTCGAAGATATTTGCTTCACGCCGTTAATAGAGCGGACCGCGCCTTCGATTTGTTGCGTGATCTGGTTTTCAATCTCTGTGGGCGCAGCGCCGGGCTGGCTAATCGTTACACCAACGCCGGGAAACTCAATCTCCGGGTTATTGGTGATATCCATGCGCACAAAACTGACAATGCCCGCGAACAGCAATGCGGTGAACATCACGAGCGGGATCACAGGGTTGCGGATCGACCATGCAGAAAGATTGCGGAAATTCATGAGATCAAATCACCCTTGCTGGTCGTCTTACTGAGGCCTGGCGCATTGTGCAGTGGCCATAGTTACGAAAGACCAGACCTATCGGTTCACTCTTCGCTTGGCTTATCATCGGATTTAACTGTCTCGCCCTCGCGGCGTGGCTGCACAGTCTCGCCCGGATTGAGGAAACCGCCTGAACGCAGCACAATGGCTTCTCCGCCTGCCAAACCTTCCGTGATGGCAACGCCGTTGGGGGTCACCATCCCAGTTTTAATCGCGCGCCGCTCTACCTTGTTTTCGGCGTTTACAAGATAGACGTAAGCGCCCTCTTCATCAGCCAAAACGGCGCTTTCAGGTAGAACCGTCGCGGTCACTGTGCCGCTGTTAATTTGCGCTGTGGCAAAACCGCCGGGGCGCAGCTCTGTCGCAAATGGCAGGGCAATGCGGGCGGTTCCTTGCCGAGTGTTGGTGTCTACCACGGGAGACAATTGCCACACTTGCCCTTCGAAACTTTTGTCAGAGCCAGCAGGCACCACGCTTGCGCTCACACCTTGCGTGAGCCCTGCCAATTGGCTTTCGCTGACCTGCGCCAGCATTTCCATTTCGCCTCCGCGCGCGATGCGGAACAATGCAGGCGAACCTGCGCTGACCGATTGGCCGGGCTCTACATTGCGCTCCAACACATAACCGGCAGCTGGTGCAACAACGCGCAACCGTGCATTGCGAGCGCGCAATTCTCCCAGCTGCGCTTCGGCAACTCTGACGCGTGCACGAGCAGAGTCGCGCGTGGCGGTGAGGCGATCAACGTCAGCTTTTGAGACAAACCCACGCTCAACCAATTGCAAAGCGCGATCAAGGTTGGCTTGGGCCAAATCGGCATCAGCTTTGGCGACTGTGATTTGCGCGGCTTGTGCTTGCGCCTGCTGGACCTGAACCGAACGATCAATCACCGCCAGTACTTGGCCTGCGCCCACCCATTCACCGGCATCAACCGGAACCGAAATAACACGGCCGCCTTCGCCTTCGACCCCGACGGGCATTTCTCGGCGAGCAGCGATGGCGCCAGGCACTTCGATCACGCCCTCGACTGTGGTTTGACCGGCAGAGACCACTGTCACCACTGGCGCTTGAGAATTGTCATCCGCAGCAGCTTCTTCATCGCCGCCTGCGAAAGCGAAGTAAGCGACCAATGCAGCGCCAATAGCAAGGATGGCCACAACACCGATTATAAGGCCGCGCGACACGCCGGACTTAGCAGGCTGCGCGTTATCGATCGCCTCACCCGGGACGTATTCAACGCGCTCGTCTGTAATTGTAGCCTCGTAATTCATGCCGTCGCCTCGTTTTGGCCAGCCAATAACGCCGGTCTGACCTGCGCTAGAGTGTATTATCGGTATAACTCACCTTGCGCAACTCATTTACGCGCACACAGGTGCGCGCGCAATGCGCGGTTCGACTGATGACTTTGAGGTTAGACGAAGAGCGCATGCACTTGGTTCCAGCAAATCGGCCAGTTTTCGTGCTTTAAAGACCCGAAACCACGAAGAAAAAGGCGGCGAGACTCCTCGTCACGCCGCCTTAATCATCAAAATGCTCGCGGAATTCCGCAAAAGCTATGTCAAACTAAAGCTCGAAATCAGCCTTTGACGCTGCCGCGCTGAATGAGGTTCAGGACGCCAAGCAGCACAATCGCTCCGATCAATGCTGAGACAATGCCCATAATGTCTGGTGGCCAAGCGCCAATTTCTCCACCGCCGAGCAAAAATCCGAAAACGCCGTTTCCGATAAATGAGCCGATAATGCCGACTACGACATTCCAGAATTTGCCCATTTGCGCGTCTCGATTCATGACGAGACTTGCGACCCAGCCGATTAGGCCGCCCATAATAATAAACCAAATAAATCCAAGCATTTGCTATCCCCTTTGGCCCGCATTTCACACAAATGCAGCGCGAATCCCTTTGTCGGACCAGCCGTTTGACTAGCCGAATTCACCTACAGGAAACAACTTAGAGGGGTGGGTCGCGGAAATTCCTGCCCGAAAAACAACTTGGCTTCAGTATTTTAGCTGGCGCTCATAAAGGTCGCGATAGTGCTGAATACGAGTGACGCGCAGGCCTTGCATACCCGACCGATCAACAGCGCGCTGCCACGATGCAAACTCTTCCAGAGTAAGGCCATAGCGTTCGAGCACTTCATCAATGGTCAAAAGCCCGCCATTCACCGCCGCAACTACTTCGGCTTTACGACGCACGACCCAGCGCTTCGTCGAAGGCGAAGGCAGATCATCCAGCGTCAAAGGCTCGCCTAGTGGGCCGATAACCTGAGCGGGGCGTATGTCCTGGTTTTCAATCATTCAGTATCTCTCGCATCGACTGGTGTCGCATTGTCTTGATAATTTGGGACAATGGACTGCGATGCTTTTCGAGCCTCTAAAACATCAAGGTTAACGGAGCGTTCGTAATCACCATTTTCGCCAAAATAGCGCGCTGCGGCATCGCCGAAGCTTGCTGCACTAGACCCAATCGGGTTTTGATGATCACGGCGAAGCAGCAGGCGCAGCTCGCGTGCGGCGTTGAGCCGTGTGGTGAGTTCGCTCCAATCCAATGCGCGCAAGGCATCGCCGCCTGTGCGCATTGCCGCTTCAGAATCGCCGCGTGCCGTCCCGATAAGGACGCCATCAGCTGCACCATCGCGAATCACAGGTGGCATTATTGAAGAGGCTTTTTCGAACATGCCCTGCGTTTTACAGCGCGGTTGTCAAAATGTGGTAAAGCCGACCTTTACTGACTCTTAGGATTAGCCCGGCGAGGAAACGAAGGGAATTGTTGCAAAGCGGGCCAAGCTTTCCGCGTTAGGAAATCGCGCTAGCGCTTGCGGCAAGCAGCCCCTATATCGCGCGCAATCTGCGAAACACCGCCATGACATTTGAAACCTCTCTCGAACCGCCATCCACCTTTGGCCTCGACAGCGCAGCGCTGTTCGATCTGCCACGCGCGCCGCAGGAATGCCGCATCGTAGTCGCGATGAGCGGGGGCGTGGATTCCTCTGTGGTTGCCGCGCTTGCGCATGATACAGGCGCTGAAGTCATCGGGATTACTTTGCAGCTTTATGATTATGGCGCTGCCACGGGGCGCAAAGGTGCATGCTGCGCTGGCGATGATATTGCTGATGCACGCGCTGTCGCAGACAGGCTGGGTATTGCACATTACGTCTTCGATCATGAAAGCGCATTTCGCGACAGTGTGGTTGATCAGTTTGCTGATGAATACCTCGCCGGGCGCACGCCCGTTCCCTGCATTCGCTGCAATATGGGCCCGAAATTCACTGACCTCTTTCGCATGGCGCGAGAATTGGGCGCGGATTGCCTAGCAACGGGGCATTATGTCCAACGGGTCAAGGGGCCTCAACAAAGCAATTCAGGGCCAGAGCTTTATCGCGCAGTGGATCCTGCGCGCGATCAATCCTATTTCCTTTATGCGACCACGCAGGACCAGCTGGATTACATCCGCTTTCCGTTGGGAGGGTTGGAGAAATCAGTGGTGCGCGAGCTTGCCGAAAAAGCGGGGCTTAGGAATGCGGCCAAACCCGATAGCCAAGACATTTGCTTTGTGCCTGATGGCAATTACGCGAAAATCGTAACCGATCTTCGGCCTGAAGGCGGCATTCCCGGTGATATCGTGCATGCATCCACCGGCGATGTGCTGGGCCAGCATAAGGGTATTGTCCATTACACAGTTGGGCAGCGCAAAGGTTTGGACATAGGAGGCCAGCCAGAGCCGCTTTATGTGATCGCATTAGATGCTGATAATCGGCAAGTGCGCGTTGGCCCCAAACGGATGTTGGCGGTTGAAAGCGCGCAGCTAATCGAAACCAATCGGATCGGGCCTTTGCCTGTTGGTGAGCAATTGACCGCCAAAGTCCGCAGTCTAGCAAAGCCTGTCCCAATTACTCTGGATGGGCCGCTCGGTGAACTTGCGCCGACAACCATTCACTTTGACAATCCCGAATTTGGCGTCGCCCCCGGGCAGGCTGCCGTGATCTACGCAGGAGAGCGCGTTGTTGGCGGTGGTTGGATTGACGCGACCACGTCTGTTGCGTCTTAATCTTCCCACTTTTCCAGAACGCAGCCATAGCCTTCTCGATATTGCGCTGTGGTGGCGGTTACGAGCGGGAAACGCGCGGTAACGCTTTGCGCATCCACGTCTTCCACCAAAGTCACCAATTCCATGCCTGCAAGTTTATCTTTCTCGCAATCACCAAGCGGACGCCCCGCTACAAATCGACAGGAACACGCAACGCGAGCAGCGTAGCTGGTGCCTACCTCTGCATAGCCGCCAATGGGTTCGCGAAAGGCGTAAAATGCCGCCGCAAGCGCGCAAAACACGATTCCAATTAACCAAAGCGCCACTCGCAAGCTTCCCGATTTTTGCGTCTTAGCCATTGCCAACCCATTGCGTGTTTGTGAAAGAGAGCGTGATGACGGATCGCAATCAATCTCACAAGAGTAAGAGACCATCCACCGCTATTTGGATGGCAGGAGCGTTGCTGTCGCTTGCCTCTTGCTCTGCGCCTGACGCAGGTGCTGCGCCCCTAAGTGAAGAGGCCTTGGCCGCAGTGGCGAACGATGCTGGCGCTCCCAAAGAACAGCTCGCACGCGCCGTGGATGAACTGTTTACAGCCGAAGGCCTTGGCGAAACGCGCGCCGTTGTTGTGATGGCCAACGGCGCGATCGCTGCTGAACGCTATGGCGATGGATATGACGCGAATACCCGCTTCATAAGCTGGTCGATGGCGAAAACGATGACAGCGGTTTTAATCGGCATGCTGGTTGCCGATGGAAAGCTGAATGTGAAAGAACCCGCCCCTGTTCCGCTTTGGCAGCGCCCGGGCGATCCCCGAGCGGACATCACTCTAGAGCATCTTTTGCAGATGCGATCAGGTTTGCGCCACACAGAGGCAGGCGATCCGCCTTTTGAATCCTCTGAAGTGCGAATGCTTTTTTTGGATGGGCGCGATGATATGGCGCGCTGGGCTAAAGAGCAGCCGATGGAGGCAGAGGCAGGCGAGAAGTTCGAATATTCATCGAACACCACGGTGATCCTCGCCGATATCGCGGCGCGCGCTCTGACGAAAAGCGATGATCCCGATGTGCGTAGGGCCGCTATTACTGATTTTCTGGAAGAGCGCCTGTTTGGCCCCTTGGAAATGACATCAATGGTGCCCGAATTTGATGCATCAGGCACTCTGATTGGCGGTAGTCTGGTGCACGCAAGCGCACGCGATTATGCCAAGTTTGGCGAATTTATGCGCGCGGGCGGGCGAGCACCCAGCGGCGAACAATTGGTGCCAAGTGGCTGGATTGAAGCCATGACCGCCTCCAGCCCAGCATCCGAACATTATGGCTATCAAACATGGATGAACCGCGCGGAGCCTCGGCTGGAATACCCACATCCGCTGTTTCCAGACCGCGCGCCAGAAAGCCTGTTCGCGCTGATCGGGCATATGGGGCAATATGTGATCATTTCGCCTGAGCAAAATATTACGCTGGTCCGGCTTGGCCACTCGACCAGCGAAGAACGCCCGCCGATGCTGCAAGAAGTTGCGGATGTTCTCGCGCTCTATCCGGCGTCGGATAAGCCATAGACCGAAACAGTTGTTTATTTGCGACCAACAGCATTGACCCTCGAAACACGCGGGGCCATGCGGCTGTGAAATTGTATTGATGGAGAAGCAGGCAGTGACTGCAACACGCAAAGGTATCATCTTGGCAGGCGGTTCGGGGACGCGGCTGTACCCCCTTACCCGCGGCGTCTCAAAACAGCTGATGCCAATCTTTGATAAACCGATGATCTATTACCCACTCAGCACCTTAATGCTGGCGGGCATTCGCGATATTCTTATCATCACTACACCCGAAGATGCCGCACAATTCCAGCGAGTGCTAGGCGATGGTTCAGATTTTGGGGTATCGCTCTCCTATGCTGTGCAGCCAAAACCAGAAGGGCTTGCCCAAGCATTCCACATCGGCGCAGATTTTGTGAGTGGGCATCCAAGCGCACTGGTCTTGGGGGACAACATTTTTTATGGGCACGGTCTACCGGAACGCTTACGGCACGCGGATGCGCAGAAGGAAGGGGCAAGTGTGTTCGCATACCGCGTGACCGATCCCGAAGCTTTTGGTGTGGTTGAATTTGATGATGCAGGACGGGCCATTTCGATTGAGGAAAAACCCAAGGTACCCAAATCAAATTACGCAGTCACAGGTCTCTATTTCTATGATGAGACTGTGGTTGACAGGGCGCGTGATCTGAAACCTTCAGGGCGGGGGGAATTAGAGATTACCGATCTCAACCGGCTTTATCTGGATGAAGGCGCTTTATCAGTTGAAATAATGGGGCGCGGTTTTGCATGGCTCGATACTGGAACACATGCCTCTTTGCTGGATGCGGCAAGTTACGTCAAAATCACCGAAGAGCGGCAAGGGCTCAAAATTGCTTGCCCCGAAGAAATTGCTTGGCGGCAGGGTTTCATTTCAGACGTTGAACTTGCAAAAATTGCGGAGCCTTTGCGCAAATCAGGTTATGGAGAATACCTTCTG
>JBCAZT010000086.1:0-12142 GCA_038532855.1 Pseudomonadota bacterium
TCGCGCGGCACAGAACGCCTGCGCTTCACCCCCGGCCCACACCATTCCGAAGAAATGATGGATGAGCTGGCAGAGGCTCTGGTGGAAATCTGGGATAGGCTAGAGCTAGAATTGCGCATCGCGGCATAAAAACCCCACTCTCCAACGCATCCCATTTCCGTAACGCGTTTTGTCCCCGGCGCTGGCTGCGCTAGCAATCCTGACCAGCAGATTCGGGAGAGAAGAGCGTGTACGGCAATCCAGATCAGAAATATGACGAAGTGGTGCTTGGGCGGCGTTCGATCAGGGGCTATCTGGACAAGCCAGTGCCCCGTGATTTGCTCGAAGAAGTGCTGGCCATGGCTATGCGCTCGCCCTCTTCAATGAACACGCAGCCTTATCACTTCCACGTTATCAGCGGCGAACCACTTGACCGTATTCGCAAGGGCAACACCGAAAGGATCCTCGCCGGCGAGCCCGATAGTCGCGAATTTCGCAAAGGCCACCCCTTCGAAGGGGTACACCGCGACCGCCAAGTGGGTTGCGCCATACAGCTGTTCGAGGCGATGGGCATCGGGCGAGAGGACAAGGAAAAGCGGCAAGACTGGGTCTTGCGCGGCTTTCGCCAGTTCGACGCGCCCGTTTGCGTGATTATCACCTATGACAAAGAGCTATCGGACGCGGATGATACGGTGTTTGACTGCGGCGCTGTCACAACAGCTTTAGTCAATGCAGCATGGTCAAAAGGGCTAGGCTGCGTCATCAATTCGCAAGGGATCATGCAAAGCCCAGTGGTGCGCGAACATGCGAATATCCCGGAAGATCAAGTTATCATGAAAGCCGTCGCGCTTGGTTGGCCAGATCCTGATTTTCCCGCAAATCCTGTGAAAATTACTCGCCGTAAAGTCAGTGAAGCGGCGTGCTTTGTGGGGTTTGATTGAAGCCGCAGATAGGTCAAGCGGTCAGTAGCGCAATCACATCGTCGGACAACGGAACTTCGAATTTGCACCCGTATGAGCCAGCATTCGACCAAACGATGTGCGCAGTAATCCGGGGACAGTTTGCCGCTTCAATAGAGATCACTTTTTGCTGATCAAGCGAGGCAAGGCATTGCAATTTGCAGCCGGTTTTCGAGACGTTTTCAAGCTTCATCTGGAAGGGGTCGCTCCCCAATTGCCGCACAAGAACCCAAGCTTTTGCCGTGTAGCGCTCAGTCCGTTGCGTGTAGCCTTTCGGTGAGTGAGGTCGTTTGAATTTGGGACTTAACATGAAAATCTCCGCACGGTGCGCGAAGGCAATACAATCGTCGTTGGCTAATTTGGGGAAATGACGCCCTATGTCATTTCACGTAGGCCAGCGCCAATTCTCTAGAGCGATCTCTATCACGAAGTTAGGAATTGCTGGCGCGCTTGTCCGTTTCTTCCGCAAAGTCCGCCTCCCAAGGAAGGCTTTCGAAGGGCGGATTATTGATCAGCGCCTCGTACTGAATACGAGGGATTTCCAGCTCCTTTCCATCAGGATAGCGCACGCAAACGCTGTCATCGTTGGCCCAGCCGTTGCGTGTTCGAAAAATACCGCGCGTCATCAAAGATGTTCCTAGTAACTTGTTGATATCCCAAAGCATTGATGAGACCCTCACAATCTTCAAGCTTGTATATACTAGTAACAAATGAAACGATACGTACATTAGTGTAAAAACTTGTTGCAGCGAAAATTTATCGAATGGAATCCGATATTTGGACGCCAATTCTGCATGTTGAAGAATGCGACAACGCCGCAGCTTGGAAAACCAGAGTTGCTGTACAGCTAGAAAATCAAGATCAGCAAGAAGGCCTTTGCAGCCTCGCGTTGATCAACGCAGGCTTACCACATTATCGCTTTTCACCAGACGTCGTTCGCCTGTGAACAAGCTCATCATTGGCTCATCGCTGACAACCAGACACTGAGCATCGCCAAACCCGTTAAAGCCTGTTTTCATCGCAGAGCCATAGGCGCCAAGCATGCCGATTTCGATGTAATCGCCTGCCTGAATATCCCCGGGCAGTGCAAACGGCCCCGCCATGTAATCAGCATCATCGCAAGTCGGGCCGTAGAAGGCGAAATCAATAGGAGCATCGCGCAGATTGTCTGCCAGAGCTTTCACCGGGAACCGCCAGCCAACATGGGCTGCATCATAAAGGGCACCATAGGCGCCATCATTGATGTAAAGTTCATCCCCACGACGCTTGGTCACTTGCACGATCATGCTGGAGTATTCGGCGCACAGCGCCCTGCCCGGCTCGCACCATAATTCAGCATTATAGGCGACAGGCAATTCTTCGAAGTGTTTTGCGATAATCGCAAAGTAATCTTCTAATGGCGGCGGATCCATTTCCGGGTAAATGCTCGGAAAACCACCGCCAACATCGATCATATCGATAACAACGCTCGCCTCAGCAATCGCGGCGCGTGTCCGGTCCATCGCTTGGACAAAGGCGAACGGTGTCATAGCCTGGCTGCCGACGTGGAAGCACACACCCAGCCAATCGCAATGCTGTCGCGCTTTCTGAAGCAGAGCAGGCGCTTCTGTTAGGTCACAGCCGAATTTTGCAGCAAGGCTCAATTGAGCATGTTCGGATGACACTCTTAACCGGATACACAAACGCAAATCTTGCGCCGGCTCACCCGTTTCAGGATCGCGGCAAGCCTCCACAATTTTCGCAAGCTCTTCGTGGCTATCAAGGCTGAAGGTTTTCACTCCATGCTCAAAATACGCCTCTGCGATGGTTTTGCGCGTTTTGATCGGGTGCATGAAGCAAAGCTCTGCATCGGGCAGCAGGCCTCGAACCAAACGCACCTCTGCAATCGATGCCACATCGTAATGCGTAATACCCGCAAGCCATAGGCACTCAATCAGATCAGGTGCGGGGTTGGCTTTCACCGCATACAGCGTCTTACCCGGAAATTTCTCTTTGAAAAACGCAGCAGCGCGGGTCGCCGCATGGGGGCGATTAAGGATGACTGGCTCATCAGGTGAAAGAGCGCGGACTACAGCAGCGGCGTCAGGATAGGTGTGCAACTCAAGGGACCCCCAGAAGGTTTAGTTTCTGATCGCATGAGATTTGCATCTCAAGCAAAGTGGGCTGCCTTGCGGTTAAAGCGATTGGCTTCGACAAAAGTCCCTTGGGGCAGCGAATGCGCGCCTATATACGTCTGGCGCGCTTTCGCAAACAAAATCATCACATCCGCGCTTGGTTCCCGGACTCAAACAAATCGATCAAAAAGCGATCGAGGGCGCCTGATCAACTGTTCCGCGCTCGCTATCGTCCAGCTGGTTGAAATCAGCCTGCTGAAAACCGAGCGCACCTGCAAACAACACCGCAGGAAAATTCTCTCGCGCTGTGTTGAACCGAGCGACCGCAGCATTCAATGCACGGCGAGCAGCGGCGAGTTTATCTTCTACATCAGCAAGCTCGCGCTGAAGTTCTTGGAAATTGGCGCTCGCTTTCAAGTCAGGATAGGCCTCTCCGAGGGCCAGAAGGTTATCAAGAGCCACACGCAAGCCTTGTTCATTCCCTGAACTGGGCGGGCTCTTTGCCGCAGTGTTCCGTGCTTGGATTACAGCTTCTAGAGTGGCTGCTTCGTGCCCGGCGTAGCCTTTCACAGTCTCGACAAGGTTCGGGATAAGATCGTGGCGTTGGCGCAGTTGCGCATCAATATCCGCCACACCTTGGCGCACATTCTGACGCAGACCCACCAGATTGTTGTAAATGCCGATGACAAGCACGGCGAGAAAACCAACTACGCCGCCGACGATTACCAATGTCCAGAACATCTTTACCTCTTTTTTGCCGAATTTGTGTATTCTTAGCAGGAATTAGTTAAGGGAAAACCGAGGGTCACCCCTCAGGCACAGATTTCTGATCTAAAAGGGGCGACAATGCGCGCTGATGTGCAAAGTTTGATGGGCGGGGAATTGGGCCAATGGCTCGAAGAGCAATCCGCTATGCGCGCAGCGGCGAAGGAAAAAGCGCAATGGCGCTGGACAATTGGTGCAGCGATATTGCTGCCTATATTCGGGTTTTTATGGTTCGCACCTTTTGGCCTCGGCGATTTGAAATTCGTCCTTTCCGCTCTCGCTGTCGGTGGGGTTGGCTGGTGGGGTTACATGCCAATCAGCGAAGCCAAGAAGACGATTAAAGTCGGTATCAATTCGGCCATCGCGCGAAGCCTTGGGGTGCATTACGAACATGATGTTGAACCCGGACGGGAGTTCGAGGCCTGCCGAAAATACGATCTGGTCCCTAATTACGATCGTGATAGCTTCGAAGACCGCTGGCATGGCGACATGGAAGGGCATGGCTTCCAGCTATACGAAGCGCATCTGGAAGAACGCCGCGGATCGGGCAAAAACCGGCGCTGGGTAACTGTTTTTCGCGGTGCGATTATTGCGATGGAATATGGTCGCAGTTTTCATTCAACCACGCTGTTGCAACGCGCAGGCAAACACAAATCGTGGTTTGGCCTCGGTGGCAAAAAAGACCGGGTGCGATTTGACGGGCACGAATTGGCGATTGTCGATCAGGTCCACCCTGCATTTGAAGATGTATTTGATGTCTACAGCGATGATCAGGTTGAAGCGCGGGTCATTGTCCACCCCAGCTTTGTTGAGCACTTACTCGCTATCGAAGCCGCATTTGAAGGCGATGCAGTGCGCGCTTTGTTTACCGAGCAAACCGTCATAATCGCGATTGAGAGCGGCAATCTGTTCGAAAGCGGATCGCTTGATGCATCTGGCGATCAGGCGCGAGTTGAAGCAGCATCGCAGCAATTTGCCTCGCTTGCCAAACTGGCGCTCGCGATCAATCAGACAGAACGCGGACAGGCCATAGGCAATGTTGGCCCAAGCGATACGCGCAACCTGGAAGAACCGGACCGAATTAGCAATTCGAGAGGAGCGGGCGGATTTGGCCGCAAGGGGCTCTAAGAAAGCACACCTCCCCGCACATCACCTTCTATCGCAGTTGACGGTCAAGCTCGATTAGGGTGACAAAGGTTACACCGTGTCACCCTAATCGGAAATCGAATTTCGAATATTTATCAGATATTTGCCATTCTTTCCCCCAGGGTGACGGACAGGGGGATGAAACGCAAAATCGGCTTATTCTGCTGCATAAAGCCCAAAAGGATGGAGTGTATGAGCGCTTAACATGCTTCGACGATTTGAAAGAGCAATCGACGAAATTACAGGATTTAGGAAGGTAGGAAAACGATCTAGCTCAGCCGATCGCGGAAATCGGCATATTCAAACCTTTTCACGCATTCGAGCGCGTCTGTTTCGCTGTCCCACAGCCAAATGCTGGGCAAGGGCACTCCGTTAAAAGTCGTGGTTTTCACCATCGAATAGTGTGCTTGATCGAGAAACGCGAAACGCGCGCCGGGCTTTGCTGGCACGGGCAGGCGGTATTCGCCGATCACATCGCCTGCCAGGCACGATGGCCCGCCAAGGCGGATGGGAATGCTATCATCGGTTAGTTCGCCCAGCATGGCCGGCCTGTAAGGGGCTTCAAGCACGTCTGGCATATGGCAGGTGGCGGACACATCGGTGATGCCAACGGGGCCATCATTGAACATTGTATCAAGCAATGTGCCCACCAAAATGCCGGCATCCAGTGCAATCGCTTCGCCGGGTTCTAGGATGATTTCAGCGCCTGTGTCTTCAGCTGCTTCTTTCAGGAATTCGACCAGTTCTTCGCGCTCATAATCTGCACGGGTTATGTGGTGCCCACCGCCCATATTGATCCATTTTAGCTGCCCGAAATATGGCTCAATCGCGTCAAACACTCTGTCCCAAGTGGCGCGCAGGGGCGCAAATGTCTGCTCGCACAGATTGTGAAAGTGGATACCTTCCACCCCTTCCATATGCTCATCGGTAAGTTGATCGAGCGGAAAGCCTAATCGTGATCCGGGTGCAGATGGGTCGTATTTGGGGACTTCGCCGGTCGCAATCATCGGGTTTATGCGAAGGCCCGGCGACACATCGCCCCCGGTAGTGGCGGCAGAATCAAGGATCAGGCGAGCGCGCGCCATTTGTGCTGGGCTGTTGAAAATCACGTGGTCTGAAAGACGGCAGATTTCCTCCAGCGCATCAGGTTTATAGGCAGCAGAATAGGTCGCGATCTCACCGTCGTAAAATTCGGATGCGAGTTGTGCTTCCCACAGGCCGCTGGTCGAAACCCCATCAAGATATTCGCCAATCAGTGGCGCGACAGACCACATAGAAAACGCTTTAAGCGCTGCAAAAATCTTGCATTCGGCCTCATCCCGGATTTCCGCCAATATCTGACAATTGGCTCGCAGTTTGGCCGCATCCACGACGAAAGCCGGACTTTCAACACGCGACAAATCAAACTGGGCAAACGCGCCCGGATCGCCAGCTTGGGTTTGCATGAAATCTTGCCTCTTTCGGTTTATCGTGCGTCTCGCACGGTTCGATAGCCGGTTCTGGACATCGTGCAAGGTCACGGTTTAGCTTGTTAGCGCAGGCAGGGGGAAGACGAAATGTTCCGTAAACTATTGGCGTTAGTCGCAATGATTGGTCTCACGATACAGCCCAGCATCGCTGCGGCAGAGGCTCCCATTCCGATCCGCGAAGGATACGTCACCAAAGGCTTTCAAGGCTGGGAGAAAGTGGATCAAGGCCAGCGCGAAGGCCCGGTCATTTGGTACATGCACAAACCGAAACCCGGCAGTCCGCATATGGGCAGCGCTCTTTGGTTTTTCGGAATGGACGGGAGCGATATGCGCGCAGCCTTCATCGCTGCGGCCAAAGCGGGCGGGATTACTGGCGTGAAAATCACCGGCCAACACAAGATGAAAAAGGCCAAGTTGCTAGACAATCGCGGGTCAGGTGAGGTGTTCATCGCCGAAGGGACCCGAGCAGGCAAAGGCCCTTACAAAATGGCCGCTATCGTCATCCATGGATCGCTTGATAAAACCAAGGACCCGGCTCTTGGCGTGCATATGTTCGTCGCCCCGCGCGATCTGTATCCGAAAATGGGAGGATGGGTTGTCCCGGCAAGCCTGTTCCTTGATCTTGATCCGCAAAAAGATGTGCATAGCACGAGCGCGCAAGGCAACGCTCCCCCTCAAATTCAAGCGCAACGCCTAGCTGGAATTGCGGACATCTGGGCAGAATGGGTGCTGAACGAATTCATCCGTCACGCGCAGAGCAATGTGGCGGCCATGTCGAACTTTCGAAAATCGGTCGTGTGCGCGGGCGATCTGGCCTGTGTGATTGTACCGGGGCCTTAAGGATCAAATTTAAGCGGGGGGATGACGACTAATGCGAGGATTTCTCAATCTGATCACGATTTTGGTTCTATCGCTCGGCGCGACAACTGCAGCTTCTGCCCAAGCGCCAGTGCCGATTTTCAACGAAACCAAAACAGGCGTTGACGGGTTTCGTGGATGGAACAAAGCGACATCTGGCCTGCCCAGCACCATTCAAGAAATCCACACGCCGCGCGACAATTCGCTTTTTGGGTCCGTCCTATGGATCCAAGGGTTCTACAGCTCAGACATGATCGGCAGCTTGAGGCAGTCCTGCGTCGATGCTGGATTTACCGATTTCAAAGTCACTGCGACCCACACCATGAAAGGCATCAAATACATTGATGGCGATGGTGATGCACGCACTGTGATCGCTACGGCGAAACGTCGCGGAAAAACTTACACGATGGCCGCTATAGTTCTGTATTGGTCGCGGGAAGGCAGCGATCGCGCATCTTCAGCGCATGTCTTCGCTGCTCCATCAGACCTTTATGCCAAACAAGGGGGATGGATTGTTCCCGCTTCCAAATTCTTCAATCTGAACCCGCAAACCGATATCAAAAGCGTTCTCGCCGAAGGAAGTGCATCGCCTGCCATCCAAGCAAAGAAGCTCGCGTCGATTGGCGATATTTGGGGCAAATGGTTTTACGAAACCTATGTTCAATTGATGATCAGCAACACCCAAGCATTGTCTAATTTCAGAACCTCGGTTGTCTGCGCAACCGATCCCGCTTGTGTGGTTGTTCAAGGTCCATAACCGGCAGGCCCCCTAGTCATAAAGAGAAAGATCAAACGAGATGCGTACATTGTTGAAACTATGCAGTTTAATCGCGGCCACTCTTCTCTTCAGCAACACAGCAATCGCACAAGCCCCTCAGCCCATCACCAGCAAAAGCGGTCTGGGTGTTGAGACTTTTGTGGGATGGAAAAAGGTGACGAGCGGCCTTCCCAAAGGCGTGAAATACCTCCACCGGCCCGGCACCGCGCAGCATAAAGGCAGCGCCTTGTGGTTTTACGATCACCCAACCAATGATCTCAAAGCGGCGGTCATTGCGTCTGCAAAAGCGGGCGGGATTACCAATGTCAAAATCCTCGCCAGTCATCCCATGCCCGGCGCCAAATTGATTGATAAAGGCGGCCAAGGCGTCAGCTTCATCGCCGATGGAACTCGCAATGGAAAACCATACCGCATCGCAGCCATGGCGCTTTATGGACGTATGACCGTCAGGGAAAAGCGCTCAACAGGCGTGCACACTTTCGTTGCCCCGCGCGAAAAATATGCCAGCATGGGCGGATGGGTTGTGCCTGCCAGCCTGTGGCTGAACCTCGATCCTGCCAAAGAAGTCGCAGACAGCCGCGCACAAGGCTCAGCCCCTGCCAAAGCGCAAGCACAAAGGCTGTCAGGCGTTGGCAATATCTGGGCAAAATGGGCGCTTCAAACCTATATCCAGATGCAAACGGCAAATCTCGCTGCAATGGAAAGCGCACGTAAGACTATCGTGTGCTCTGGTGATCCAAGCTGCGAGATTGTGCCGGGCTATTAAAGGCCGTCTAAACCCGTGAGATAAGCGGGATAGACTTTGCCGGCCCCTGCCCTATTCTTGCGCATAGGGGGAGTGATCATGCGGCTTTTGGTTCGTGCGATACTGATTTTGGGGCTGATGTGGCATCAAACGCTTGCCGCTAACCCTGCCAACACGGCAGATTCTGTAGAAGCGCTGTTTGACAACAGCGGCATTCCGGGTGCTTCGTATGGCGCAACCAGCGACGGCATTGTCACTAAGGTCGGTGCCCTAGGTCTAATCGAAATTGGCGCAGAAGCGCGCGTTACAGAAGACAGCGCGTTTCTCATCGGTTCGGTTTCGAAAAGCTTCACAGCCCTTGGCGTGATGCAATTGGTTGAGGCAGGTGATGTCGCGCTTGATGCGCCGATCTCAGCTTACTTAAAGCGTTTTGAGAACGCCCCTGCCTCCGACGTCACAATCCGCCAGTTGTTAAGCCATACGAGCGGCTTTTCCATGCTCCAAGGCAATGCGGAGCAGGACGATTTCTCGATGGATAAAGACGCTTTGGCCGATCGCGTAGGCAGGCTTGTCGATCAGCAATTAGCCAATCCTCCGGGGTCAAAATGGGAATATTCCAACGCCAATTATCAAATTCTAGGCCGCCTCATCGAAGCGGTAAGCGGTAGCGATTATGCGAGCTACGTTGAGAACAATATCCTTATCCCGGCTGGTATGGAAAACAGCTATGTGCACAAGGCCGCAATCGATGCGCGCTTGGTCTCGGGCCATCAGCCGTGGTTCGGAGCTAAAAGAGCGCTTACGCAAAACATGACTGGCCTTGGATCAGCGCCGCAGGGCGGCATTGTCTCTTCAGGGCACGATATGGCGCGGTATTTGTCGATAATGATGAACGGCAAAGACGATATCTTGAGCGCAGCCGGAAAGACGCAAATGATGCAGCCTGCAAGCATTGTTTCGCCCCGGTACGGGTTTGGCTGGTTCATCAATCCAGACAAAGGGCTGGTCTATCACTCTGGTGCCAATCCCGGATTTGAAGCGCTTGCGACAATGGTGCCTGCAGAGCGCAAAGGCGTTGCCGTTTTGGTCAATGCTGGCAGCGGGACCGGCTTTGGCGATACGGACCATTTCCGCCATGCAGCAAGCGCACTGCTGATCGATGTGGATTATGAGAACAGGGAAGCAGGCGCATTGCCCAAGATGACGTTTCTATTGGTCACGTCCTTGCCCGTTCTGTTCCTGCTCGCATCCCTTTGGGCTTATGTGAAGCGAGCCAAGCTTGCCGAAAAAACCCAAAGCTGGTTCGGCCATTTCAGCCTCTGGTTCCCATTGCTCACGACCAGCGTCATAGCTGTTTTGGTATTTGCGTTCTTGCCCCAAGTGATCGGCGCGCCCTTGAGCGCGATACGATATTTTCAGCCCGATATGTGGCTTGGAATACTAGGCATAGCCTTATTGGGGCCGGCCTGGGCAATATGGCGCTTGGTTCTTGCCTACAAAACGAGGCCAACCAGCTCCTAAAACTCCACCGGCCCATCCAGCTCTTTCACCTGCCAAGGAAGCCCGTGTGCATTCAGCATGTCCATAAATGGATCAGGGTCCATTTCCTCCATGTTGAAGACACCCTCTCCTGCCCAAGTGCCCTGCACCATCATCGCAGAACCAATCATGGCTGGCACGCCAGTGGTGTAGCTCACCGCTTGATTGCCGGTTTCCTCAAACGCGGCCTCATGACTGCAAATATTGTTGATATAGAAGGTCTTCTCGCCCGAACCATCCAGCGCCTCTCCGGAAGCGATACAGCCAATGTTGGTGTTGCCTGTCGTGGTCTCGCCGAGGGTTTCCGGCTTTGGCAGCACGCTGGCTAGGAATTGCAGAGGGATAATTTCCCGCCCCTGATATTTCACAGGTTCAATCGAGGTCATGCCGACATTCTGAAGCACGGTGAGGTGCTTGATATACTCATCGCCAAAGGTCATCCAGAACCGTGCGCGCTCAATTTCCGGGTTAAATTTGGCAAGGCTTTCCAGCTCTTCGTGATACATGAGGTAGGCTTGCCGCGTGCCAACTTCGTCAAAATCAAACGGGGTTGAGACCTGCATAGCGGGCGTTTCCACCCAATCTCCGTTTTCCCAATGCCGCGCAGGCGCAGTCACTTCGCGGATGTTGATTTCCGGATTAAAATTGGTCGCAAAGGCTTGGCCGTGATCGCCGCCATTGCAATCCAAGATATCGAGCGTGCGGATCGTTCTAAGCTTATGCTTTTTCAGCCACATGGTGAAAACGGAGGTTACGCCGGGGTCAAAGCCTGATCCTAGCAGCGCCATCAAGCCCGCTTCTTTAAAACGATCATGATACGCCCACTGCCACGAATATTCGAACTTCGCTTCATCCTTGGGTTCGTAATTGGCGGTGTCGAGATAGTTCACGCCCGCTTCCAAACACGCATCCATGATCGGCAGGTCTTGATAAGGTAACGCTAGGTTCACGACGAGGCTGGGCTTTACCTTGCGGATCAAATTGACCATCGCAGGCACCTCTTCCGCGTCAATCTCATAGGTCGCCACGTCAACACCTGCCCGCTCTTTCACACTGGCGGCAATATCGTTACATTTGGACAAGGTCCGGCTGGCAAGGTGAATGTCACTGAAAATCGCTTTGTTGAACGCCATCTTATGGACGCAGACGGAGCTTACGCCTCCTGCTCCGATAACAAGGATTGTCGACATGTCTGTGGGCCTTTCAATTGCGATTCTTGGCATGCGCCTTAGGATAAAGCTTTAGGGGCTTCAAATGATCCGAACACCAACATCAAAAGGCGTCGTTGAAGCGGCAAAAGCTGTGGCGGCAATGTTACCGCCCACACCGTTTTTGCCCATAACCATCAAAGGCACACAGTGCTGGGTAAAGGCGGAAAACCTGCAACCCATCGGAGCCTTCAAAATCAGAGGCGCGTGGTGGGCTTTGAGCAATCTCGAAGATGATCGTGTTGTGGCGGTTTCTTCTGGCAATCATGCGCAAGGGATCGCTTGGGCAGCACAGCAGCTTAGCAAAAAAGCGACCATCGTAATGCCGCATGATGCGCCGCAGGTTAAGCTTGATAACACGCGCAGTTTAGGTGCGGAAATCGTTCTTTATCAGAGACCTGGAGAAGACCGCGATGAAGTTGCCTCAAAATTGATCGATGAAAATGGCGGCACGCTGGTCCACGCTTTTGGCAATCCATGGGTGATCGAAGGCCAAGGCACGGCTGGAATTGAGATAACCCAGCAATTGGGCCGCGAACCAAGTGCGGTTATTGCGTGTTGCGGCGGTGGCGGGCTTGCTGG
>JBCAZT010000087.1:0-12122 GCA_038532855.1 Pseudomonadota bacterium
GCTGGTCACAGAACCTGCCAATATCCTTTATCCAGAGACCTTTGTCGGCATCTGTAAAGAAGCATTCGAAGGAACTGGCGCTAAAATCACGGTGCTCGATGTCGATCAAATGGAAAAGCTCGGCATGGGCGCTTTACTGGGTGTGGGCCAAGGCTCTGTGCGCCCGTCGCGCATTTTGGCGATTGAATGGAAAGGCGGCAATCCGGGCGATAAACCCACCGCATTGGTGGGCAAAGGCGTGACGTTCGATACAGGCGGTATCTCACTGAAGCCGCCGGGCGGTATGGAAGATATGAAGTGGGATATGGGCGGCGCTGGCGCGGTGGCTGGCGGTATGCTCGCACTGGTCGGCCGCAAAGCGAAAGCCAATGTCGTGGCCGTCATGGGCCTTGTCGAAAACATGCCCGATGGCAATGCGCAGCGCCCCGGCGATGTGGTCACTTCGATGAGCGGTCAGACTATCGAAGTCATCAACACCGATGCTGAAGGGCGGCTTGTCCTTTGCGATGCGCTGCACTGGACGCAGGAAACGTTTGACCCTGCGCGCATCGTTGATCTGGCAACGCTGACAGGTGCGATGATTATCGCGCTTGGCCATGAGCATGGCGGATTGTTTGCCAATGATGATGAACTGGCTGATCAGTTGCTGAGCGCGGGCGCAGGCACGGCGGACAAGCTTTGGAGGCTCCCGCTCGCACCAGCCTATGACAAGCTGATCGATTCGCCGATTGCTGACATTAAGAATGTCGGCCCGCGCGGTGCTGGCTCCATCACAGCGGCGCAATTTCTCCAGCGCTTTATCAAAAAGGGCACGCCGTGGGCGCACCTTGATATTGCGGGTATGGTCTGGGCGGATAAGCCCGGTCACAGCTGGGACAAAGGCGCAACCGGATATGGCGCGCGGCTGCTTGATCGGTTTGTGAACCAGTTTGAAAGCTAAATAGGGGGGCGCTTACTATCCCAAAAATGCGCAAAAAGTCGGACTTGCCCAGCAAGACCTGCGCAGCCTGCGGCCTACCATTTACGTGGCGCAAAAAATGGGCGCGGGATTGGGAGAATGTGCGTTATTGTTCGGAGCGGTGTAAAAAGAATAAGAACGCCTGACTTCCTATTATAGCCTAGCCAACCCGCTCCCTCCACCCTTCCACCCGGATTTTCACACCGGAGTATGATCCGGGTGGAAGGGTGGAGGGAGCGGGTGGCTTGGCCCGAAAGCGATAGCGAGCTAAGAAAACGCTCATGAAACTCGATTTCTGGCAACTCTCCCGCGATCCCGCTGATAAAGTCACCGCTTTGATTGCAGGCCGCGTACTGGGCCAAGATGAGCGATTGCTGGTTGTCAGTTCCGATGCTGCCCAGCGCGAGGCGATATCACGTGCTCTTTGGAGCGCGGGGCCTGAGACTTTCCTCGCCAACGGCGACGCGGACAAGCCCGGTGCTGATCGCCAACCAATCTTGCTGTCTGAAACAACCCAGCCCGCTAATGGCGCGAGCCATGTGATTTTCGCTGATGGCACCTATCGTGAGACCGAAGGCTTCGCGCGTGCGTTTCTGTTATTCGATGACGAGACCCTCCAATCCGCGCGCCAGACATGGAAAGCGCTTGAAGATCGTGAGGGATTAGAGCGCGCATTTTTCCGGCAAGACGGCGGCAAATGGGTTAAGGTCGCCTGAGAATTGGAAGAGAGTTTGGGCAGGAGACATCAGATGCGTATTTCGATGATGGCAGGTTTCATCGCGGGAAGCCTTACCTTGGCCGCTTGCAGTTCGGATAACTCAGGCGTGATCGTCGATGAGGATGGCAACGAGGTCAATTACTCCATCGATGAGGATACAGGCGAAACCGCTGTGACCGTTGAAACGCAAGAAGGCACAGCAACCATGCGATCAGGCGATGACGTGCCTGTTGATCTGCCCGCTGGTTTCACGATCTACCCGGGCGCTGAAGTGGTCTCAAACACGGTTGTAAGCCATGGTGAAGGACAGGGCACGGTCGTTTACATGGAAACCGATGCGTTGCCTGAAGACTTGGCCGAATTTTATAAGACACAAGCCAAGGATGCAGGTGTTGAAATCCAGATGGATATGACGGCTGAAAACACCAAAATGCTCGCCGGCGAAACGGAAGAAGGCATGGTCTTTTCTCTCAATGCGACACGTCAGGGTGACACAACCAGCGCACAGATTATGGTTGGCGATCAGATGGGGCGGTAGGCTTTGATAGCTTGCCCCCTTGCGATGCGGCGCTCTGGGCGCTAAGCGGCGCGCCGAAATCCCCTCTCTTGTGCCGGGCAGCATTTGCGCGGCGAATTTTCTCAAGGAACCAAGACTATGGCGGTTACCCGCACCTTTTCGATCATCAAGCCTGACGCAACAAAGCGTAACCTTACAGGCGCTGTCACAGCCAAATTGGAAGAAGCCGGCCTTCGTGTTGTCGCATCCAAGCGTATACATATGAGCCAAGAGCAAGCCGAAGGGTTCTATGCCGTTCACAAGGAACGCCCTTTCTTCGGTGAACTCGTCGAGTTTATGATGAGCGAACCTGTGGTTGTCCAAGTCCTCGAAGGCGAAGATGCAGTAAAGCGCAATCGCGATGTGATGGGCGCAACCAACCCAGCAGACGCCGACGAAGGCACGATCCGCAAAGAATTCGCGCTTTCTATCGGTGAGAACTCAGTCCACGGATCAGACAGCGAAGAAAACGCAGCGATCGAAATCGCCTTCTTCTTCAACGACGACGAAATCGTCGGCTAGCACTTACCGTGCAGGTTTTTTGAAAAGGGCCGTCCTTTGGGGCGGCCTTTTTTATGTTTGGCAGGAGAAACTTTGAAGCTGCGCCGCATGGGAGTTATGCGCGCCTTTGCTTTCCCTCGCCATCATTGCGCGCATCGCCGTCAGCGCTTGGGGGCTTAGCGTTAGGTCTAGATCGCTGTATGCGCGCGCAATTTCGCTCTCCCAGTCAGCCGAAAGCGCATCGAAAGTCAGCCGCGTAATGGGGCCATTCCAGTTGGCAAGCGCATCCTCTCGCCGCTCGTCGCGCAAGGCAATTTTGTGCTCGCAAAAGGCAGTGATCTGCCGAAGATCGCAGCTATCAGATTGGATCGCCATCTGATTGGCAACGAGTGAGACTGCGCTCCTCAGCACATCCTCTTTGGCCCTTTGTGTCACAATCACCCGCGCATTGGGATACATCTCCAAAAGGCACGCCAAATCCTCTGAGAATTGCGGTGCCTTCATAACGCGCGGCTTTGCCAAAGTGCCGCGATGGAGCGCATCCGTGGTCAAGATTTTGGACAATTCGAGATAAATCCACCCCGGATCGCGCGCCTCGCTGAATGCGGAATAAGCAGGGATATGCCATTGCGATTCGTAAATTGAATGATTGAGCGCGCCTGCAAGCCACGCCAATTCTTCCTCCACCTCGCCGCTTTTCATCGGGTGAATGGATTGCAGCCACGGATTAAGCGCGCCCAGCATAGCGAGATCGAGCGAACCCTTTATCCGGCGCACTGCTAAATTGCCGGGGGCCGGACGCCACGCATCACAATATCGGGTACAGGAATGCGCGGGGTCGGCTGCAAACAGTTTATGAACCCGCGTAGTGCCTGATCGCATATGGCCGATGATGAAGATGGGCGGTTCCATGAAATCGACATCGCGAGGGAAGGGATTGCGCTCCCAATAGTCCCCAAGCGCAAGGCGCGTGCCGATCACGCGGGTCAGCTGGCCATACGCCATGGCTTGGCCCAACGGGTTGAGATCAGCTTCTGCCCGGACTGCATCGAGCAGCTTTTCAAGCCGCAGCCGAAATTCAATCGCGCTATCTGAACTGCGCCCACCATATTCGGCCGCTTTCGCCCGATCACGGAAGGGTTTTGCCGCCACATCCCACAATGCATCAGGTTCAAGCACTGGCGGCGAAAGCCAGCCTCTATCCCATGCCTTTCCCAAAAACGCATTCGCACGCTCGGCCATTTTGCCCCGAGCAAGCAGTTGCGGGCGGGGTGGGGGTGTCATCAAAACTGGTCAGCAATATCAAGCAGTTTGGTAAGCCGTTTGGGAGCAACCGCGCGCCAAGAACGCCCAAGCCATTCCTCGACATGGCCCCAGTCCACGCCTCTGCGATTTAGGATCAGACCAACCCAACCGCTCGCCCCGTAATAGGCAGGCTTGAAATACACCTCAGGCTGATTTTCGACGAGGCTGAGCAGTTCATCCATGCTTCCCGTTTTGACAAGCACCGCGATATGCTCGCTGCCATGATGCTGGTCGGTGAAATGGGCGAAGAATTTGCCCGATTTCTCGCCACCCACCCGAAAGCCAGGCGAACCATGGCTTTCGCGCTCCGACGCTTCAGGCAAGGCCAGCGCCAAGTTGCGCACTTTATCGAGCAAAAAGTCAGGATCACTCCCGCGCGATAGATAGGCATTCACTGCCGTGGGATAGAGCTGGTGTTCGGCAATCTGTACCCGGCGCGCCAAAGTGTCGGGCGTGTCATCACTCGCAATCGCGACTTTGGCCTGAGCGATAACTTCGCCTGCATCCAATTCAGGCGTCACCACATGGACACTTGCGCCCGCATGACTATCGCCCGCTTCAATGGCGCGCTGATGCGTGTCCAATCCCTTATATTTGGGGAGCAATGAAGGGTGGATGTTGAGAATACGCCCCTGCCAGCGTTCGACAAACCCATCGGACAATATGCGCATATAGCCAGCAAGGATAATCGCTTCCGCACCCGCTTTGATCGCAGCGGCTTCCATAGCCGCGTCTTGCTCTTCACGCGAAAGGCCTTTGTGTGAATGGGCGAAGGTCGCGATCCCTTCAAGAGCGGCCAATTCCAACCCTTTGGCATCCGCTTTGTTGCTGGCGACCAGTACAATCTCAAAGGCAGATCCCGCCTGACGGCTGGCATAAAGGAGCGCAGCCATATTTGTCCCGGTGCCCGAAATGAACACCGCCACGTGCACGCGCTTAGCCATAATGGACCGCTTCAAATGCCTCACGCGCCGCCCAAGTGCCTTGGCTCCCGCGAACCGTGCAGCCGCTTTTGCCTTCGTGGATAGCGCCGATGGTGAAGACCGTTTCGCCTGCCGCTTCAAGACGTTCGGTCACACTGGCAGCATCATCCTCAGCCACCGCCAGCACCATGCCAACCCCGCAATTGAAGGTGCGCGCCATTTCTTCAGGTTCAATCCCGCCTTGCCCTTGCAGGAATGCCATCAAACGCGGTTGATCCCAGCTATCGGCATTCACCAAAGCATGCGCGCCATCAGGCAGAATACGCGGGATATTTTCGAGCAAGCCGCCCCCAGTAATATGCGCAAGACCATGGACCAGACCTTCGCGGATTAAAGGTAAGAGGCTGGCGACATAAATGCGGGTCGGCTCAATCAAAGCATCAATCAAAACCCGATCCGGATCGAACAGGGCAGGGCGATTCATTTTCCAGCCGAAATCCGCAGCCAATCGGCGAACAAGTGAATATCCATTGGAATGCACACCAGATGAGGCAAGCCCTAGCAGCACATCGCCCGGCGCCACCTGATCGCCTGTCAGTTGCTCGCCGCGCTCCACTGCGCCCACACAGAAGCCTGCAAGATCGTAATCGCCATCTGAATACATGCCCGGCATTTCGGCGGTTTCCCCGCCGATCAGCGCGCATCCCGCCATTTTGCACCCTTCGGCAATGCCAGCGACAACGCGCTCTGCAATGCCGTTTTCAAGCTTTCCGGTGGCGAAATAATCGAGGAAAAACAGCGGTTCTGCGCCCTGAACGATCAGATCGTTGACGCACATGGCGACCAAATCAATGCCCACCTTGTCATGGGCATCATGCTCAATCGCCAGTTTCAGCTTAGTGCCAACGCCATCATTGGCCGCAACAAGCAAAGGATCTTCATACCCGGCCGCTTTCGGATCGAAAAAGCCCCCAAATCCGCCAAGTTCGCTTGTCGCGCCAGGACGCGCCGTCGCTTTCACCCATGGCCCGATGGCTTTGACCAAAGCGTTGCCAGCAGCGATCGAAACGCCTGCATCCTCGTAGGTGTACCCAGTTTTTGAACCACTCATGCCCAAGGCTTTACTCTTTCACGCTTGGAATTCCACTCACCTTTGGGCAATAGAGCCAGCGTTTCCCCAATGGTGTCGCTTCAAACCTCTTTTGCACCTGATGCACCGGCCTTGAAAAAGGCAATCCGCGCGCCGCGTGTCGGTGTGCGCTGGGCGATTGCGAGCATTATCGCGCTTCTTTTGCTGGGCGGTGCCTATGCGATTGGATTGGCGCAAGTCAGCGGAGAGCGCGGAATCGCTCCCACCGCCTCCAGTTCCGACATTGAAGTTCGCAATATCAAAGTTGATGAACGCGGCGATGATGCAGAAGATGCCCGATCCAATGCGTGGCGTGATGCACAGCGTCAGGCTTGGAAAAAGGTCAATGGCCCGCCGATTTCTGATGGGCAATTAAGTTCGATGGTGTCTGCCATTGTCATCCAGCGCGAGCGAGTCGGGCCAAAACGGTATATCGCAACGCTTGGCGTGATCTTTGATCGGCAAAGGGCGGGCCGGTATTTGGGGCGCGGATCGCAAGCGCGCGCATCTGCCCCCATGCTTTTGATCCCCGTAACAGCCAGTGCAGGCACTTACACAGCGTTTGAACAGCGCAATCCATGGCAACGCGCTTGGGCTGATTTTAATCCCGGCACCAGCCGCATCGATTATGTCCGGCCAACAGGCGCGGGGGGCGATTCGCTTCTATTGAACTTTGGTCAGACCGGTAGGCGCAGCAGGGCATGGTGGCGCTCTACTTTGGATCAATATTCTGCCGCTGATGTGATCACTGCGATTGCCCGGTTGGAGCATGAATATCCCGGTGGCCCAATCGCTGGCACATTCATTGCGCGCTATGGCCCCAGCAACACGACGCTCGAAAGCTTCACCATGAAGGCCGATAGTCCCGATGACTTGCCCGATATGCTGGGCGAAGCGGTCGTGCGCATGGACACAATCTTCGAAGAGGCTTTGACCGCGGGCAAGCTAAAGCCTGACCCCACGTTGCGTTTGGGCGGCAGCAGCGCTGATCCTGCGATTGCGCGTTTGGTTGAGATTGGCCGAGCGATCCGCGCGCGCGATGCGGCGGCGCGTCGGGCTGCCGAGGGCGGAGATGAGACAGCCGAAAGCGGCTCAGATGAACAGACGCAACCGGCAGGACCAGAGCCTGCTGCGGCAAGCAATTTCACCGTTCAGTTTGCAACGCCCGATGCTGGTACCTTTGACGCAGCGATTTCCGGTGTGCGCGGTGCGGCAGGTGTCGGCGGTGTCAGCGTGACTAGCACAGCGATTGGCGGCACGTCGGTAATGAGCGTGAGCTTCACCGGCAGCCTTGATGAACTTGCAGCGGCCCTGCGCGCGCGCGGCTTTACTGTTTCGCAAGGCGCAGGCGCGCTTGCGATCAGCCGCTAGGGTAAGGGCCAGATGCATGGCCAAGGCCGCTTCTGATACATCGCAAATCGCACTTCCGCTGGAATTGACAGCGGGCGGTGATGCTGGGCGAATAGTGATCGGCAATGCCAATTCAGCCGTCATCGAGGCGCTGAGTGATCCTGCGCGCTGGCCGTTTCACACGGCGGTTCTGACAGGGCCGCGCCGGTCTGGCAAAAGCCTGCTGGGCCGTTGGATGGCGGTGCAGGGGGTGACGGTAATTGAGCCGGCTGAACAGCAAGATGAGACGGACCTGTTCCACCGCTGGAATGCGAGCCAACAGGGCGGATCAAAAGCGGGTGAACCTTTGCTGCTGATTGCAGATAGCATGCCGTGGGATATCACTTTGCCCGATTTGAAGTCGCGCCTTGGCGGTTCCCTTCAGCTCGAATTGGGGGAGCCTGATGATGCGATGGCGGCTGAATTGCTGGATGCTTTTGCTGCGCAGCGCGGGCTAACCTTGGCACCGGGGGCTGCGGAATATCTGGTGCCGCGCGCCAATCGCAGTTTTGAAAGCCTTGAACGATTGGTGGCCACCATTGATCGGATCAGCCTTGAACGAGCTGTGCCTGCCACCATGTCTGTCTGGCGAGCGGCTTTGGAAGCCCTGGAAGGCCCAGAGCAGAAGCGCCTCATATAGGCCAAATATTTGCATTTCGGTGCAATTGGTGGAAGGAAACGCGCATGTTTGACCGGCTCAAAAGCTATTTGGACTCGATCAAGGCGCGCGATCCTGCGCCTCGGTCACGCTGGGAAGTGCTGTTGTATCCGGGCGTATGGGCGCTTGGGCTTCATCGTATTGCGCATTGGCTGTTTGATGCAAAGATGTTTTTCCTCGCGCGCTTTGTGAACCACACATCGCGGTTTTTGACAGGGATCGACATTCACCCCGGCGCGACGATTGGCCGCAATTTCTTTATCGATCATGGCTTTACCGTCATCGGAGAGACGGCTGAGATTGGCGATAATGTAACCATCTATCAGTGTGTTACGCTAGGCGGGACCAATCCGACCAATGGCAAAGGGGGCAAACGCCACCCGACCTTGGAAGACAATGTGATTGTCGGTTCGGGCTCGCAAATCATTGGTCCCATCACTGTGGGTGAGCGCGCGCGTGTGGGCGCCAGCGCAGTGGTGACAGAGGATGTACCAGCGGGCGCGACCATGGTGGGCTTAAAAGCGCGCTCCACGCTTGTTCCTGCTGAAGAATGGATCAAGGAATTCATCCCCTACGGCACGCCTTCCAACATGGAATGCGAAGATGCGGACGGCAATAAAGTGGACTGCATCGAAAAGCTTGAGAACGAATTGGCCGCAATGAAGGCAGAGATCGCCGTGCTAAAAGCTGCGCAGGGTGAGGGCGTTCAGCCCATCACGGCACCCAAGAAAAGCGGAACTGCTGATTGATGGGGCCACATTCGGGCGTTTCGGGCCAAGTCGTCGCGTTTCCCAAAGGCCATGCAGGCCAAGTGGGCTTTGAAAAGGCAGAACTGCAACGCATTCTAGACCTGTATGGACGCATGGTCGCAGCCGGCGAATGGCGCGATTACGCGATGGATTTTAACAGGCAAGCTGCCATTTTCGCAGCCTTCCGCCGCGCATCAGAACGCCCGCAGGCAAGGCTCGAAAAGCGTCCCTCGTTACGAAACAAGCAGGGTATGTGGACGCTTTTTGGCGAACACGGCCAAGTGCTAAAGCGCGGGCACGACCTTTCCAATGTCCTCGCGCCTATGGAACGCCGCTTGGTGAAAGCTGTCGATCAGGATTAGTTTTCTCGAGGCGAAGGTTGCTTTTGCACCATGATCACTCGAACACGCTTGTTGCTTGGAGATTAGACAGCTGCGCCTGGGTGATTGATCCAATAATCCCATGAATAAGCCACGCGGCTGCAATTGTAAAAACGCTGGATGCAGCAGCTAGCAGCAATGCGATTGGTGCCGGGCTGGCGCCGCCATCCATCATCGTGAGGCGGAAACTGATATTGGCAAGTATGTTGCCGATGATCCATGCTCCCCACCAAATCCCGAGGTTACCGGGCGACTCACTGCCATAACTGTCAGGCGCCACATGGCTTTCAGACCACAATTCGCGCATTGCGCCAAAAGGTTTGAACAGATTGGCAAATGGAATGAAATACCAACCGACTGCCCATCCTGGCGTGTATTGCAGATCGTGCCTACCGGCTTCTCGCAAAGTCGAATGTGCGCGATGAATCCACATCGATATAGCGACAACCGAAAGCAAGAATGACGCTGTGTTGCCCAAAAGAACAATCGAGTAGATCAGTTCAATTGGGCCTAACTCGATAGCTTCAAGGTTGATCAAGCCCGCGAGCTCTCCCAATTCTCCCAGAAGGGTGAGGGCGAAAAATCCGATTGCGATAAGCGTTGTAAGGCGAGCAAACTTGGCTCTCGACGCCAAAAGGTCAAAATCAACTCTGGAAGTGGCGGAAAGCTCTGCGTCATTCATTTTAGTTATCCCCTGTAGTGATAGGGATAACTAAGAGAGTTCATAAGTAAACAGAATAGTGTTGCTGTTTTCTGGCTCAAAGTGGGAATGAAACACTGACCCGAATTTCTTCGCTATTCAATACGCCGACAAAGCGTTCGCGCGTTCCATGCGTTCTTTGTGAGTGAGGACCCCGATCAATCCTCCGCCCACAATCAAATCAAACCCTGCGCAAAGCGGCGGATACCATTCCGCTACGCCCGTATCGGGGCCAATGAACGCATCGTATAGCCCGTGGAGCAAAATCGCGACGCCGATCGCAGGAAGCCAGCGGCGCATGGCAATAAGCGTCCCGCCGAAGAACACGCCCCCCACCATGGTCTCAAACAAAATGTCGGTGAGATCGCCCGAAACCAGCTGCGCGCCGATATAAATCGATAGCATTGCGCACAGCGCCAACACGCCTTGCGCGGCGATGATCCTGGATGGCAGCCGCGCGGCAACGGCGAGAAAGCTCGCGCCCATCACCACGCCGATAAAGGCTGCCAACCAGTAATCCATGATGCTTGCCTTTTGGCGCGATTAGCCGCGAGCGCTGCTGGGGCCGCCGCCTGTCACAGCCTGCATGGCTTTCAAGATTGCGCCCGATTGTTCACTGCCTGATTGCGGTGCAACAAGGTTGGTGAAAGAGCTGATCTTGTCCCAGTTTTCAGCAAAGCCTTCAACGGTGCGCTCACCATCGGGCAGCCACACCGCATCGTTCATCACAACCCATGAAGAGTGGAAACCGCCAGCGCCTGCGCCGACGATCGCGTTCGTTGGGCTGTCTTCGCTGACGAGGAACAGAGCTGCTGGAACGACATTTTCAGGTGAAAACAGTTTGAACGCTTCTTCGGGGAAGAGATCTTCGGTCATGCGTGTGCCAGCCACAGGTGACAGTGAGTTCACACGGATATTGTATTTCGCGCCTTCAAGCTGAAGCGTTTTGGTAAGGCCAGCAAGACCCAGTTTCGCCGCGCCATAGTTTGCTTGCCCAAAGTTACCGAAAAGCCCGGTTGAGCTGGCTGTCATCAGGATCCGGCCATAGGATTGCTCACGGAAGGTTTCCCAGCATGCTTTGGTCACGAACGCAGAACCGGTCAGGTGGACTTTGAGAACGAACTCAAAATCTTCAGGGCTCATTTTGGCGAAAGTCTTGTCGCGCAAAACGCCCGCATTGTTGATGAGAACATGGACGCCGCCCCATTTTTGTTTGGCATCGGCAACCATCTTTTCCATTTGGTCAAATTCGGTGACAGACCCGCCATTGGCCATCGCCTCGCCGCCAGCTGCTTCGATTTCTTCAACAACTTGAGCTGCCGCATCAGAAGCGCCCGTACCATCGCGCGATCCGCCAAGGTCATTGACGACAACTTTCGCGCCGCGCTTTGCCAGCTCCAGCGCATAGGCTTTGCCCAATCCGCCGCCAGCACCCGTTACGATGGCGACTTTATCTTTGAAATCGATGCTCATGATACAATCCTCTTCAAACTCTGTTTTATAGGGGGACCCGCTTTACGCGGGCGTAAACTTTGATGTGGGCGCTGCGTGGCATTTTTGCAGGTGTGATGCAACAGCGAGATTATAGAGTATCGCGTGCCGTAGGGTTAGGCGGGATTATGACAGGCCCAATGCGGTAGGGATCAACTGATCGAGCGAATCGATAACCGCATCCGCGCCCAGTTCAGCAGGGGGTTTGTCACAATATCCGTATGCAGCGGCAACCACTGGAACATCCGCTGCATTGGCCGCCGCGACATCATAGGTCGAATCGCCCACAAACAGCATTGATCCGCCGCCGCAGCGTTTTTGAGCCTCGATAACCGGGTCTGGGTGCGGCTTTGACAAGAATTTACCGTCGGCCCCTTTGCCCATGCTGTCCCCGCCAATGACCGTTTCAAACGGCTCCAAAAATTCAAGCTGAGTGAGGATAGAGCGGGCGAACTTTTCAAACTTGTTGGTCACCACAGCCACTTTAACGCCGCGCTTTTTCAGCTCCGCCACCACCTCTCGCGCATGCGGATAGGGCGCCGAATGCACAGCATTGTGATCGGCGTAATAGCGCAGCATGGATTTATAAAGCGCGTGAAAATCATCGCCTTCCAGCATGGGGATCCCAAGCTTGTGAGCCAAAGCCGCGCCAATGGTGGACTTGC
>JBCAZT010000088.1:0-12104 GCA_038532855.1 Pseudomonadota bacterium
ACAACGGCTGATGACCGAGCGCGTCAACTTTCTAACACCGAACTTGGCAAGTTCTTTGGCGACGTTGTCAGTGCGCAGCACAGCCAGAAGCATGAACGTCAAGCGGACGACTACGCGTTCGAATTCATGCAAGACAAAGGCTATGATGCCAATGCCTGTGTGACGGCGCTTGAAAAACTCGTTGCCATGAGCGGGCCAAGCGATGGCTTCCCATGGACCAAAACGCACCCAAGCCCGAAATCACGCGCGAAACGGATGCGCAAAAAGCTCGGCTAAGCGTAGTTTCGCATAACCAAATGGCGGCCGCTCAGAATGATCTGGGCGGCCGTTTTTATTCGCCTTTGCGCTTGGATTGCATGTCGAGCCCGGCAGCCCAGCGCTTTTGAAACCCGCGCCAGTGCTGCGATTTGTCAGGCCCTGCATATTCGCCGTTCAATTGATCGCCAAAGCTTGTTTCCCATTGGCTGTCATTGGCATTGGCAACGGGCACATCGAGATAGCTTTGTTTGTCCTCATCGCCTTTCAAGTGGAGGTCTAGAAAAGCTGCGACAAAGTGCTGGTTGATCCCGTTGATCCGGTCTTGTCGCCAGACAGGTTCGGATAGAAACTCGGCCACACGAAACGGCGCGTCTTCCGGCACATCAAACGCATTGCCAACGATATTATGCCGCGCCTCGCGAAAGGTGAGCATGTGGCGATTTGCGCCGGTGAGCTTTTCGAATATCCAGCTGACCCCTTCGGTGTGGTTTGAGACATCATCTTGCCCGCCTGAGACGATCAGCGTGGGAGCGGTGATCTTTGCCAGAGCCTCTTGGTTCCAAACGCGATTGTCAGGCTGCCCGCCCCAAGGCGCAAAAGTGATGAGTGCATCGATCCCTGCATCCTGCGCGTTGACCCTGCGCGTAATGTCGAGAGCATCTGTGGGCACTGTATCAAAGGTGTCGCTGTCGTAATCATAATCCGCGCCCGCGGTCGCAAGCGCACCATAGCCGCCCATGGAATAACCGACCAGGCCGATCTGTTCAGGATCGATCAAGCGGTAAAAGCCTTCGCCACTAGCTCTGGCATTTTGCATCAAGTCAGCGAGAACCGCTCTTTGATCGATAGTCCTATTGGCAAGCACGCGGCTGAATGACAGGACGAAATCCGTAACGCCTTCAATCTGCATGTCGGCATGGTCAATGGAGGCGACTACGTACCCGCGCGATGCGATGTGTTCGGCCAAATTGCTGAATTGCGTGCTCCATCCGTTAAATCCATGGCTCATGATCACGAGCGGGAATGTGCCTTCGGTCAATGGTGCAGCATCCGCGAATGCGCGGCCTTCAAATTCGAGCGTTACTGGCTCCATCGCTGGCGGTGTCATCGTGTGCGTGTACGTGATCGGGTCAGCGACTGTGCCTGCCTGAGCTGGATAATAGAGACGCACTTTCAGCGCCGGCATTTCTTCTTCAAGCAATTGCCCGGTTGCCATGCCCGTTTTGGAGAAGCTCACGCGGTCAGGTATGCCGATCTCCAGCTCCTGCGTGCCCACGGTATATTCGCCGTAGCGACCAAGCTCCGGCGTCTCACCCGGATTGCCTTCGTGAATGGTAGGGCTTGCAACATAAGCGGCGGTTCCCGCTCCCACTGTCATCACCGCGAGTGCAGCCAGTGCGACATGGCGTTTCTTCATTGCTCTTATCCTCTCAACGACTGCCAATAAAGGGCTTGCCGCCGTTTCTTTGTCGGGGCACTCATTGCAGCGAAAAGCGGCGAGGGGAAGGGATGCCGGATAGCGCAGCAGCTATTGCGAAGGGTTTGGAGCGCGCATTGGAGCGTGCAGGCCTTTCTGCGCCTTGCAATCTTACGCGGCTGACAGGCGGGGCAAGCTTTGAAAGCTGGCGGTTTGAAGCCCAAGGGGGCGAGCCTTCATCCATGCCATCGGCGCGGATCGAAAACACCTATGTCCTACGCCGGGCGCCCAGCCTTACCTTTATGGATGAAAAGCCGTTTGGCCATGATGTCGAAGCAGCCGTGATCCGAGCGGCGAGTGCAGCGGGAGTTTGTGCGCCTGTGGTGGTCGTAGAGCTAGAGCCTGAAGACGGGATTGGTTCGGGCTATGTGATGGAGGCTTTGTCGGGAACGCCTAACCCGAAAGAAATTCTCGAAACGGGCGAAGCAGACCGGCTGGCCACCGAGTGCGCGGCCAATCTGGCGAGCATCCACAAGCTTAAACCTGGCCCTGATGGAGGGGGTGTCCCCGAAGCGGTGCCCATCATGGATTACCGCGGGGCAATCGCAGATCTTCGCCAGCAATTTGAGGATGCAGGCGGCGACAGGCCCATCATTGCGCTGGGACTTAAATGGCTAGAGGACAATTGCCCGGAACCGATCGATCCCGTGCTGCTCCATGGTGATTATCGTATGGGCAATTTGCTGGTCGATGAGGATGGCTGGCTCACCGGAGTGCTTGATTGGGAGCTGGCGCATTTTGGCGACTATCACGAGGATTTGGCGTTCGGCTGCATGGCTGTTTGGCGCTTCCACCGGTATGATCGGCCTGCTTTGGGGCTGTCTAACCTAGAAACGTATTTCGACGCTTATGAGGCCAATGGCGGACGCAAAGTTGACCCAAAACGCTTCCGTTACTGGCTGATCCACCGAACGGTGTGGTGGGCGCTGGGGTGTCTTAAAATGGCAGCGATTTGGCGGAGCGGCGAGGACCGGATGCTGGAGCGTGTGGTGATTTCAAGGCGCACGAGTGAGCAGGAATTGGACCTGTTGATGCTGCTTGAGGAGGATGCGCCGGAGGAGGAGCGGGAGCGCTCAATTTATCCGATTAACGAGTTCTCTCAGACAACCAGTGGAGAAGCTACAAACCGGGAGCTGATTATCGCCGTGAGTGAGTGGCTTGAGACTATAAAGGGCGAAGTAAGAGGTCATAATCTGTTTCAACTGGCGGTTGCTCGCAATGCACTCGGGATCGCTACACGCCACTTCGAATTGGGGACATTCCCGAATGATCGAGTTCTTGCCCAAGACCTTCTTTCAGGAAAGAGATCATTTGAAACCGAAGAATTACTGGGAACTCTTCGACATCGTGCGCTTAGCAAACTGATGGCTGACATGCCCAAATACCCCGCTCTCGCCGTGGCACGCGAGAAGTGGCTGTGACCCGGCTTGCTGCCATTTTACCAAACCGTCATCCCAGCGAAGGCTGGGA
The DNA here is from genome assembly GCA_038532855.1 of Pseudomonadota bacterium. GTDB lineage: Bacteria > Pseudomonadota > Alphaproteobacteria > Sphingomonadales > Sphingomonadaceae > Erythrobacter. The sequence continues at coordinate 3,206 of JBCAZT010000088.1, forward strand.
TCCAGAGCGGCGACGTGCGGCGCATGTGGCCCTGGGTCCCAGCCTTCGCTGGGATGACAAGGGTGTCAGACGAGATGAATTCAAAAACACTCCCGTTCGTCCTGAGCTTGTCGAAGGGCGAGAGAACCTTTGCCCCACTCGCCGTCAACGTTGCGCGACACCCTTCGACAGGCTCAGGGTGAGTAGGGTTCGATGAGTTTGGAGATACAATAATGGACTTCGCAATTCCCACCGATCTTGCAGCCTATCTCGATGAACTCGACGCCTTTATCGAGGCCGAGATCAAACCGCTGGAGAACCAAGACGACAATATCCGTTTCTTCGATCACCGCCGCGAACATTCCCGCACCGATTGGGACCGGGGAGGCCTCCCGCGTGAGGAATGGGAAGCGCTTCTGCGCGAGGCTACCTCCCGCGCTGACAAAGCCGGGCATTGGCGGTTTTCTGCGCCCAAACGCTATGGCGGGAAGGATGGCTCGAACCTCTGGATGGCCGTTATCCGTGAGCATTTCGCGCGCAAAGGTTTGGGCCTGCATAATGACCTTCAGAACGAACACTCCATCGTCGGCAATTTCCCTTTCGTCGCAATGTTCGATCAGTGGGGCACGGAGGAGCAAAAGGAAGAATTCATCACGGGCGGGTTTGAGCGGAAACGCCGCGTCGCCTTTGGTTTGACAGAACCCGATCACGGATCCGACGCGACCCACATGGAAACCCGCGCTGTCAAAGAAGAACGCGATGGCGTGGATGGCTGGCTTATCAATGGCGAGAAAATGTGGATCACCGGCATGCACACCGCGACGCACTGCGCGATGTTTGCGCGCACGGGTGGCGCAGATGGCGATGCGAGCGGGATCACCTGTTTCCTCGTCCCCAATCCCGATCCCGGTATCGAAATCGAGGAATGGATGTGGACCTTCAACATGCCCACCGATCACCCTCGTCTATCGGTCAAAGACGTGTGGGTGCCCGATAGCGCAATCCTCGGCGTTGAAGGTCGCGGCCTCGCGCTTGCGCAAAGCTTCGTCCACCAAAACCGCATCCGTCAGGCCGCCTCAAGCTGCGGGGCCGCGATGTTCTGTATCGATGAGAGCGTCAAATATGCGCGTAAACGCAAACCCTTCGGCCAAGAGCTTTCACGCAATCAGGCGATCCAATTCCCGCTGGTGGAACTCGCCACACAGGCGGAAATGCTGCGGCTGCTCATCTTCAAGACCGCGTGGGAAATGGACAATATGCAGCATGAAGAGATTGAGCGGACAATCTCAGACAAAGTCTCGATGTGCAATTACTGGGCGAACCGCCTGTGCTGCGAAGCGGCCGACCGCGCGATGCAAGTCCACGGCGGCATAGGCTATTCCCGCCATACGCCGTTTGAACATATCTATCGCCACCACCGCCGCTATCGCATCACCGAAGGATCAGAGGAGATACAAATGCGCAAAGTGGGCGCGTATTTGTTTGGGTATTTGGGGCCAAAGCGGGGATGTCTGAGTGAACGTATTGTACCTGCGCTAGTTTGCTGGAAAGGCGCTTTCTAGAGCGGGTTTATGGATCACATGGTGGCTGAAACCATATATCACCACTACGGTATCATGCTTGTTTAGCGCATCCGCCATTGTCTTTTGAAGATGTAAGTCTCTTATATCGGATACCAGATCCGAAAGCTGGTTGGTTTTGCGATTGGTGTCAGGCGATGTTGGCCAACTGTCTTGAGCACTATAACCCTCATTATAGCCCAGCCCATTTTGGGTTGCGTACCAGACCTTAAATCCGTCAAAATCTGACACGGCGCGAATAGTTTCTGGGGACGCTCCAGTGCTTGCTAGGAACTCATCTTTGAAACTTGAAATGAGTTTAGCGATCATCGGGTCTTTGTGACTTTCGATCTCTCCAGACAACAACCACTGGTCAATCTGTCGGAGAACATAAAAACCGAATAGGTCGGCTGGCGAGATTTCAAGCGGGGCGATCATCTCCAAAATTGTTTGGTCGGATGGTTCGCCTCCAATGAAAGATATGTTGCCCTTGTCGGCAATACGTACCGCATACATTGGCTCGAAATCGCCTGCTGTGCCTGCAACAGAATCGGCATAAGCGACCATGTCGCTTGGCGATGTTCCAAAATCGCTTGGAAAGCCTTCCAAGATTACAATGTCGGGCTGACCAGAAACCAAAGCCTGCTCAATAAGCGCATAGGTTTTGCTTGCTGGATCATTTGAGTGCTCGACTGCGACAAAAATGACCGTTTTGCCGCACCCTTCATAAACTGTCTTAAAAGGCACTATCTCGGGCGGTTCAACTTCACTCCAATCTTTCCATGACAGGAGTTTTTCAGGTTCTAGAGCGCAGCGATATTCGTTGGTCCCTGGCTGCAAAGCGAGCGCAAGGCTGGCAAGAACACTCAACATAGCGATGTTCTACTCCCCTAGTCTGTGTTGCAGCAAATATACTGCGCCAGTTAATCCGCCCTGAATTGTTTGATTTCCCCACGCCGCCGCCACCAACTCGCGAGCAAGCTCCCGATCAGCACATGCCACACGGCTGAAATCGCCGCTGGAACTGGCGCGAGGGCGGCTTGGGTGGCGGTAGCGAATTGCTCTGCGAAAGCGGGGGTTTTGGCAAGCCCTGAGCCGAGACCTGAGTTTTGCATGCCCACTTCGATGGAAATGGTGCGCTGTTCTTGAATGCCCAAGCCTAGTATGCGCGCCAGCAGCAGACCTAGGCCAAACCCTGTCGCATGGAGCAGGAATGTCGCCGCCAGCAATTGACCGGCATGCTCGGCAATTTGCGCTTTAGCTCCGCCTACGATCCCGCCCACAATCAGGATCACAAGAACAATCGCGATGAGTGGTAGCACTACGCTTACTTTCGCCGCAGCGCTCGGGAACAGTCGGTTGAGCAGGGTCCCAAGTACAACCGGCACCAGCACAATCGCCACCATATTGCGAAGCAGGTTCCAGCGATCAATCTCGACATAAGTCCCTGCCAATTCGCCTGTCAGCAGCGGTGTGAGCGCGACTGCGGCGAGCGTAGACACCATCGTCATGGCGACGGATAAAGCAACATTGCCGCGCGCAAGGAATGCCACGATGTTCGATGCCGTACCGCCGGGGCAGCACGCGACGAGTATCAATCCCACCGCGAGGCCCTGTTCCAGTCCCATGGCCTGCGCAATGACAAATCCCGCGAGCGGCATCACCGTGAATTGCAAGGCGATCCCAGCAACCAAAGCCTTGGGGAAAGCGGTCAAGCGGCGGTAATCATCAAATGTCAGCGTCAGCCCCATAGCGAGCATAATCAGACCCAAAGCGACCGACAAAAGCGGCTGGCCTGCGATGCGGATGCTACCATCGGTCATCCAAGTCATGCTGGGCGGGTACACCCACGCAAGCGCCACACCGATTACGGTGAGAATAGCAAAATTGTTGGTGATCTTTTCGAGCAATAGGGCCTCCGCTTGGGTGGCCCTTAGCGCCCATAGACCGCCTCGTCACTCGCGAGAAAGCGATTGGGATTTAACCCGCCTCCAACAGTGCCCGTAAATCCTTCAGCGCTTTGGCGCGCAATTGGTGCACTCTGGGCACGCTGACTTCCAACACGGCGGCGATCTCGGTCAGGTTCAGTTCTTCGACGAAGAACAATTGCAGCACCAGCTTGAGGCGATCGGGAAGCTTTCCCATTGCGGCAATCAAATGGGCGCGGTCTTCTTCGCCCGAAAGGATATCAAACGGGCCGGGTTCTTCAGCGGCGAAGGCCACATTGGTCTCGTCATATTCCTCTGAAATTGAAGACACAGAGACGGAGGAATTTTCAATCTCCAGCAATTCAGCATCCGAGATTTGCATCGCTTTTGCCACTTCTAGCCGGGTCGGCTCGCGGCCCAATTGCCCGCGCAGCACGCCTGCGGTCCGATCATAGGCGGCGCGTTTTTTGCGCGCCGTGCGGGTGTCGTTCATCAGCTTGCGGATTGTATCGAGCATCGCGCCGCGCACACGCAATTTGGCGTAAGCCGCAAAGCCATCTTCGATAGGGCCGGTGTGTTTTTGCGCGCATTCAGTGAGCGCCAAAATGCCAGCCTGGATAAGGTCTTCTATCTCCAACCCTTCGCGGCCCGTGCCATAGATATACCAGGCGGCGCGGTTCACCAGCGGAAGGAATTGGCGCACGCGCCGCTCCACCTCAGCGCGCGAGGTTGCGGCATAGGCGGTGCCTTGTGCAAAACCGGTTGGGTCGTGCTTCATGCCGCTATTGCTGGACCAGCTTCGGTTTCAATCCTTTGTTTGTCGGCCTGCGTATTTCCCACAAGTCCGACCACTTCGACAGGCTGCGTTGGGGGCAATTCGTTGATTGAGAGGACAACACAGCGTGGACTGCGGGATTTGAGTAAGTTTGCGATGGCGCGGCGCGCTGGCGGCTGAACGATCAGTGCGATGGGGCCGCATGATGCTTTGACAAAATCACTTGCCGCTTTTTGTAATCATGCCGGCAAGGTCAGGCTCGATCATCGGCTGACCCGTTGCAGGATCAGGCATTCCGCCAAGGATCGCGCTTTCAAGCTCGGCATCTAAGGTGATGACTTTCAATTTCTGGGAGGGCGGGCAAATCCGGGCCACCAATCGCGGGCCCATATCAACCCTGATCGCATCAATGAGCGGATTGAACTCCTGTGTCGACTGGAGCGCAATCGCGAGTGATGTGAACAGCGGTTGAGGGTGTGACAATCCAATCCCATCCGCGATCAATGCGCGCAAAAGGCGTGTCATCGCGGCGAGCGATAGGGGTTCTGGGTGGACCGCTTCGACCAAAGCAGGCGCGCGTTCTTTCAAGTCGTCAAGCAGCGCTCGCACTTCTTCTGGCCCAAGCAATTGATCGCTTGCAGCCAGCAAGGCTTGGTTGGCATGGGTTGCGATAACGGTGCTGGGGTCGACGGTTAAGAAACCTTCGGCAATGGCGTGATCGCGGCTTCCCGGATCAATCCATAGGGCTGGGCAATCAAAGCTGGGATCGCGTGTCTCCTCGCCCACAAGGCCAAGTTGCGCATAGGGGCCGGGCCGCACATCGCCTGTATCAATGGCCAGCATTCTATTGGGCAGGGCAGATCCGCTCGCAATGGTCACTCCGCCCAGCACAATGGCGTATTCATTGGCCCCGAAATCGAGCGCAATAAGAAGCTAAAAATGAGCCATCAGGATGTGAAGGAGGAAACAAAGCAAGCCGAAGGGTCTGCTGAGATGAAATCCGCACGCCGCCAGCGCCAGCGTGATCTGGCAAGAGGCGGTGTCGCATCAGCGATGAAAGATGCGCAATTTGTGGTTGTGAACCCGCTCCATTTTGCCGTCGCTCTCACCTATGATCCCCAGCTTGCGCCTGCGCCCGTTGTGCTTGCCAAAGGGCGCGGGGAAACTGCGCTTGCGATGCGAGAAATCGCCGCTGAAGAAGGGCTGCCCGTGCTTGAATACCCGGCTTTGGCCCGATCGCTCTATTTCACCACGCAGGCCAATCAGATGGTGCGTGAGGAACTCTACATAGCCATCGCTTCGCTGGTTGCTTTTGTTCTGTTGCTAAAGCGCGGGGCGCGGCCGAAATTGCCCGATATCGATGTGCCGCAAGACCTGCGGTTTGATGGTGATGGAAAGCCGGAAATGCCGCCAGAAAGCTCGGCTTAAATTTCTCAAAAGAGGTCCGTCTTAAAGCGCATGGAAAATCCCGGCTCATCAATTATCTCCGCGCTTGGTGCGGGCAGCGGCGTCAACTTTGTCCAATTGGCAGGCGACATCGCCGATGCGACCTATGCAGCGCAGCGGATCAACATTTCGAACCGCAATGAAACATTGGAAGCGCGCATTTCTGCAGCGTCCAATTTGCGCAACATCCTGACCGAACTTTCATCCGCTCTGGGCGATCGTATTCGCAATGGCGATGTATCGCGCCAGGGAAGCGTTGATGATCCGGGTGTGGCCAGCGTCTCTGTTCCAGCGGGCACGACACCGACGGGCACCTATTCCTTGGAAGTCAGCCAGCTTGCACAAAGCCAGACGCTGGTTTCGCAAAGCTTTGCCGCGCCCGATGATCTTGTGGGCGAGGGCTCGTTGACCATTCGGTTCGGAACTGTTGCCGGGGCGAGTTTTACTGAAGATGTCGACCAACCCCAGCTTGATATCACCGTAGAAGCCACCGATACGCTCGAAACTCTTGCGGCAAAGATCACCGCTCAAAGCGATGATGCGCTTGATGCCTATGTCGTCCAAGGGACCAATGGCGCGCAATTGGTGGTGAAAGGGCGCGAGGGCGATGTGAATGGCTTCACGCTTGAAGGGGTGAGTGCTGGAGGCGGACCTGCTGGCGCACCGGGTGACCTTACCTACCTTTCCTGGCAGCCATCGACCGATGCAGGCGAGCTTCGCCAAACGGCGCAGGACGCTGTGTTTGAACTCGACACCGTCGAAATCCGCAGTGCCAGCAACACGGTAACTGGCCTTCCTGAAGGCATGACCTTGCAGCTGGAGGCGACCAATATCGGTACGCCTACCACGATCAGTTTCGATACCGACAATTCCGCCATTTCCGATGTGGTCACCGATCTTGTGGCAGCTTTGAATGATGTGGCGCGTGTGGTGAGTGAAGATGCTGCCGCACAAGGCGGAACACTAGGAAGCGATCCGGGTGCGCGGGCATTGCGTGCAGACCTGCGCAATCTCACCAGAGAGATTGTAATGCCCAATGCCGATCCTGATGAGCCAAGCACTTTGGCAGATTTGGGCATTCGGGTGACCGCCGATGGCACGTTTGAATTGGATGCAGAACGGCTCAATCAAACCTTGTCAGAAAACCCAGAAGCAACCGCTGCCATGTTTACGACAGGCGTGTTCGGCGTGTTCGCAACGATTGACAGTTTTGCTCGCGAAAATACGACCACCACGGATCCGGGATCATTGGGCGGCTCTGTCGAGCGATATGAAGGCCTGATCGAGCGCAATGAAGACCGTTTGGAACGCATTGCAGAACAGCAGGAAACTTTGCGTCAGCGTCTGGTTCGCGATCTCGTGGCAGCTGAAACCCGGATTACCAGCTCGCAAGCCACATTGAGCTTCCTCCAGCAGCAATTTGATCAGTCAGATAACAATTAATCAATCACGGACCGGCCCATGCAAACACTCGCTCAAAGCCCTGCTTCGCTGTATCGCAAAGTCGATCTGGATGCCCGGATTGAGGCGTCCCAAAGCAGCGATTTGACGCGTATCTGCTTGGAAGAGGTGATTGCCGCCTTGGGGCAGGTTCTGGTCCGGCTGGAGCAAGATCCTGCCGGTGTGCCGCGCGATGCCTTGTCTCGCGCGCACGGTATTGCCCTATGGCTGATGCGCACGATTGCGCCAGAAAACCTGCTGCGCGACCAGCTCACCCAGTTTTATGGCGGGCTGGAAAAGACACTGCGTGATAATCTGGTGCAGCCCCGTTTTGGGGAAATCAGGCAGGCGCGTCAGGACTATAAAGACTTGCTGCAAGCGGCCATTTCCGCGGGGTAGTTACAGAACGCTCGCAATGATTTTGGCGGCGTCCGCCGGGTCTTCAAAAGGGTGAAAATGGGTTCTGTCTGACCGGTCAAGATCGGTGGCATTGGGCATGGTTGATGCCAGTTGGGGCCATGTGGGTGACCCCTTAAAATCCATCATACCCAGCTGCTTTGCCCGGACGATTAAAGTGGGTGTCTGAACCTTTGTCGCGATGTCGAGAATGCCCGAATTGGTGCGGCTGGAGGCATAAATGCTCGCTTCCACTTCTGGGGCGCAGGCCAGTTCAAACCCTTCGCCATTGGCGGCAGGCAAAAGCCCATAACGGCAGTAATCTTCGAACACTCGGGGCGCGAAGATGTCGTACGGATCGCGATCCCTAAACCTCTCAATCATCGCTTCGATGGAAGCAAAATCGCGTTTGCGTTTTGCCGTGGGATGGGGATTTTCGGGCGTGAAGAATGTCTCTGTCGATGCGTAATAGGACGGCTCGAGCACCACCGGATCAAACAGCACCAATTGGCTGAAGGCGGCTTTGTTTTCGCTTGCTGCATGCAGCAGAACATGCGCGCCCATGGAATGGCCAATGCCTATCGCGCCTATCAACCCCAAATGCTCTGCCAACCCCAGCATATCATCAATCAACACCCGCCAATGCGTAATTGGATCGCCCGTGCTACGCCCATGGCCGCGCTGATCGACCGATATGACGCGATGCTGTGGGAAATGTTCAATCAGAGCATCATAGACCCGCGCATGAAAACCTGTGGCATGCGCAACCAAGAGCACAGGATTATCTGCGCCCGCTTCCCCCTCCCAATCGAAATAGGAAAGCTCAATACCGTTGATCGGCAAGATGCACGCTTTGGGTGCTGACCTAGCTAGCATTTGACGCTGGGTCCCCAGTAGCTGTCTCAGCCTCTTCTAATGGCAGTGCAGCTTTCAGCAGGAAGTATCCCCCAAACGCTGCAACAAGCGAGCCTGCGAGCACGCCCACTTTCACCGCATCAATCTGCGCCTGATCGGTGAAGGCGAGGTTGCCGATGAAGAGGCTCATCGTAAACCCAATCGCTGCGAGCAAGGATAAGGCATGCACTTTGCGCCAAGTGACTTTTTCAGGCAGCGTTGCAAGACCCAATTTCACCGCGATAAAGGCAAAGCCGAAAATGCCGATCTGTTTGCCGATCAAAAGACCAAGAGCGATGCCCAAAGGCAGCGGCTGCAGCAAATCAGAAGGTGACAATCCAATCAGCGTCACCCCAGCATTGGCAAAGCCGAAAATCGGGATGATCACGAAGGCCACCCATTTGTGCAAAGCATGCTCCATATGTTCAAGCAGGCGGACATCGCCTTTGGCTGTCATAGGAACCATCATCGCAGCTGTTACC
>JBCAZT010000089.1:0-11818 GCA_038532855.1 Pseudomonadota bacterium
ACATCGTTCACACCAATGATGGCCGCACTCATGCAACCTGGGCGATGGCCGCGCGCATGGCTGGATTGCCTTTGGTTTGGCACCACCGCGCAGATCCCACTGCGATGGGATTGCGACTGCTAGCCCCTGCCTTGGCAACACGGGTCCTGACCGTCTCAAGCTTTTCGCTACCCAAAGGTAAAATATGGACCGCCGCGCATAAAGCGCAGGTCGTTCATAGCCCGTTCGACACAACGATCACAGTCAATCGAGGCGAGGCCCGCGCGCAATTGCTGCGCGAAGAAGGCCTGCCTCAAGATGCGCTACTCCTTGGTTTTTTTGGAAGCTTTGTACCGCGCAAACGGCCGCTACTGTTTGTCGATACGATTGCTGAACTTCGCAAAAACCTCGATCGGCCGGTTTTCGGGCTGATGTTTGGCGAAGCCAAAGTGCCAGAGATGGATCAAAAACTGCGTAACCACATCGCCGAGATCAATATGCAGGACACTGTTCGCATTATGGGCTTCAAAAGTCCCGACCATTTCTGGATCGGTGCGTGCGATCAATTGCTGGTGCCTGCAACCGGAGAACCATTGGGACGCACCTTGGTTGAAGCAATGCTGGTGGGCACGCCCGTGGTCGCGACCAATTCCGGCGGCAATCCCGAAGCGCTAAAGGATAAAACAGGGGTTTTGGTGGAACCAGAAAGCCCATCGGCCCTTGCAAAAGGTGTTATGGATTTGATTGATAGTCCTGAGCAAACGCAGGACATGATACAGCGCGCTGCGCCCTCTGCGCGTGACCGCTTTAGCATCGAACGCCATGTTGAAAGCGTCAAACAGGTTTACGAGGATTTGGCTGTTTAGAACCGGTCGCGCACACAGCTGGCGTATACGCGACCGGACAAATTCCTTAGAACCGAATACGAGCCGTCACACCCACGCGGAAACGTTCGAATTCTTCAAACGCATCATCACTGGTACGCTCTGAAACGCTTCCATCCGCAATCAATGAAAGATTGCGATTTGCCAGAAATTCCACCGCTATATTAGGGCCATATGTCTGTTCTTGGATACCGGAACCGATAAAGTTCGTATCGCGATACCTAAGCCCAACGCGGCCGTAAAAATTGTGGCGCATTTCCACCTGAGCTGTAATCCCAGCACGTGTATCTGTACGAGCCTGAGCACCGGCACGGAATGTAGCCACATCGCCTCTAAAAGCATCGAGCACAATTGCTGCGCGCCGGTCTAGCAGCAGCGAAACAGACGCATCCACCGAAAGACCACTGCGCGAACTGAGCCGTGCATCTTGCGGATCGAATTGGAAGATACCCACGCCTACACGGCCTCGTATGCGATCATTGTCGACGAAACTTAGACCAACACGGCCGCCATAAGTTGTCGCATCACGATCTGGATCAATTGCCGTGGGCGGCAGCACAAAATCACGATAGGTGGCAAAGCCTGTAACGGTCGCATAAATTGGGCCGCTCACGCGATAGCCGACGGTGGCACGACCGCCGAAAGATGTGAAATCGCGATCATCATCAATCGCGGAAATTGCATCCAGTTCGCGAACAACCGCTTCGACGTCCAGCAATATGCGTCCGCCTTCATTGCGATAACGGACATTCGCAAACAGATCATCGATCAAGCGCGGCCCCGGACCTGCAGCATTGCGCGCTTCGGGATCACCGCGATCCTCTGCAATGCGGGCAAAACCAACCTGCGTCCGCAGGCTCTCGCCTTGGCTAGGGCTGTAGGTTAGCCCCAGATCAGCACCGTAAGTGTCCGAATTTTCTGTTGTCAGATCAAGAAAGCGAGAAAACTGGCCAAACCCGTTAGCGTTTAGCCTGAAATCGCTATCACCCACTTCAATGCCCAATTCGGGCCTGATGATGAATTCAAGATCATCCACCTCATTGGTGGCAATGTCTGCCAAGACGTTGCTGTCATAGCGAGCTGTTGCATTGATGCTGGGCCTAATTTTGAGCGATCCTGCTGTAATTGGATCGATCTTAAACTCAGCATCTTCGCCATCCACCAAAGGCGCAATGGTGGTCTGCGCCGAAGCAGAAGCCCCCACGCACATCGCGATACCCAATGACAGAAATGAGGCGGCGCGCATCGCCGCAGCTTTCTGACGCATTAGAACCACCGCTCAAAAACACGAATGCGATCGCCGGGAAGCAAGATGTCGTTTTCCGTCGCTTTTTTGCTTACGGGCGAGCCGCCTTCATTGCGGATCACCTCAACTTCTTTGGTGTTGGCGCGGTATGTGTATCCACCCGATTGTGACACTGCTTCAAAAACGGTCATGCCTTGACGGTATTCAATCTCGCCAGGGTTGCGCACTTCGCCAAGAATAGAAATTGGGCGCAATTCCAAAGGTTGCACGGTGACATTGGGGGCTTTCAAAATGTCTTTTGCAATCAAAGCTTGGGTCAAAGCTGTCCCAGCCTCGACATAGGTCATGCCGCCAATCCGAACCTGTTGAACCAAAGGCAATGAAATCGATCCGGTTTCATCGATGGTGTAATCACCATTGACGTTATCAAGGTCCTGAACCGACACCCTAACCTTATCACCAGGGCCAACACGCAATTGGGTTGCACTGGCGCTTTCTAAAGCTGGCAAACTACCGGCACCTGATGTGCACGCCGTCATAGCCGAAAGCATAATGGCAGCGCCTGCTGCCTTGGCGGTATTTACTGAGATTATGCGCATAGCAGCGCCCCTCCTTCGCATAATGACGCCATTATTGGGCGTCTTGTTCAATTTACAACGTCTAAGCGGCATCAGCGCGTTTTCGCACATCAAGCCAGGGTGATAAATCTCGGTCCAACAAGGTTCCCAATTGCGCAACATCATTGGCGTAAAAATTGGCCAGATGTCCCCGCATCTCTTGAGAGAATGCTGGATACTGAATTTCGCGCGCGAACAGCCCGCGCGTGGATTTGAAAATCGATGAATTGCGCAATGGCTTGACCAAAGGTTTGATCGGCGCGAGCGCTTTGCGGACCGGCAGAGGCAGCAATTCCTCAGAGCTGTCATTTTGGCGTTTCTTTGCAAAGTCGGAGTCGAAATGCGGGTTTGCGCCGATATGCTGCCAGACTTTCTGAAGCGTTTCCTGTGGCCGCTGTTTCACATCTTCGAATGTGAAGCACAATATCTGCTCACGCGGAAACAGATCGAACCAGCGCGCCATGTGCTTTCCATAAAGACCGCCATTCAAGAAGCGTGGCTGCTCGCTTTCAAGCGACATCATATATTCTTCCGGGCGTCCTTTAACGGTGCCGCGGCGATAGAGCATTTTGTAATCAGAATAGGCTCGATCAATTGGATTGCGAAACTGTACAATCAGTTTTGCATTTGGGTATTCGCGACTGATGTGTTCAGCGGCTTCTGGAGGGGCCAGATAATCAGCGGTTTTCTCCCCCCACAGCGCACCAGCTGGCTTCGCAGCGGGGAAAAGATCACGATACCATTGCCAGCCTTTTCCATGCGCACGAGTGAAAAAGTGCGGCTCTATTTCGGGCACAAAAATATCGGGATGCTGGCTCATTTGAGCCTGCACCCATGTGGTCGCCGCTTTCATTGCGCCGATGATTATAAAGTCGAGATCAGGTTTGGGTTGGTTAGCCATATCTATGATCAATCCCCTGCCCCAAGCTGGCTCAAAACCTCTGCCAGTACGCGGCCATAGGATGCCGTATCATCACGAGTGAGAGTGTGATCCACCTGGAACATTATCGTACGCGCTGCCATTGCGTGGGACACGGCAAGCTCACCGTCACGGCGTACTTCCAGATCAGCAAATGCCCCTTCGCGGCTCATATCTGGGCATGATCCGCTTCCGCAAGAAATGCCCCGCGCCATTAGCTCAACTAAGACATCGCTGCGCGTTACGCCCTGAGGAAGCTGCTCCAGATCAAGCAAAATGTAGCATTTGTAGAACGCATGAAAGGCGTGATCAGGGACTGTCATTCCCGATACTGCCGGATGTTTCGTCGCTTCTTCGACCAAAGCGCACGCATTCTCGCGCCTTTGAGCGACCCAACCATCGAGCTTTCGCAATTGCACTCTGCCAATGGCCGCTTGCATTTCTGTCATTCGGAAATTGCTGCCGAAATCATCGATGCAATAGCGGAACTCACCAGGCGCTGAATTGGACTTTTCTTTAAGACGGATGGGGTCTTTACCATGGTCTTTGTAAGCCCAAGAACGGCGCCATACGCTCTCATCCTTCATCACCAGCATGCCCCCCTCGCCGCCTGTCGACATGATTTTGTCGGTGCAGAAAGAGAAGGAGCCAGCATCACCAAAAGAGCCAACCTTCTGGCCGCGCCATGTTGCTCCATGCGCCTGCGCGCAATCTTCAACGAGGAACACTTGGTTGCGCTTCGCAATGTCACAAAGCCTACCCATATTGCAGGGCTGACCTGCAAGATGAACGCAAACAATCGCGCGTGTTCTATCGCCAATCATCCGTTCCACTGAAGCGGGATCGATATTCTGCGTATCGCTTTCCACTTCGGCAAAAACGGGAGTAGCGCCAACCGCAACGACCGCGCTGGTTGTGGCGAAGAAGCTTCGCGCCGGAACGATCACTTCATCGCCCTTCCCTACCCCCAGCGCCCTTAGGGCCAGTTCGATTGACACCGTGCCATTGCTAACTGCGACCGCGAAGGGCACTCCGACATATTCGGCGAATTCTTTTTCAAACGCTTTGTTTTGATCTCCGTGAACCAGTGAGTTCACTCGTCCGCTTTCAAGGACACTTGTTACCGCAGCGATTTCATCTGGTTCGTGGCGTGGCCAGCTGGATTTTGCCTGTGCAGCATCATTACTGGCTATTGGATGAGAGCTTGCTTGCGTAGCCATACGCCTCAGGCCTCCTCAACCGTTTTGAAGCGGCCACTGCGTAAGAACGCATCGGAAGTTGCGACATAGCCTGCAAGACTATCTCCGCTGCTGGGCAAAGTGGTCAGGTGATGCGTGATACGGCGGACATTACTGTCATTCCCAGCATCCACTTCAACGCCCAGCTGCTCGATCGCACGGGTGATAAATGGGAGCGGGATAGGGTTTGACGCCGCTTCGAAAATTCCCGGAATATCGGACTCGTCCTGCTCCTCGCAGCTATCAAAGAGCTCTTCGAACAGTTTCTCACCAGGGCGCAGCCCAGTGAACGAAATCGCAACGTCAACATCGGGCTCCATCCCGTAAATCCGGATCATGCGTCTCGCTAAATCGACGATTTTTACAGGCTCGCCCATGTCAAGAACCATAATCCGGCCGCGCGGCGTGTTCTCTTGAAGAGCTCTTGATGAGCTTTCCAAGATCAGTTGGACGGCCTCACGAACCGTCATAAAGAACCGTTCAATATCCGGATGGGTGACTGTCAAAGGACCACCGGCGAGCAACTGCCGTTTGAACAGCGGAACAACCGAGCCCGATGAGCCCAAGACATTGCCAAAACGCACAGTCATAAAGCGCGGTGCTTCAGGATCATCAACGCCGCAAAGATCAAGCGACTGCGCATACAGCTCGCCCACTCGTTTTGTTGCGCCCATCATTCCGACAGGATTGACCGCTTTATCCGTACTAACCTGGACCATCGCACGGGCGCTAAATTCGGTCACGGCATCAGCGATATTCTTGGTACCGATCACATTGGTATGGACCCCAGCACACGGATTGCCTTCGACGATGGGAACATGCTTGAGAGCGGCTGCATGATAGACGATGGCGGGTTTATGACGGTCAAAAACGCGCCGCACTTCGATGGGGTTTCGTATATTGCAAAGCTCAATCGCAAGGTTTTGCTCTGGGAAATCCTCGCGGATCTGCTTTTCTATGTTATAAAGGCCGTATTCCGAATGATCGAGCAACACGATTTTCGAAGGCTTAAAGTCCGCCAATTGGCGCACCAACTCACTGCCGATCGTGCCCCCAGCGCCTGTTACCAGAACGGGCTCCCCGGCGATCTGCTGTGAGATAGCCGCTTCGCGCAGTTCAAATTCGCGCCTGCCCAAAAGATCAGCCGTCGAGAGTTTATCAAGGTTAGGCGCGGTATCCCGGCCAAGCAATTGGCCCCAATCATCGCCGACGCGTGAAACGCTGATCCCCAAATCGCGAGCACGGCCCGTGACAGAGGCAACCTCACGCGCGCTCATATTCACCGCATCATCGCAAACGACAATTGTCTCAGGACGCCGCCCGCGTTGTTCTAGAATAGCAATCGCAGTCGGCAGATTTTCTGGGAAACCCAACACCTGCACATTGTGGATCTGCACAATCGGACCATCCGCTTCAGGTAAAAGCACACCAACTGCATTGATTGGAGAACCCGCTTCTGATTTGCTGAACTTAATGATCGATTCCGCCCAATTGGCAGGCCCCACCAAGATGACATTTTTTCGATCGATCGCGCCCGCACCGTTTTTCCCTGCAATATTGCCTATCGGCAGGAAACGAACCGCACGGCGTGACAAGCGCATAACTTGCATTGCAAGGAAGCACAGACAAAAATGGAAAAGACCCAGAAGGGCGATATCACCCAAGCTGCGCGGGCTGCCAATCAACCACCAAATGGTGGACCACGTAATCGCTAGGGCAAACCCGATATTGAATCCCATCGCGATGCAATCAGCCAGCGATGTGAAACGCCAGCTGCGGCGGTAAAGCCCGCTCAGATAAAGCAACGCAACCGTGAGAGCGCTTGCCGAAACCGCCAAAAGCGGCAGCGTATCAAGCCAGCCTGCCAGAGAGACGCGCGGTTGAACAAAAGGAAGTAGCAAAAAGAATGTGCCAGCCACCGCAACAAAATCGAGCAACATTACCCCTGCAAGCCGAATGACTTTGCGCCACATGAAAGCAGGCACAATGCCAAATGTGTCGGCAAACAATCGCGACCAACGGGTCAGCCGACCCGGAGTGTCTGCAGTGCTATCAACATCAGCCCCCACTTGGGTTTTTCCAGCCTGATCAGCAGGTAGGTCCATAAAAACGCCTTCTCAATCTCATCATCCAAGCTTTCAGCACTTTGTGAAAGCTCAGAATCCAATTTCACGATTTCTTAATTACCCATGCGCTTTCCAGCATGCACTTGCTCTTCAAGTCATTAGCCGGAAGGGCACGAGGGAGCATTGAACGCATCAGGTGAGAGCGGGACTTGCGCAAAGGGGTAATGCGGTGTCACCCCAAAGGAGAGGTCAGTTCATCATAAGGCGCTCGCCAACCCTCTTGCGAGGCGCATCACATCTTTTGACTATCCGACCGAATGCAGCTTTTCCTTTGCTTTCAATTGCGGCAAAGCCAACGCTGACAAAGATTTACGCGGCAAGGCCGCAACAAGGAGCCATTTGGTGAAAATCGTCGTTCTTTCGAGCCTCGCATTCTCGCTCATCAATTTTCGCGGACAATTGCTCGCAGAGATGCGCAAAGCGGGTCATCAGGTCGTCGCTGTTGCACCTGATGACGATCCGCGCGTGCGCGAAAGGCTTGATGAAATGGGGATCAGTTTCGAAATCGTGCCCATGGCTCGAACTGGCACCAATCCGATTGCGGATTTGCAGACGATCGGCGCCTATGTTTCGTTGCTCAATCGTGAAGAGCCGGACGTCGTCGTTGCCTACACGCAAAAACCCATCATCTATGGCGGGATCGCGTGCCGGTTGGCTGGTATCAAGCGCTATTATGCATTGATGAGTGGGCTTGGCTATTTGTTCAGCGAGGCGGCCGAAGGGCGCAGCCTTTTGAAAAAGGTCTTTTGTCGCCTATACCGTTCAGGACTTGCCAAGGCGCAGCGCATCTTTGTTTTCAATTCCGATGACAAGCAAGACATGCTTGATGCCAGGATCATCGATGCAGACGCTCCCGTTCTTCAAGTGCCCGGTTCCGGTGTCGATCTTGAGCGGTTTGTCACCAGCCCGCCACCTAATGCTCCTGTTCGCTTCCTGATGATAGGTCGCCTTATGCGTGACAAAGGCGTATGGGAATATGCCGAAGCAGCCAAAGCCGTCAGCGCGAAATTTCCAGAAGCTCGATTTAGCCTGATCGGACGGCCAGAGCCGGCAAACCCCACTGGCCTAAATGCCAAAGATGTTGAGCGCTTAAAGCGAGATTACCCAATTGAGGTGATCCCAGAGACGAACGATGTGCCAAGCTTCCTTGCCGACAGCCACGTCTTCGTTCTGCCAACATATTATCGCGAAGGCTTGCCACGCACTATTCTTGAAGCATTGGCCGTTGGACGCGCCGTGATCACAACAGATATGCCAGGATGCCGTGATGCGGTTTCCGATGGCGAAAATGGATTTTTGGTTGAGCCGCGCAATGCAACAAGCCTTGCCGATGCAATGATGAAGCTGGCCGCGGATAGCGAATTGGTGAAAGCCATGGGCGCGCATTCGCGCCATTTGGCAGAGACCGTTTATGATGTGCGTCTCGTCAATAGATTGCTGATGGATGAAATGGAATTGTCACGCCCCATTGATGCCCCGGACACCATGGCACGTGTTTCAAGGCAAGCTCCTAGACGACGTGTTCGAACACAGGGCTCAGCGATCTGATGCGTATTGCTTTGGTAGGTGCTGTCGATAGCACCGAATGCGCGATGCGCGCCATGCTTGGCTCTGACTTGTGCGAGTTGGCTATGGTCGCAACTCTAGAGCCTGAATTGTCCAAGCGGCATTCCGACTTTGTTGATCTCGCGCCTTTGGCGAGCGAACATGACATTCCCATGCTACATGTCCGCAACATCAATGATGATCATGCGTTGGAAACCGTGCGCGATGCCAAGCCTGACTACATCTTTGTAGTGGGGTGGTCGCAAATTTGCCGCGATGAGTTTCTGAATATCTGCCCCGGCCAGATCATAGGTTACCACCCTGCCCCACTGCCTCGGATGCGGGGGCGCGCGGTATTGCCTTGGACGATTATCGAAGATGAGAAAGTGACAGGCGCAACCTTGTTCTGGGTGGATGGCGGCACGGATACAGGAGCAATCCTTGCCCAAGAATTTTTCCATGTGGCACCGCGCGAAACAGCCCGGACGCTTTATGATAAGCATATGATCGCGCTGGAGCGTATGGTTGGTAATGCTCTCAAAGAGCTATCCAGCGAAACACCCCGGCGCGATGTTCAGGACGAAAGCTGCGCGACATTTGCAGCTCGACGAAGGCCTGAAGATGGGCGGATCGATTGGCGTGCTGATGCCAAAACCATTGACCGCCTTATAAGAGCTGTTGGCGATCCGTACCCCGGGGCCTTTTGCGAAATTGGCGAAGACCGCTTGATTATCTGGGAAGCCGACTTTGACACAAACTCACCGCACCACGGAACGCCCGGCCAGATCGTTACAATAAGCGAAGACAATATAGAGATTCTTGCTGGCAGCGGACTTATCCGCGCGACCAAGTGGGAACTAACTGGAGACAAACCTTTGCGCATGCATTCAGTGTTGGGACGCGATTGATGAGTGACATTTCACATCTAGGCAAAGTTCTTGTGATTGCCCCGCACCCTGATGATGAAGTTTTGGGTTGCGGTGGGACTATGGCTCGCTTGGCAGATGCAGGCCACGAAGTGCACGTCGCTGTTGTCACCAAAGGGTATGAGCCCGCTTTTCCTGAAAGCCTCGTCAAACAAGTCCGAGAAGAGATGGCAAAGTCCCACGAACTGCTGGGCGTAACCAAGTGCCATTTCTTAGATCTACCCGCCGCAGCGCTTGACACCATTCCAGGTGCTGAAATCAATGCAGCCGTTGGCAAAGTGGTGAATGAGGTGAAGCCTGATACCTTGTTCATTCCATTTGTTGGAGACATCCACAAAGATCATCAGCTGATTTTTGTCGCCGCTTTGGTCGCGGCCAGGCCTCGATCACGCGATATTCCGAATCGGGTGTATGCCTATGAAACGCTGTCTGAGACCAATTGGGCGGCCCCCGGCATCACAGAAACATTCATCCCGAACGTTTTTTTTGACGTTACCCACACCCTTAATCGCAAGCTGGAAGCTTTCGCCTGCTTCGAAAGTCAGGTCAAATCTACCCCTGATGAGAGGTCCTTCAAAACTATCGAAGCACTCGCAACCCTTAGGGGTTCCACGGCTTTTCTGGAAGCTGCCGAAGGTTTTATGCTTATTCGCGAGATCGCCTAACCTAGTATAACCACCTACACTTATGTGGTAGTCTTTGTACCAAAATGAGACTCGACATTTGAAGGGGATTTCCCTTAGCCGCGTTTCACAGCATTACATCGAAAAAGCACAAACAACAGCCGTTTGGGAGCGGATTCTTCGGGTCGCAGGGGTTACTCTCGAAGGAGGTTATGCGATGGAAACCGGTGCATGCGTACCAGTCGCGATAGTTAGTAGAAATACTTTGGCCCGTGAGGGCATGCGTAGAATTTTAAACGGGGATGTTTTCTCAGTCACTGAATCGCACGATTCAAGTCTGGGGCTGCTTCAAAAGACGGAGCGTGATGAATGCCCTCGTCTGATCATCCTTGATGAAAACGAAGACGACAATCTTTGCTCGGAAATCGAGCAACTTCAGGAAGAGCTTCCTGATGCTCGACTCGTCGTCCTAAGCAATGATTTCGATTTTGACGCGATGGTCGGCGCTTTCCGCGCTGGCGTCGATGGCTACATCGTAAAGCGTATCGCTTGCGAGCCACTGATTGAATCGTTGAAGCTCGTTCACATGGGCGAGAAAGTAATGCCGAGCGAGCTTGCTTTGGGTCTCCCACGCCGTTGGGCACGGGGCACGCTGCCGGCTATGTCACAACGCGAATTGGTGACTTTGCTGTCTGAGCGCGAGATTGAAACGCTGCGTTACCTGATCCTTGGTTCGCCCAACAAGGTAATTGCAGGGCACCTCAACATCAGTGAAGCCACTGTGAAAGTCCATGTGAAAGCGATCCTTCGCAAACTTGGTGTGCAAAATCGCACGCAAGCTGCGATCTGGGCTGTGAACAATGGCGTTGATCTGAAGAAGCCGGATATCATGGTCTCGACAGAAGACCTTCAGGACAATTCTTCCGATATCGAAGAAGCGCGTCCAATCGCTGTCTAATCGAACTTTTCTCCTTTTAAGTTCGATATCATGTCCCGTCCGCCGGAAAGGCTGGGCGGGACAATCATTTTGAGGCAATGATACGCTACGACCTCGCGCCCATCGATTGACATCACATTCAAATGTGATACCCCGTGGTCATGAACACATCGACAATCACACGGGTTCGCGACCTTGTCGCCTCTGGAGAAATTACCAAGGCCGGCCTTGCGCGCGCTTCGGGACTTCATGCCAACACATTGCGGGACTGCGCCGAAGCCGACTGGAATCCCACGGCCGAAACACTCGCAAAGTTGTCAGCATTCCTTGAAACCAACGATGACCGCCCTGTTCTGGTAGGTATCGAAGAGATCATTGATGAGGCGCGCAATGGTCGGATGTACATACTAGTCGATGATGAAGACCGCGAAAATGAAGGCGATCTGATCATTCCGGCCCAAATGGCAACGCCGGCTGCAGTGAATTTCATGGCCACACATGGCCGCGGTTTAATTTGCCTTGCCCTTGATCAAGAACGCGTCGACACACTCGGCCTTGAGCCAATGACGCGCAACAACACAGAAAGCATGCAAACTGCTTTCACCATTTCCATCGAAGCAAAAGAAGGCGTCACCACCGGTATTTCTGCCGCTGACCGTGCGCGGACAATTTCGGTGGCGATTGATGCAACCAAGGGCGCTGAGGATATCGTTACGCCAGGGCATGTCTTCCCACTCGCCGCGCGCGATGGCGGGACCTTGGTGCGGGCTAGATCGAG
>JBCAZT010000090.1:0-11744 GCA_038532855.1 Pseudomonadota bacterium
GGAGGTTGCCCGCATATGAATTGTATGAATTGACCGATTCTTCAAAAGGTGGGTTCACCCATGGGTGCAATTGCATGCCCAGATCGGCGGTTTTTCGCTGCACCGCACTCCCAATGATCTCAACCGCTTGATCATCATTCGCGATGGGCCAATCGACCAAATAAACGGGATGCGCGGCAATCTCTTCACAAAAAGACTGAAACCGTACCAGCTGGGGGATGTGTTTGAGTTGGTGTCCTTCGCGGCTGAATGGGGCGGACCAATCAAATTCTTCTTCGGCGTCGATCGTCAGCAGGACGCGCGGGCCAAACCCTGCATCAAACTGCACCGCATCAGCTTTCGCCGGCGGATCTAACATCGAAATTTCGCTCATGGCCCCGGCACAACCTGCGACGGAATGGCTTTGGGCGCAAGCATAGCTTGCACCCTTTCCACCTCATCGCGCGTGATTGTGCACTGTCTCATTGCCATTCAGCCATGGCAGAAGGAGCGTTACGGTCTCGTTATCACGCACTAAGTTTCCGCCAGCTGCGCTCGCCTCGGCTCTGGCAAGACGCATGGCAAATCCCGCTCCAAACAGTCCTGCATTGATCGTAGAGCCAATCGGTTTGACCTCTGCTGCGAAGATATCATCCTCTTTGGCCAATTGGGCTGGCAGGTCGCATGTCAAAGCGATTTTATGAAGGCGCTTGCTCAAATGCGCTTTTAGAACCTCACCTGTCCCGCAGCCACCAGCAAGAGTTGCCAAGAAACGCCATAAAAGCGTCTCAGCATCGGCTTTATCGAGCGCAACGATAAATTCGCCATCGTCAGCATCTGCCAATTCAACACCCGCCATGCGCTGATTAAGCACTTGGGAAAGTTGCCATGCGGTTTCACGGGCTAAATTGCCGAGATCTGCATTGCCTGTTTCCATTTCTAACGCGCCTGTCTCAAGCTTTGCGAGCCGATCCAATTCTTCAAAACCTGCTAGAATATGCGCTGCATCAGCAGCAATAACGGCGGCGAGGGCGCGATATTCATGCGGGGCGGGGCCAAACATCTGCGTTTGGATTACTTCGGCATAGCCTTGCACAGCGGTTACAGGCGTGCGCAATTCATGCAGCAATTGGCGAATACGATCTGCTTCTTGCTGGGCTGGGGTTGGGGTGTCGTCATCCTCTGATTGCAGAGGCCGGCGGAACCGCCCGACATAGCCTGCAAAACTGCCATCATCGGTAAAGCGCGGCTGCGCATCAACAATCCATTCGCCTTCAATAGCGCTGGCCCCGGCGAGTGTTTTTGCAGCGCTAACGAGAGGCTGCCGCCTCGCAAATGCCGTCTCGAGAGAGGTTTTTTGGGCTTGCGCACCCATTTCCGGTGCGGACATCAGCCGGGTGCCGATCACCATGGGGGCCACATCGGTTTCAGCCCATTCAATCCGTCCAGCCGCATCCGCAACAAAGCCAAAGCTGTGCGCCTTGCGGTTCTTTGGTTGAAGCGTTTCTCCAAGAGGAAGGCGAGGGGACAGCTCAGCATCTTCGGCTGCATCGTCTCGTTCCCGGCGAAATTGTGCAATCCGTTCCACCAGCGCAGAGATTTCGCTGCGTTCTGCCTCGGTTTCATCGAACACAGGGTCTGTCGGCCTGATTGTATCGTTGTCTTGAGGTGGGAGGGGCTCTTCAGCAACTGGACCGTGAGTGACCACTGGTGTGAAAGTGGCGTCTTGTTCCGGTTCGCTTTCCTTGGTCACTTGCGATGGCGAGGGCAGACCACGGTCATAAACACCTAATTGATCGAGCAATTCCTCGATATTTACGGGCAAATCTTCGCGCCGCCGCAGAAATCCGCGCGCTCTTACAGGCAGACGAGGGATCAGCGCCGACCAATCCTCTTCGCTCAATTGCGCGCGGTACAGCGCAGCAGAGGCAACTTCAGGTTCGCTCTCCGCCAAATGCGCGGCAAGATCAGCATTGCGAAAACGCCAACCGGGCTCTCGCACCATAACTGCTCTGTCAGGAGACGGGATCTCCTGCGCCAATGCGCTCATGCGGAGCCAAGCAGCAGCGATAAGGCTTTGATCGCGGCCATATTTGCGATTGCCCAGAATATCGAGCAACTGCCTGTATTGCGTGCGCCTAGATAGATCGCTGTCGGTGCGCTGACGCAGCACTGTCGCAAGGCGATCATCAAAGAACATGGATACTCCAGTGGGCGAGGGGCGAGGCGTAATTCGCTCTAAACCATAGTTTGCTGATTCATCTACCAGTTTACGAGCCTTGTCCCACTCAGGGTCTCATCATGCGTTGCAAAGCGGGACAATTGCTGCCAGACATAATAATATTAGGTGTGTGCAAGCATGACAGAACCTGTTCTTACGTTTTTGTGCATTGGCGCAAAAGTTTGCGCTTGGCCAAGGGCCGATCCGGAGTTGAAGCCGAATGGCAAATCTTGATGATATCGACAAACGTCTCCTGAGCGAATTGCAAGCCGAAGGGCGGGTGACCAATGTCGAATTGGCGCAGCGTGTGGGCCTGACGGCGCCGCCCTGTCTTCGCCGCGTGCGCGGGCTTGAAGAAGATGGGGTGATCCGCGGCTATCACGCTGATCTTGATCCTTCCAAATTGGGCTTTGCCATCACGGTGTTTGCGATGGTCAGTTTGAAGAGCCAGGCGGAAAGCTCTCTGCGTGAATTCGAAGAGGCGATGCGCGAATTGCCTGAGGTTCGCGAAGTTCACATGCTTAATGGCGAGATCGATTTTATTCTCAAGATTGTCAGCCAAGACCTTCAAAGCTTTCAGGAATTTCTCACCGGAAAACTGACGCCGGCCCCCAATGTGGAAAGCGTCAAAACGTCTTTGACCATCCGCACTGCCAAATATTCGCCGGGAGTGCCGCTTTAATCTAGGAGCTGCCAAATGAGTGAATGTGAGCGGATCTCCGAACCGCTGTCAGGTCGCTGCCTTTGCGGCGCTGTCACTATCACTCTCAATGGCGCTCATAACGAAGTCGATGTCTGCCATTGCTCCATGTGCCAGCAATGGGTGGGTACCATGTATGCGGGGATCGAAACCGATGGCTTTGATCTGTCAGGTGAAGAGCACATCTCAACCTACCAATCGAGCAATTGGGCAGAGCGTGCCTTTTGCTCAAAATGCGGCAGCAGCCTGTGGTATAAATTTCTTCCGACTGGCAATCGCACTTTCCTTGCTGGGTTGTTCGATCTGCCCGAGGGACTGAGAATCAAGCATCAGATTTTTGTCGATGAGAAACCCGACTGGTTCGATCTGGCGCAGGCAAGCCCGATGAAAACAGGGTCGGAGATTATTGCTGAGGCAGAAGCGGCGGGCTTTAGTTTTGACTGATCTTTGAAAGTCTAGTGCAGCTTCAAACGCGGCCTAACAATCCGGTTGACCCGGCCTACTAGCATCAATCCAAAGCCTTTCACCCAGCCGTGAATTGCGAGCAGGTGCATACGGTATAGCGACGTGTAAATCAGCCGCGCCATGCGTCCCTCTACCGCCAATGCGCCACCGACTAGATTGCCCATCAAGCTGCCGACGGTTGAAAAACGGCTCAAAGAGATGAGCGAGCCGTTGTCCTTATAGATGAACGGTTTGAGCTTGGGCGTGCTTTTGCGTTTGCGCGCTTTCACTTTGCGTACGATGTTTTCGTAGACAATATCGGCCATTTGATGCGCGGCTTGTGCGCGCGGCGGGATGGGGCTTTCCCCACCTGGCGGCACGAAAGAGCAGCAATCGCCGAATGCGAAAATATCTTCATCCACAGTGGTTTGAAGTGTGTCTTTCACAAGGATTTGATTGCGCGGATTGGTGTCTAGCCCCAGCTCTGCGAGGAAATCATCGCCTTTAACGCCCGCGGCCCACACCATCATATCTGCTTCGATTGTCTCGCCGCGATGGGTGGTTAGCCCCTCGCGTGTGGCTTTGATGACCTGCGTGTTTTCCTGCACATCAACGCCCAGCTTTGTGAGCTCTGATTTTGCAGCATTGGAGAGGTCTTCGGGCAAAGCAGGCAGGATGCGCGGGCCTGCTTCGACCAAGGTGACTTCCAGCCGGCTTTCATCAAACACTTCGAGGCCATAATGCGCTAGTGCGCCGGCTGCATTGTACAGCTCTGCGCCCAATTCAACGCCTGTTGCCCCGCCGCCGACAATGGCGACTTTTACGCGCGCATCGGCCTTGGGATTGGCGCTCATCGCGCGGCTGACGCGGAGGCAGTGATTGAGCAATTTGGTGCGGAACCGGTCCGCTTCGGGGCGGGAATCGAGGAAGATGCAGTGTTCAGCAACGCCTGGAACGCCAAAATCGTTGGAGACCGATCCCACAGCAAGCGCCAAGTAATCATAGCGGATTTTGTGGCTGCCTATCAGCTCATCACCGTGCTCATCATCGACAGGGGCAAGGCTGATCGTCTTGGCTTCGCGGTCAATGCCATCAAGGCTGCCTTGGAAGAAACGATAGCCCCAGCGATAACAGTGCCCGCGATAGCCGACCTCATCGAGGTTAGCATCGAGCGATCCGGCGGCCACTTCGTGAAGCAAAGGCTTCCATATGTGCGAGGGGTTTTTGTCGACCAAGATGATATCGTGGTTCTTGCGCCCAAATTTCGCGCCTAACCTGCGGACTAGCTCCAACCCGCCGGCGCCCCCTCCCACGACAACAATCTGCGTCTTGCGGCGTTTTCGCGGGTTCATGGCGATGGCATTGCTGATGTCATCTGTTGCCGGATCATTGGCAGCAGACGGAAGGGAGGCTGCAACGGGGTTTTCCGTGTGGGGAGCAGGGTTCTGCATTGATCACTTTCCAAGTCATGCAGGTTGCGCCTGCGGTTACCGTAATTGCGAGAGCGGCGGACACACCGTTCGCACAACACGCTTTGCGACCTGGGGACAATGTAAAGTCTTCGTATTGGAATGCCCGTTTAGCCAAAATAGCGTGTTCTACACTTCAAACAACGGGTGAGCGGTCAATTGGTGCCCGGTTGGCGCGCGCTAGGTGTTAATCCTCGCGCTCTTCCAGCCATTCTTCGAGCCATTTGATCGAATAATCGCCGTGCAGCACATCGGTTTGGTGGAGCAATTCGCGGTGGAGCGGGATGTTGGTTTTAACGCCTTCAACCACCATTTCCTCCAAAGCGCGGCGCAGGCGCATGATGCAGCCTTCGCGGTCGCGGCCATAGACGATCAATTTGGCGATCATGCTGTCGTAATAAGGCGGGATCGAATAGCCAGCATACAGACCTGAATCGACGCGCACATGCATGCCGCCTGCCGGGTGGTAATAGGTGACTTTGCCGGGGGAAGGCGCGAAGGTGAACGGGTCTTCGGCATTGATCCGGCATTCAATGGCGTGGCCTCTAAACTCCAAGTCTTCCTGAGCAACCGAAAGCGGTTTCCCATCAGCGATACGGATTTGTTCACGCACCAGATCAACCCCGGTGATGGCTTCCGTCACGGGATGTTCCACCTGAAGACGGGTGTTCATCTCGATGAAGTAGAACTCGTCATTCTCCCACAGAAATTCAATCGTGCCTGCCCCGCGATAGCCCATATCGCGCATGGCCTGTGCGCAGACTTCACCCATACGAGTGCGTTCTTCGTCCGAGATGACAGGGGATGGGGCCTCTTCGAGCACTTTTTGGTGACGGCGTTGCAAAGAACAATCACGTTCGCCCAGATGGATTGCATTGCCATTGCCATCGCCGAAGACTTGAAATTCGATATGGCGCGGATTGCCCAGATATTTTTCGATATAAACGGTCGCATCGCCAAAGGCGGCTTTTGCCTCTGAACCAGCCTGCTGCATCAGTGTTTCAAGCTGGTCTTCGCTTTCGCACACTTTCATGCCGCGTCCGCCGCCGCCGCTCGCAGCTTTGATGATGACGGGGTAGCCTACTTCGGCTGCGATTTTCTTGCCCTCTTCAGGGTCTTCGATTGCGCCGTCTGATCCGGGGACGAGCGGTAAGCCCAATTCACCAGCCGTTTTCTTCGCCTGAACTTTGTCGCCCATTGTGACGATGTGTTCTGGCTTGGGTCCGATCCATTTGATGTCGTGGGCTTCGACGATTTCGGCGAATTTGGCGTTTTCCGATAGGAAGCCATAGCCGGGGTGGATCGCATCGCATCCGGCCACTTCTGCAGCGGAGATGATCGCTGCGTGGTTGAGATAGCTGTCTGTTGCTGATGGCGGACCAATGCACACTGCATGATCGGCAAGGCGCACATGCATGGCATCGGCATCGGCTGTGGAATGCACGGCGACCGTTTCGATCCCCATTTCATGGGCTGCACGGTGGATGCGCAAAGCAATTTCGCCGCGATTGGCGATCAATATGCGAGAAATGGCCATGTCTGGATTACCCGATAACGACAAGTGGTTGGTCAAATTCAACCGGCTGTGCGTTTTCGATTAAGACCGCTTTGATCGTGCCCGATTTGTCAGCGGTTATGGGGTTCATCACTTTCATCGCCTCGACAATCAACAGTGTGTCGCCTTCCGAAACGCTATCACCCACTTTGACGAAGTTTGGTTTGCCGGGCTCGGGCGCGAGGTAGGCTGTGCCGACCATCGGTGATTTCAAAGCGTCGGCGTGATCTGCCGAGCCAGTGGATGCCGCTGCAGGGGCTTCTGCAGCGGGCGCTGAGGCGGCCGGAGCGGCAGGCGCAGCTGCTGGCACAAGGGCCGCAGGTGCCGCTGCAACAGGTGCGCCGCCACGTGCTACGCGGATCTTACGATCATCATCTTCGACTTCGATTTCAGTAAGTCCGGTCTCGCTAAGCAGTTCAGCCAGCTCGCGCACCAGTTTGATATCGACATTCATGCCAGAAGATTTTCCAGCGGCAGGCTTCTTAGTCGTCGCCATGCATACCCCTTTTTCAGACCGCCAAGCGGCCCCCTTGTTGCTATTGCCGCGTGAGTATTGACGCAAATTGCGGCTGACAAGTGGCAATCGGTGGATTTCATCGAATTGATTTGTCTAAAAATCACACTTTGCCTTCCGCTACGGCTTCCAAAGCGAGGCGATAGCTGTCTGCTCCATGCCCCTCCACGGTCAAGGCTGCCGCCATCCCGACATAGCTGATGTGGCGAAATTCTTCACGGCTTTTGGGATCGGACAGATGGACCTCAATCACGGGAGTTTTTATCGCTTTGATTGCGTCCAGCAGACCGATCGATGTGTGCGTGTAGGCTGCTGCGTTGAGCAAAACCGCGCGCGCGCCTTCGGCTTGCGCTTCGTGCAGCCAATCGACCAGCATGCCTTCGTGATTGGTCTGGCGCATATCAATGGCAAAACCGAGTTCGCGCGCCCGATCCTCCAGCATGCCAGCGATTTCATCAAGAGTGGTCGAGCCGTAGATTTCGGGCTCGCGCAAACCCAGGAGGTTCAAATTGGGGCCGTTGAGCACATAGATTGTTGTATCCATGGACAGCGCATTAGCTCAGCTTCTTAGAAGCTGCCAGTCGTCAAACGCGACGCAGATGCACCTATACTTAAAAATGCTGGTTCACTGGAAAATGGTTCCGTGATGTTGTGTCTCCGCAATAAGGAGTTTGCTATGGCACAGCCGTTTCAGGATCACCCCTATCTCACCGGTCACCACCAACCCATGCGGTTTGAGGCTCATGCGCCAGATCTGATTGTTGAGGGCGAACTTCCCCAAGACTTACAAGGCGTGTTCTATCGCACGGGCGCTGAACCGCTTTATGATCCGCCAGAGGGCTATCATTGGTTCGATGGCGACGGCATGGTCTATGGGTTCTTTTTTGAAGACGGCCGTGTGTCGATGCGCAACAAATGGGTGCGTACCGAGAAGTTTGAGGCAGAATTGGCCGCTGGCAAGCGCCTGTTTGGTGTGTTTGGTGATCCTTCAACCAACGATCCCAGCGTTCAAGGGATGCGGTACAACACCGGCAACACCAACATCATTTTGCACAATGGCAAGCTGATGGCCTTGATGGAGGGCTGCCCAGCGATTGAGATGGACCCGCGCAGCCTCGATACACGCGAA
The DNA here is from genome assembly GCA_038532855.1 of Pseudomonadota bacterium. GTDB lineage: Bacteria > Pseudomonadota > Alphaproteobacteria > Sphingomonadales > Sphingomonadaceae > Erythrobacter. The sequence goes on from JBCAZT010000090.1 coordinate 8,012, forward strand.
TATATGGATTATGGAGGGACGATTACTGGCCCGTTTTCCGCCCATCCTACGGTGGATTGGAACACGGGTGAAATGATAAGCTACGGCTGGATGATCAACGGGCCGGCCGCCCCGCCAGAAATCCGTTACGAGTTGATCGATAAAGAAGGTCAGGTCACCAATCAGTTCACCTTCGAAGCGCCGTATATGAGCATGGTGCACACCGCTCTTGCGACAGAGAACTATGTCATCGTGCCCTTCAACCCGCTTGAGGTGAGCCTTGAGCGCGCTATGAAAGGCGGACCCATGAATGCGTGGGTGAGGGGGCGGAACAGCAAGTTCGCCATGTTCCCCCGCAACGGCAGCGTCGATGATATTCGCTGGCTTGAAATGCCGGGCCGGCATATGTTCCATGAGCTTAACGCCTGGGAAGAAGATGGCAAAATCATTGCCGATGTGGCCGCTGCCAATGGCACGGCTTTGTTCCCCAATGATGATGGGTCAATGAACACGCATGGCGACACTGCATTGGAGCTGCGCCGTTGGACAATTGATCTCACCGGAGCAACCGACGAGATCAAGGAAGAGACGCTGAATGATAACGACATTCAGTTCCCGCGCCCCGATGATCGGTTCATGACCCGCAAGAGCCGCCATGGCTATGCCAACTCTAACCTCAATTCGGTTGATGGCCGCGTGGATGGTATGGATTCTGCGATCCATTTCGACACGGAAACCGGCAAAGAAGACATCTACCATTTTGGTGATGGCGCAGGGTGCGGCGAATTTGTCTTTGCACCCAAAGTCGGCTCTGCCAACGAAGCCGATGGCTATGCAATGACGCTGGTTCACCCGGCCAATTCCAACCACACAGAGCTCGCGATCTTTCAGGCTTTGGATGTGGCGGCAGGTCCGATTGCCCGCGTCATTGTTCCTTACCGTATCCCAAGCGGCTTTCACTGCAACTATTACAGCGCTGATGGTGCGTTGGGATCGCCAGTCTTCAACTAAAGGTCAGGCTGGGACTGGATTCGTGGCGCACCGTTATTTATCGGTGCCCTTTACCTTACCCCATTGCCGTGCGGCGGTGTAACCGAGATAGCCGGTTCCAAACAGCATATAGAGCTCTTCGGGTAAGCCGCCCAGATACGTGTTCATGCTCTCTGCAATATCGCGCGCAGCCGCTGGGTTGAATGCGGATAATATTCCCATTGGTAACGCAGTAAGGATCAGCGCATACATCACATAAAGAAAACTTGGCCGGGCCCGGCTGGTCCATGGATCTGTTGATTGCGCTTCTGCCACGATCGCTTGGAGGCGCGCCTCGATAAGCTGCATTTCCTGCGTGCCTTCTAGTTTAAGCAGTTCCAGCTGCGCTTTGGCGCGGGCTTCTTTGTCTGGAATGAGCTTGTCGAGAAGCGAAGTGATCGGGCCGATAAGGGTTTCAAGAATAGCCATGGTGCGCGCTCCGGTTTGGGGTCGAATCGCGCTTGGGCTAGTCAGTTTCTATCGAGTAGGAAAATGGCAAGGCGTTACTCAGCCTCGGCCAACAACCGTTCTGCCAACACCAGATGGGGGCGATCCAGCATCGCGCCATCTAGTGCGACAACGCCCGCACCCGGATTGTCAGCAAAGGCCTGAACAATGGCCCGTGCATGGGCGATTTCCTCTGCGCTGGGGGTAAAGGCAGTGTTGATCGGCTCGACCTGTGCAGGATGGATCGCCAGCATCCCGCGAAACCCTGATGCGCGCACGGATTTCGCTCGCTGCGCCAATGCATCAAGATCGCGAAATTCGGGTTGTACGGTCTCAATTGGCATCACTTCGGCCTTGACCGCAGCAAGGAGGCAAAGGCTTCGCGCCAGTTCAAAGACATAAGCATATTCGCCATCAGCACCGCGTTGTTCGCGTGCGCCCAAAGCGCTTGATAAATCTTCTGCGCCCCAGCTGAGGCCAATAAGCCGGTCACGCCCAGGGTAATCCTCTGCATATTCGCGGGTTGTGTACATGGCTGCTGCGGTTTCGGTGATGAGCGCTGCGACTTTGATAGAGCCTTGGGACAAACCATGCGCTGTTTCGAGAGCGGTCAGATAATGATGCAATTGGCTGATATCCGCTTTGCCTTCTGCCTTTGGCAAAAACACGCCGCCGGGCGCAGCCGGGACGATTGCAGACAAATCGAGAATCGCATCTGGCGTGGAAAGCGGATTGATCCTAACCCATACGCGCGCTTTATCCGGAGCGGATTTTAGCTGAGCCGCTACCATATCGCGGGCCTGAGGTTTGTTTTCAGGGCTAACCGAATCTTCCAGATCAAGCAGAGCAATATCAGCGTCGCCGCCAATCGCTTTGCCCATTTTCTTGTCGCTATCGCCCGGCGCAAACAGCCAACTGCGCATTTTCGTTGTCATAGCATTCGCTCCCAAAGCCTGCCCGATCTGGCCTAAACGCCTCAGAATGAGCCTTCAATGGCGAGATTGAAAATCGTGCCAAATCCGCGGTCACGATCTTCGACAAAATCAACCAAACCCGCCGATCGGTCCAGGAACACGGTGCGATCCAGCAAGTCTTTGCGGTTAAGCAGGTTTCTGACAGAGGCCCGGAAGGTGAGACCGGTTACGTCTTTGTTTTCGATAAAGACCGATGTGAAGGCGAATGTATCGCGCGCTTGCGTCACTTCATCGAGCCTTATATCGGGGCTAAACTCTTCGTAATTGAGAAAGCCGCCAAAGGCCCAATCGGTCCCTTGTATATCATGGCGAAATTCCCCCTCGAGCGCGAGCGTGGTGTTTTGCGACAGCTGACGCTCGGTCCCAAGCAAAGGATCAATCACGGAGCTGTCATTAAGAGAAAGGCTGACATCAAGCCGCGACCCGCGCCATCCGAGCCCTTCGGACAGAAGCGTCAGGTCACCCTCGATCCCGTAAAACTCAGCAGAGGGCAGGTTGCCGACCGCTTGGCCGCCATTGGCTGTTGGAATCTGGTCCACAATGTCTGAGATGTCTTCGTAAAAGGGCCTAAGATTAAGCGTGCCAAGCGCACCCAGAGTGATGTTCGCTTCAATCTCGAACACCCAGCTTTGCGGGGGAACAAGATTGGCATTGGTTGCATCTTCGCGCTCTTGGTCAAGATCGACTGTCGCGATGAAATCAAAGAAGTTAAGCTGGCCAACTTCGCGCTCAATCCGGCCCGATAGGTTCAATCGATCGCTGGCTTTCCAATCGAGCGATACGAAGCCTTTAGGCCGCCAAAACTCCCGGGTCTGGCCGAATTCTCCTGTTTGGCGGATTTGCGAATACTCCCCGCCAGCAGATGCCTGAAGCTGGAGATTGCTGAGCAAGGCACGGCTGTAGGTTATGCCAAAATCGCCGCGGTCCTCTTCTACCCGCGCGCTTGCTCCATCAAACTCAACCGGTTGCAACGCGCCGTCTGCATCGCGCTCATCCAGTTTTGAAAAGATATCTAGAAAATTGCGCACGCCTTCCGCTGCAATCAGCAAATCACCACCAAATGCCCCGAAACTGTATTCTGCCCGCGCGATGCTTTCAGCCTCGTCTGCATCGCGATCAAACACGGTGCCTTCAAGCGCGCGATCATCGGCAAAATTGGTTACAACTGTGGCGGTTGTGGGGCTGTCTTCATACCGATGATAACCGATCAGTTTGAGGCGGCCGGGGCCAAATTCAAACTGGTAATCCGCACCGATTTCGAAGTTGAACTCGTCTTCGGTGCTCTTGAAATCGCGAAAACGGTC
>JBCAZT010000091.1:0-11734 GCA_038532855.1 Pseudomonadota bacterium
CGCTTGTTCAAGCTGACGCGGCACATCTTTGAGCATTTCGTCAGCTTCCGCGAGGCTTTCGCGCACTTCGATCATAATTTCTTCGCGCTGTTTCTCGCTCAATTTCTTGCCATGATTGACAAAGCGGACTTTCTCAACGCGGCTTGTTGACGTGCCGTTTTCATCGGCTTTGACAATGACGGTCACATCTTTGCCCGCATCAACATCAATCTTGCGAGTTATGCCGGTGTCGGGATCAACCGTGACAATCCGTGTTGCTGCCTCTGGCGGCTCAGGAGCTTCAGGTGGGCTTGGCACATCTGCATCCGGCGCGGATGGTGCAGGCGGCGTCGGAGGAGCTGGAATATCGACAGGTGCACTGACAGGCGCTGGCGCTGCTGGCGGCTCTGGCGGTGCTTCGGCTTGGCTTTCGGCATAGGAAATCGATGCAGTCAGCGGCAAAGCCAAAGCCGACACTCCCAACATGCAGCGCCCTGCAATGCGGCGGGTTTTAGACATATCGGTCATAGTGAGGCTCCTTAAACGGTGAACAATCGATTTCTCGCCCAGAACCGGGCACGCCATGGGCGCTGCCAGAGCCACATTGGGCCCGGCTGCAAAGCTGGCGATGACATTGGCGTAATGCGCGCGGGTTTCTTGCGGTTGTGAAGCGACAACGCGGGCATCACACGCGGCTTCTTGATCGCGGCGCAGGGCGAGCCAGCCATAACGGCCAAGCGGGTTGAACCAATGCATCGCAAACAGCGGCTGCACCGCCATATTGATCACAAGGTCATATCCGCGGTGATGCGCCAATTCATGCGCGAGTGCGAGATCGCGCGCTTTGCGATCAGCTTGCGCCATAAATCCTTCAGGCAACGCAATCACTTTATTGAGCACACCAAAAGCAAGCGGCCCATTTGTATCGGGTGTTTCAATAAGCCGGATTTTGCCGTGTCGGCCCACTTGCCGCGCATTTTTAAGCAAGTCTGTGCGCAAAGTGAAATAGGCAGAAAACCGCATGTAAAGGAACGCGGCAGCGCCAATCAGCCAAACTGCGATTGCGATCGCCACCAGCGAAGTGGTGTCGAGGCTCGCAATCGGGGTAATCAGTGATGACTGATCCGACGCTGCCGCTCCCGATCCTGCAAGTCCATCTGTTGTCGCAACTGGAGTGAGGGATCGAGTTTCGTGTTCTAAAACTTGGATGGCGCCGTTTTGATCCGGCGCGGCCAAACTTTCTTCAGGCTGGGGTTTAGGAGCAAAGGAAGCGGGCAGTTCTATCGGAGGCAAAAGCAGTCGCAGTGCGGGCAAGGCCCACAAGGCATAGGCTGTCTGCGCGCCAAACCAACGCGCCACCGGGCGCCGGATCACCAGCACCAGCGCAATCAAAATGCCTGTCCAGATAAGCGTATCAACAAACCAATCCATCATTGCTTCAGCTCCTTCAAAAGGGCTTCGATGTCATTGAGATCATCTTCGGTGAGCGCTTCTGTTTCGGCCAGATGCGCAACAAGGCTGGCGGCCTTTCCGCCAAACAGCCGATCAACCAATCGCTTAGATTCGCCGCCGACATAGTCTTCACGCGCAATCAAAGCTGAATAGAGGTAGCGCCTGCCATCGGGCTTGGCTGCTATCGCTTGCTTTTGAACGAGGCGGGAAAGCAGTGTTTTGACTGTCGGCAAGCTCCAACCGCGCTGTTCGCACACGGCATCGCACACTTCAGAAGCGCTGGTGGTTTCATTGGCCCACAAAACTTCCATGACCGCAAGCTCAGCTTCGCTGATGCGTTCTGGTGAATTGGCATTGTTGGAACTTGATTGGGTCACAGACACTCTCCCTGACTGATTACGCCTGTAGTCATTACGACTACGTCTGTAAACATTACGCACAGATGAACGAACCGTTCCGGGGCTTGCTCTTCGACGAACGGCATATAAACCTGCACGAATGACATGGATGACCCGCACCTTCGCCCCTCTGGCCTTATGCTTGTTGGCTCTGCCCCAGTATGTGCTCGCGCAGGAAGACATCTGGGCTGAGACCGAGCAGGTCGCCCTCAACCCGCAAGACCCAGATGCGAGTGAGGTCGGCGAGCTGATCTATAAAGGCGGGATCAAAGTCGATCCGGGTGAGGAGAATATTGGCGGCATATCGGGCCTTGAATGGCATGAGGACGCGCTGTGGGCAGTCAGCGATGATGGCCGCTGGCTGCGGATCGTACCCGATGAAGCGGGCAGCGAGCTGGTTGATCTGACTTCATTGGACATGGGCCGGCTGCGCGATCTGAAGGGGAAGGAGCTAAAGAAGAAAGAACTTGCCGATGCGGAGGCTTTGACCTTCATAAAGGGCGTCGGCTGGTTGATAGCCTTCGAACAGGATCACCGCATTTGGCAGTACTCTTCAATCGATCGGGAGGCTACTCCATGGTCTACCTCATTGAACGGCATGCCACCTTTGCCTTTTCGCATTAGTGAAAGTCTTAGACCAAACAACGGAGTGGAGACGCTAGCCGCTCATCCCAAAGGTTTGGTCGCGTGCGAGGAACGCTACAATGCCGAAACCGTCAATTGCGCAAGGGTTGATGAGTTTGGTGAGACTGAATACCTTCAAATTCATCCACCAACGTCTGTCGCAGAACATGGCGGTGCACCAACCGATGCAGCCTGCGATGCGACAGGCACCTGCTTCATTCTCTTCCGCAGCTATCGGCCGGACTACGGCAATCGAGCAGCGATAGTGGAGCTAGGCGCTGACGGCACTCAAACCACTCTCGCCGTCTTTGACCAGCCACTTACCCGAGACAATTTCGAAGGCATCGCTTTCCGCGAACACAATGGCCGCCGCTACCTCTATCTGGCCTCTGACGATAACTACAACAATTGCTTCAAGCGCGCGCGTAATGGGTGCCAGAACACGCTCATCATGAAGTTTGAGATTAAGCAGGACAAGGTCCCCCTCCCCCCAATCGAAGCGCCGCCGCCGGTCACTCAATACGAGACGACAGCGGTCATCATTGAAACCAGCATGGGCGATATCACCGTCGCGCTGGAAACAGAGCGCGCGCCCATCACGGCGGCCAATTTCCTGCTTTATGCCGATGAAGACCGCTTTGATGGCACTGTCTTTTACCGCGCGATGCCGATCAATTGGGGTGACCAGCCCAATGGCCTGATCCAAGGCGGCACGCAGTGGGATCCGAAGAGAGTCCTGCCGGGGATTGAGCATGAGCCGACCACCACAACCGGCCTCACTCACACCAAAGGCGCGCTTTCAATGGCTATGGGAGAGCCGGGCACAGCCAATGGTGATTTCTCGATCATGCTGGGCGATCAGACGGGGCTTGATGCGCAACCGGGGGCCGATGATCCCACCTTAAAGCATGGATATGCGGTGTTCGGATATGTCACATCGGGCATGGATGTGGTGCAGGCCATCCATGCGGGTGAGACCGATCCTGATAAGGGCGAAGGCTGGATGAAAGGCCAAATGCTGGCAGAGCCTGTGACGATTATCGATATCCGCCGGGCTCCGTCGGCAGACGAATAATCATTCAGGAACAGCGGGCCTGCCGACGGGCGCGCTTGCGGTTTGCGGCATGCGCGCTTCTAATGCGGGGAGCCAATCAGAAACTCCGCTGCCAATGGAGCTTTGCGGAAGTGATGCGAGCAGGCGCTGTTTCACCTCCCACCCCGCCACTGTGCGGGCCGCTTCCTGAGCGGCATGGTCAAGCGGTTGCGGTTTGCGAAGCGCGCGATTGATCATCGCATCGCCATAAAACGTCCAATCATTCTCTGCGACGCATCCAAACGAAGTTCTCGTATCGGCAGCTGCGGTGAAAATGGCGCTGTTGTCCCCGGCAAGCGCAGGCACGAATACGCCCGAATAACAGGCCGAGAGAATCAGGACGCGGCGCTCTATCCCCAATTCCTCCAGCGCCTCAGCCAGCTTGGTAGGGGAAAGCACGCCAAACGCCTGGTCGCCGTAATGATAGGCAAGACCCAGTTTCAGGCCATGGCTGCTCGTATACATCACCAGCACATCTTCTTCGCGGTCCATTTTCTCCGCAATCGCGGCAAGGCTGACCAGAAGCGTGTCAATCGAGCCACGCGGCAAATCATCGCGCGCGCCATCAGGCCCGGCGAGTGTCAGCGTGCGCCCGCTCGCGTCAAACCGAGCGCCCAACACCCGGCCTGCCTCCCGCGCCTCGCGGGCGAAAACGGGATCGCTATCCAATGCGACAGTGACAACATACGCATCGACCACGCCCGCCCTTTGAGGGGCCATCGCACCCAATGCCGCATCAAGCCGACGACGCTGATCGAGCAAGTCCTTGGCATCAAAGCCGCGCTCAAATTGCGGGGATTGCTCAAAACTCTTCTGCCGCGCGCTTCGGGTCGAGCCGATGGAAAGATCGGGAATGCCGATCGTATGCGCAGGCGGCTGATTGGGATTGCCGGCGGGTTCAGGGGAAGATTGCGAAAGAGCGGGAACAGCAAAAAGGCTCGCAATCGCAAGACCCAAAGAAACGCGTTTGATCATGGGGCAATAGGCTGGCGGGTTAGCGGGCGAAGTGCAAGTTTTTCGTTGGCCAGCAGTGTGACCCAGGCACCACCACCTCCGTCATCCCGGCCCCCGAGCCGGGATCGCTCTCAATCCTGATCGAGCCAAAAGAAGCGGGATCCCGGATCAAGTCCGGGATGACGGGGGTGGATTGACAGATAAGTGAATCATTCGAATTCGAGTTCAGATGACAAATTGCTTATCAATGCCGACCGGCTCGCCTCCGTCATATAGAGTGCTAGCACTGCTGCTGGTGTTCCAAAGAATGTAGATAGGATCGCGCCATCCAAAGCGAGCAAAACAATAACCAGAACGATCACAAAAAATGGAATGCTTATCAGCCAACTGCGCAATCGCTGACTCTCTTCCCAGGCAAAGAGCGGTACAGGGAGATCGCGAAAAAAGAATACGATGCCGGCTGCTACGACCGAGCAGACAACAAATAGCATAATGTAAGCAGTGCTCAGATACATCATCGGTATGCCAATGCTATCAGCACACCAAGGAAACTCACCGCGTGTCGCGTCAAGCTCGATGCTGAACATTGAAGATTGCCAGCTGATGGCCAACACACATGCACCCAATACAAAGAAGGTCAGTGGATTGGTGGGCGTCCAGACCTTGCTTGCATCAGATTTCCTGAAGACCAATAGGATCAACCAAACAGAGATTGCAGCAAGGGCAAGGCTGGCACCACCTTGCATGAGTGGATTGCGCATAGTCTCTAGTGCCGCCAAGCTTTCATGCCACCCATCGACCACACCGTTACTATCGCAGGCATCAGGGCCTTTTAGTTGCCTCGCCGCGTCAATGTCACTGTATGCTGGGATCGTCCGCCCATAAAGAAAGAGGCCCGCCCCTATCGTAGCACCAAGTGCCAACGGCAGACGGGCGAGCCTCTCTAAACTTCTGGACATGTAAGGTTAGTATACCCGCGCCTTAGGCTCGATATACTCCGCATCTTCCGTCAGCGTGTATTCGTGCACTGGGCGGTAATCCAAGCGGATGTTCGAGCCCCGCCCGCCCCAGCCATCGAACCAGGCGACGGTGTGTTTCATCCACTCTTTATCGTCGCGATCTGGGTAATCTTCGTGCGCGTGCGCGCCGCGGCTTTCTTTCCGGTTGGCGGCTGATGCCATGGTGACATTGGCCTGGCTCATCAGATTGTCGAGCTCCAAAGTCTCAATCAAATCTGAGTTCCAGATCAAGGATTTGTCCGTCACATGGATGTCTTCCATCCGCTTGTTCTGCTCAGCGAGTTTGGTGACGCCTTCATCCATCAGTTTCTGATCGCGGAAAACGGCGCAATGTTTTTGCATCGCTTTTTGCATGTCGGAACGGATTTCCGCCGTGGGCGAGCCGCCTTGTGCATAGCGGAAGTGATCGAGGCGCGAGAGAGCAAAGTCTGCGCTGTCGCCTGGCAATTCAGGCTGCGCTGCGCCTGCGACAGTGTTCTCTTTCAAATGCAGGCCGGTCGCGCGGCCAAAGACCACAAGATCAATCAGCGAGTTTGAGCCCAAACGGTTGGCCCCATGCACAGAGACACAGGCCGCTTCGCCCACGGCGTAAAGGCCGGGGACCACACAATCAGGATCGCCATCAGGACCGATGGTCACGACCTGCCCGTGATAGTTACACTGAATGCCGCCCATATTGTAATGAACGGTTGGGGTCACAGGCAAAGCTTCGCGCGTCAGATCGACGCCTGCGAAGATCTTGCCGCTTTCAGTGATGCCGGGAAGACGCTGCGCCAAGACATCGGGATCGATATGGTCGAGGTGCAGATGGATATGGTCACCTTCTGCACCTACACCGCGCCCTTCGCGCATTTCCAGCGCCATAGAGCGGCTAACAACATCACGCGATGCGAGGTCTTTGGCAGACGGAGCGTAACGCTCCATAAAGCGTTCGCCTTCGGAATTGGTGAGGTATCCGCCCTCGCCCCGCGCACCTTCGGTGATGAGAACGCCTGCACCGTAAATGCCGGTCGGGTGGAACTGGACGAATTCCATGTCTTGCAAAGGCAGACCAGCGCGCAGCACCATGCCGCCGCCATCGCCTGTGCAGGTGTGCGCGGAGGTCGCTGTGTAATAGCAGCGGCCATAACCGCCGGTTGCCAAAACAACGGACTGCGCGCGGAAGCGGTGGATGGTGCCATCATCAAGGCACATCGCCATCACGCCAACGCATTTCCGCTCCCCATCGACATCCGCCATGATGAGATCGAGCGCAAAATATTCGATGAAGAAGTCCGCATCGTATTTAAGGCTCTGCTGATAGAGCGCGTGGAGCATTGCGTGCCCTGTGCGGTCAGCCGCTGCACACGTGCGCTGCACTGGCGGGCCTGCGCCCATATTCTGCATATGCCCGCCAAAGGGGCGCTGATAGATCGTGCCGTCTTCATTACGAGAGAACGGAACGCCGGCATGCTCCAACTCGTACACCGCTTGGGGTGCTTCGCGTGCCAAATACTCAATCGCGTCCTGATCGCCCAGCCAGTCTGACCCTTTTACGGTGTCATACATGTGCCAGGTCCAGTGATCGGGCGTGTTGTTGCCAAGCGATGCCGCGATCCCGCCTTGCGCGGCCACAGTGTGCGAGCGCGTTGGGAAAACCTTGGAGATGTTTGCTGTCCGCAGACCCGCTTCGGCAGCGCCCATGGTTGCGCGAAGGCCTGATCCGCCTGCACCCACCACGACCACATCATAGGTGTGATCGATGATCTTGTAAGAACCCTTCAGATCCGGGCCTGTTGCATCATTCGCCGCTGCGCTTGCCATTATGCTTGAACTCCGAATGCGAGACTAGCAACGCTAAACAGTGCAAACGCGCCGCCGCCAAAGGCTGCCAGATTGAGCGCGGAAAGCAGCCCAAATTTGGTGCCAGAATTGTGAACGTAATCTTCGATTAAAACCTGAAGGCCAAGGCGTGCGTGCCAAAACAAAGTTATGACCAGCAGCATCATCGGCACGGCAGCAATCGGCTTTTTCAGCCATGCAGAGACCGCTTCGTAATTCAAATCACCGATCATGATAAAGCTGACAGCAAGCCACGCCATCAAGACCAGATTTCCAATCGCGGTGAAGCGCTGGATGATCCAATGATGCGCGCCTTCATGCGCTGATCCCAAACCGCGCACGCGGCCGATGGAAGTACCGTTACCCATTGTGTATTTCCCTTAGCTCAGCAGCACATAGGCCCAGACGGCAACCGTCAGAGCAATAGCGATCAGTGGCGATGCGATAGACCAGAGCTTGTTGGTCGACAGCTCATACCCAGCGCCAATATCAAGGACGAAGTGGCGAAGACCGCTCATCATGTGAGTGAAAAACGCCCACGTGAGCCCAACCATGACGATATAGCCAATCGGCGTTGTCATCATAGCGTAGAACAGATCATAGGTGCCCTCACCAGCGGCGACAGAACCAAGCCACCAAACCAGCAAAGCAAGGCCAACAAGCGCCATGCCATCGCCGGTCGCGCGGTGAAGAATGGAGACCAGCATATGCGGTCCCCAGCGCCAAATCTGCAAATGTGGCGAAAGCGGTCTGTTACTCATAATGATCCCACGTAAACCCTGAACTTTTGTTCTGTGACTGCCCCACTTAGCGCACCTTGCGCTATAGGCAAGCGCACAAGAGATAGCTCTCTTGCAAAGTTTGAGATAATAGCTTGCAAAATTGCATATAGAGGTTTGCCATGGGCGCTGTTCTTGTCACCGGATCAAGCCGAGGTATCGGCGCTGCGATCAGAGAAACGCTCGAAGTGCGCGGGGTTCGCGTGATCGGGCATTCCACCAGAGGCGGGGATGAAAACGAGATTGCCGCTGATTTCAACAACACCTTTGCCGCGCAATCGCTTTGGGAAGAGGCTTTGGCGCTGGCTGATGGGCGGATTGATGCGGTTATCAACAATGCCGGGCTGTTTGCCGCCAATACAATGGCGTCATCTGACATTGAATGGTTGGATAGCTGGGAGGACACGCTTCGCATCAATTTGACGGCTGCTGCCCAATTGTCGCGATTTGCTGTGAAACATTGGCTTGAACGCGATGCTCAAGAGGAAGGGGTACGCGGGCGATTGGTCCATATCGCCAGCCGCGCGGCCTATCGCGGAGATTCGCCCGATCACTGGCATTATGCGGCGGCCAAAGGCGGAATGGTGGCGATGCACAAGACAATCGCGAGAGCCTATGCCAGCCAAGGGGTGTTGAGCTTTGCGATCACTCCGGGCTTTACCGATACTGCGATGGCGGGCGATTATTTAGAGAGCAGAGGGGGAGCCGGATTGCTGGCGGATATTCCTTTGGGCCGTGTGGCAGAACCTGAGGAAATCGCCGCGATAGCTAGCTTTTGCGCGTGCGATGCGCCTGCGAGTATGACGGGCGCAGTGATTGATGCGAACGGGGCGAGCTTTGTTAGGTGAACTCCTGTTCCTTACCCCGTCGCCCCTATCTCACCACCCATCATTCCCGCGAAAGCGGGAATCCAGCTTTTTGATCGCATGCGCCGAATGAAGGGAGGCTGGCTCTACATCATGGCAAACCGGTATCGCGGAACGATGTATATCGGCGTCACCGCGTCACTACCTCACCGAGCCATGCAACATCGCGAAGCACAAGGCTCTGGGTTCGCTGCAAAATATGGTTGTGCAATGCTCGTCTATGCCGAGCGTTACAACACAATCGAAGAAGCAATCCTTCGCGAAAAACGCATGAAAAAATGGAACCGGGAATGGAAGATTGAGCTTATCGAGAAACAAAACCCCGAATGGGAGGACAGGTTTGACGAGCTCATTTGAAGATAGCTGGATTCCCGCTTTCGCGGGAATGACGATACAGGGGGTGGGATGACACAAACCTACCTCCTCACCGCCTACGCTCCCAAACTCACCGTCCAGGCAGCCTTGCTCGCCCATGATGAGATCGAGGATTGGGACCCAGAGCTTGTTGTAACAGGACGCGAAATCGCTGAGGATAAACCCGATGATTGGGTGCTTGAAGGGTACTATCCGCGCAAACCCGGCGTGCCTGAACACAAAGCGATAAGCGGCCTGTTCGCAGGCAAAGCGCCCAAAATCAGCGCCGAAAAACTGAAAGAGCAAAATTGGCTCGCCCTAAGCCAGCAAGGCGTCCAGCCCATTCGCGCTGGCTCCTTCCACATTCACACGCCTGATTTCGCGCCCGATCCCAAAGCCATCAATTTCACCATTCCCGCAGCCCAAGCCTTTGGCACAGGTCAGCATGAAACGACAGCAGGTTGCCTTGAAATGCTCGAAGTTGTGAAACGGTCAGGCCTTGCCGCGCGCCGTATCGCCGATATTGGCACAGGCACTGGATTGCTCGCTTTTGCCGCGATGCACCTATGGCCGAAGGCGCGCGCCACTGCCTCTGATATTGATCCTGTATGCGCGGATGTGGTGCTGGAAAATGCGAAGCTCAACTCCATTCCCATCGGATCATCCTCCGGCGCGCTTACTATGGTGATTGCGGACGGAATGCACGATCCGCTGCTAAGCCTTCGCGGGCCTTATGACCTGCTGATGGCCAATATTTTGGCTGGCCCCCTCATCGATCTCGCGCCTGATTTTGCCGCTGCTGTGGCTCCAAAAGGCAGTCTCGTGCTTGCAGGATTGCTGGCAGGCGATCAGGAAAACGAAGTGCGCCGCGCCTATCGCCGCGCAGGCTTTCGTCCGACCGCACGCGTCCAGCGCGGCGATTGGACGATATTATGGATGAGGCGGCGGGCGACACGCGGGTGACGGCTCACCTATTGTGAAAGGGTGCTTTCAAGAAGTTCCAGCGCATTGCGCGTGAAGGCGTGCATATTGCCAATACGATCATCTGAGGCGGTTTCCAGCGGCAGCGTGTATTCCCCTTCTGGCCCGACCAGAGCTGCAACACTCGTCCCTGCCGCTGCGCCTGTGGGATGCGAGGAACCGCCAACAGAGCCACTTTCAGCAAGCCCCCATTGTGCGCCAAAATTATCCCTGATCGCGCGTGCTTGCAGCAGCGCATAATCCTCACTCGCCCCGCGCATGCCTTTATACGCGTCTCTAGGAAGCGCGAAGAGAACATCGCGCGCCCGCAAAGAATAGACCACCCCTCCCCCAACAAAGAAATCAAGCGCGCCTGGTACGGTGAGGAGGCTGGCGGCTATAAGCCCGCCGGTAGCCCCGTCTGCAGCAGCCACTTTTTCACCGCGTGCACGGAGGAGGCTTGCGATGCGCGAGGCTTGGGGGTGGAGGTCTTGGAGGAAGGTCATTCGACTACCTTGGGGTATCCGTGCCCCAATCGCCAGTATCATCTACGGGTCGCGGGGAGGGCGCATCATTCAACATTGTGTCGAAATCGGGATTAGCCTCCGCTTCACAAGCCCGCCGCGCGGCCTCAATATTTCGCGCATTTTCCGCAGCCCTAGCGCGGTCAGCTTCCTCGTATCGAGCCACTTTCAGCCTAGCAGTGCTATAGGCGCTTCCAAAGCCCACCAGTTCTTTGCCTGTTTTTTCGCGCAAAACCTGCTCCAAACTTTCAATCCCAGTCTTTTGCTCGCAATGAAAATAGCCGGAACTGCAAGAGCATCCGCCCGAACTGCCCCTGTCGCGAATTCCTATGCGGGAACGTGAATGATAAACCGGAACGTCTTCATTGTTCAAAATACGCGTGGCCGGAGCATAAGACCCGATCACAAAAGCTGAAACGCCACCGGGCGCGTCAACTGTCCAGTCGATCCCTTCGTATGAATCGAGCCAGACCACTATCGGCTCTTCAAAGCGAGGGACAGCAACCTTGACGCTCGTGTCTTGATTGCCGCTCTCATAGAGCGACACGTAGACTATATCTGCACTACCGATTTGCCCAAGCCGACTGCGCAATTCTTCATCATCCAGAGGCGGCTCTCGCTCTTCTCCAATGGTCACCTTGTATTCGGTGGTGTGCCAATTATTGATATATTCGACTTCAATCAGATGGGTGCCTGATGAAAAGTAATGCGTGATTTCGCCTTGATTTCGCTCGTTTTCATCCGGAAACACCTGTTTTCCGTCAACAAAAATTCTAGACTGCGCGCGGCCTTCATTAATCCCGATAGTCCGGTTGCCGCCCTCCTTGATTTCAATCTGACCGACCCAATAGGCCGCAAACTGCTCAGAGGGAATATTGTGAAGATCGCTCCAGGCATATTTGACAGCAATG
>JBCAZT010000092.1:0-11545 GCA_038532855.1 Pseudomonadota bacterium
TGAGAACACATCGCTCACCGCTGTGCGCTTGGTTGAGCTGATGGCAGAGGCGGGTCTGCCTGATGGCGTAATGAACCTTGTATGCGGGCTGGGCGGAGAAGCGGGGCAGGCTTTGGCTGAACACCGCGACGTTGATAAAGTCGCCTTTACAGGCTCTACCGCGACCGGGCGGCGCATTCTTGATGCGGCCAAAGGCAATCTTAAAAAAGTAACTTTGGAATTGGGCGGCAAATCGCCTGTCATCATCATGGATGATGCTGATGTTGAGGCAGCTATTCAGGGCGCAGCCAATGCAATTTTCTTTAACGGCGGACAGGTCTGCATCGCGGGATCGCGGCTTTATTGCCACCGTTCGCTTTTCGACAAAGTGACCGAAGGTATTTCGGCTATCGCTCAAGGGATAAAGCTTGGCCACGGGCTCGATCAATCAACGCAAATGGGGCCTCTCGTGTCGAAAGAGCACTCGGCAAAAGTGGGCGACTTTATTGCAGGTGGCAAAAAAGCAGGCGCCAGCGTTTTGTGCGGCGGCGACATTGCTGGCCCCAATGCAAGCTTCGTTACTCCAACTGTTCTCACCGACGTATCAGCCGATATGGAAATCGTGCGTGAAGAGGTGTTCGGCCCGGTCCTTGTCGCCACTGCCTTTGATGATCTTGATGAAGTCGTCTCCGCGGCAAATGACAGCGATTATGGCCTTGCCGCTGGCATCTGGAGCGAAAGCCATTCCAACGCTGTGCGCCTTGCCAACCGGATTAAAGCAGGCACGGTCTGGATCAATTCGCACGCAATGTATGATGCATCCTTGCCGATTGGCGGCATGAAGCAATCAGGCTGGGGACGCGATAGCGGTCAGGCTGCGCTTGAGAATTACCTGGAGCTGAAAACGGTGTGCTCGGTCTATTGATCTAGGCTGTGCGCCCGCCATCAACGGGGATCACTGTCCCATTAAGATAGCCGGGCGCATCGGCCAAAAGCCAGCGCACCGTTTCTGCAATTTCCGCCATATCGCCAAAGCGGCCAATCGGGGTTTCGGTGCGTAGCTTTTCAAACACGTGCGGAATGTTCTCTTCGATCCGCTTGAACTTCTCCGTCTCAATAATGCCCGGCGCGATTGCGTTGATCCTTAGACCTTGCGATGCATATTCGACAGCTGCCGATTTGGTAAGGCCGATCAGCCCCCATTTCGCCGCCGAATAATCGGACATATTGCGCGTGCCTCTAAGGCCGCCAGTCGAGCTGTTGTTAACAATCGCCCCGCCGCCGTTTTTGATGAGCAGCGGTATTTCCGCGCGCATCAGGTGGAATACGGCGCTAAGATTGATGGCTATGCTTTCCTGCCAGCGTTCCAGCGATGTCTCATCCAAAGGGCCATCGCCGACCGTGTGGCCCAGATTGTTGAAGGAGCCGTCTAGCGTCCCAAACTCTTTTTCAATCCAATCGATGAGATCAGCGGCTGACTGGGCATCAGTCCCGTCAAAGCCGCGCGCTGTGGCAGAGCCGCCTTCCTTTGCGATTTGCGCAGCCACTTCTTCGCAAGCGTCCTCACGGCGTGAGGCGACAACAACATGCGCGCCGTGTTCCGCGAGATAGAGCGCTGTGCGGCGGCCCATGCCGGAGCTTGCTCCTGCAACAAGATAGATAGGTTTATCCAAGCTCCAGCTCCTTTAGAAAATTCTCGATCGCGCGCGCTTTTGTCTTGGGTGTCGCACAGTCGGTAGCCAAACGTGCGCCGGGCACAATGTCAGCAATTTCAGCTGTGGCAGGGTCCAGCGCGCTTTCGCTATCACCCAGCACCAAAGTGGGCACAGAAATCCGCGCCAATGCCTCTCGCGCATCGTGGCGGAACACGGCCTGATAGGGCAGGTGATAGACCTTTAGTTGATGAAGTACCTCCACAACGAGGGTATGAAGAATTTCCGGGTCAAGCGTCCCGTTAGCCCTTAAGGCACTGTAATCCTTATTATAGTGTGGAAAGAATAGCATTTGATCGCGGATAAAGTTCCACGCCCAGTGAAATTGCTCTCCAGTCTCACTTGGGACCTTTTGAGGAGCGTATTTCTCTAAGAATTCAGCGCGGGTTTCCTCATCGAGCAACGCCATGCCATCAATCACCAGCGCGCGAACCTGACCTGGCCGGGAAATGGCCCATTCAACCGCGATATGCGCTCCGGTATGGGTGCCGTATAAGGCAGGGCGCTCAACTCCCAGAGCGTCGCCGCCGCGCGCAATCATAGCGGCAAAATCAGCTATGGATGGCGCGTCGATCAGCGGCGCACAGGATTGCCCGTTGCAGGGACTATCGAAAGCGTAGAGCGCCAGATCTCCGCTCAGCTCTTCCATCAAAGGGAGGAGCGAGGCAGACGAGGAAGGCGAAGGGTGCAACATCGCCAAAGGCGAAGCGCCATCAGCACCAGTTCTGCAGCGCAGATGCAATTGCCCTTCTTCTATGCGTGCATAGGCTTTGTCTATTGCCGCGCTCAACCTTCCAATTGGCCAGGAAAATGCGCTTCGTGATTGT
The DNA here is from genome assembly GCA_038532855.1 of Pseudomonadota bacterium. Classification (GTDB taxonomy): domain Bacteria; phylum Pseudomonadota; class Alphaproteobacteria; order Sphingomonadales; family Sphingomonadaceae; genus Erythrobacter. The sequence continues at coordinate 2,519 of JBCAZT010000092.1, forward strand.
CGACATACCAATCGGCAATTTCTTCACGTGTAGCCCACCAGATACCGTCGAGGCTCTGTGCGTATTCGATAAATTCGCGCAGTGCCCGGATCGTGTAGGCACGGCCAGATACGTGCGGGTGAAGACCAACATTCATAATCCGCCCGCTGGTTGCGCCTTCTTTGTGGAGCACGGAAAGCTCCTCGATCAAAAGATCGCGATATTCATCAGTGGTGCGCGCATTGCGCGTCAGGATGGTGAAATCATTGATGACATTTGAATAAGGCGTTGCAACCAAGGGCCCAGCATCGGTGCGGATCATGTAGGGCTGATCATCATTCATGATGTCGCAATACGCTTTGAACCCTTCCTCAACGAGGATGGTCGGCGTGTTCAGCGTGCCGCGCAGCGAGGATGAGAGCCACACTTTGGGTTTGCGCCCTGTATGCTCCTCATACATTACCACAGAGCGTTGGATGATCGCGCGTTCTGCATCGATATCATCGTGGAAATCGGTGAGAAGTTCGCCCTGTTCGTAATTGTGCGCGATCAGCTCTCCGCCGCGTTCAAGACACGCATCGGCCATTTCCTTGCGCCGTTCAAACGTCACAGCGTTTGTGGTGCAGGCAGGTTTGACGCCCATTTCATCGAACATATCGAACATGCGCCACACGCCCACGCGCTGACCATATTCGCGCCAGGAATAGTTTGGATAGTCAGGAATGCGTCCCGCCAAAGCGTTGGGAAGCAGCGCTGGGCCACCGGCGTAATACGGCTTGTCCGTGTCTTTAACGAGGTCCCAAGTCTCCAGATTGATGGTCATCATCAAAGCGACTTTCGCGCCGCCGGGCCATTTCAGCGGAGCGCGCTTGGAAATTGGAACATAATCGTATTCAAACATGGTAAGAAGGTCTTCCTAAAATTCTTCAAGCAAACGGCCAAAGCCATAGACTTTATCTGTAATTCCGTTTTGGCGCAGAGCGTTCCAATATGTGGCCGTGTTAATCGCGATCACGGGTTTGCCCAGATACATCTCAGCCGCCGCAGCCAGCCGCGTCATGGACAGGTTGGTGCCAACCTGCACTAGCGCGTCAACATCGTCTCCATCCAGTGAATGCAACTCGCTTCGCAAAGTCTCAGTTGGGACTTGCGCAATCGCGGTCCAACTGGGGCATTGAAGGCAATTGTCGCGCACCACTTCGATGCCATGGTCGGACATGAAGTGCGCAACCTGCGCATTGGCGCTGGGATAATAGGGAGAGATCACCGCGATCTTTTTGATATTGCCGCCATAGGCATTGAACGCTTCGATCAAGGATTGGGAGCCGGTGCACAATTTGAGACCCGATGCATCCTCAATATTTTGCCGCCATTCCTCTGCGCCTTTAGCTCCGCCATAAAACGTAACAGCAGACATGCCCATGACGAGGTAATCGGGATTGCAGGTCAGTACGCCGCGCACAGCGTCGAGCGTATTGCGACTGATCTCAAGCGTCCCGGCCATGAAAGTCTCATCCGAGATGGCTTGCGCATCATCAACGACAATGCGGCTGTAATGATTGGTGACGCCCGGAACACGCAAATCATCAAAATCGGGCTGAACGATAGTGTTGGTTGAAGGTCCAAGGACACCGAAGAGTTTCCGGTGGCCTTGCACATCAGGATTAGGACGGGGCCGAACAGACATCAGGCGATCGCTTTCTCATCTTCCAGACACTGGATCATGGCCTGCCGGATCAGGAATTGGCGCCTTTGGACAGGGTCCTCTTTTTTCTCCTGCAAATCAGCTTTGCGCCTTTCATGCAGCTTGCCTTGACCATCGGAGAGGTATTCCATGTTTTTGATGGTCTGGGCTTGGATGAAGTCATGTGTAGTGGTGCGGCGCTGGCGATCAAACAGCCCCAGCTTTTCAGCAGGGTCCATCCCGTGGTTGAAAATGCCATCCAGCTTCTCGCAAAGATTAAACGCATCGTGGATGCCGCTGTTCATGCCAAATCCGCCAATCGGATTGTTGAGATGCGCTGCATCGCCGATAATCGCAACGCGTCCATCAACGAAGTTTTTGGCAACGCGCTGATGGACTCGGTAAATCGTGCGGTGCACCGTTTCGACCGCTTCACCATCGCCTAAGAGACGATCAAACACCTCGTTTTTCTTGGGATCAGCGCGCAGTTCGTCATCCGACATTTCATCCTTCGCAGGCACCAAAATGCGCCACAGTGATGGCACTCGCAAAAGCACCATCCACTCTTCTGGGTCAGACACGTAATTGACGTAGGAAAGGTTTGGCAGATGGTCTTCTAAAGGGACCTTAGACGTGTAGCAAAGGAAGCGTTCGGGGTAGGTAAACCCATCAAAGCCCGTGCCAAGCCATTTGCGTACCATCGAATTGGAACCATCAGCACCAATCAGATATTCCGCATTGATTTTGACAATTTCGGTCGGGCTCTCAACATAAACGTCGACGCTATGCGCGTCCTGTTCAAAGCCTACGACACGGTGGTTGAACAAAACTTCAGCCCCGCTTTCATTGCGAACCGCGTCTGAAAGCATGCGTGACAGGTGGTATTGTTCGCACTGCACACGGAAAGGGAAGCGGGTCAGGTCTGAAAGCTCGCTAAGATCGAAATCAATGACATGGCCTGACTGGCGTTCGCGAAAATGATAGATTGGAGCTTTGAGGCCCATCGCGATCAGTTTTTCCGTAATGCCGAAGTCATCCAGCATTTCGAGGGTAGGGGGGTGAAATGTCGAGGCCCTTAAGTCTAGCGCACAATCTTCCTGCGCTTCGACCAAGACAACTTCGATGCCTTGCTGCGCGAGAAGATAAGCTGCGACGGTCCCAACCGGGCCTGCGCCCGCGACGACAACTTTGGTTTGATACTCTTTCATTATGTGCTCCGAGAAAACTCCCGATCAAACAATAGGAATGCGCGCCCGCAGCACCCCCGCGTTTCGCGTACGTCTCCGCTGTGCGGTAAGGCGGATTTCAAATATCCATCCAATGGAGAATTTTGGGGGCCACCCTTATATGGGGGCACCCCCCCGTTAGGCTCCACACGCAATCAAGGAGTCTTAGGAATGCCACTCAATTCGCAGCCCCTACGTGAAATTACTCAAGACGATATAGACACTTACAACCGCGATGGCGCGGTTTGCTTGCGTAAGGTTCTCGATCAGGACTGGATTGATATGCTTTTGCCGCTGGCGAAAGAGATCATCGTCGAGAAAAAAGATGTTGGGCTGCTTCCTAGTATTCCGGGGCGCTATATGGCGCGTTGTGTGCCCGAATATCGTAAGTTTGTCTTCGAATCGCCAATTGCGCAGGCCGCTGGCCAAGTTATGCAATCGAAAGAAATCCGGTTTTTCTTTGACGAATTCTTTGCAAAGCCTCCGCAGTCGGACGCCGCGACTTTATGGCATTGTGATCGGATGGCTTTTCCTGTGCGCGGCAAAATGGTGCCATCGCTGTGGATTCCGCTAACGCCGATTGTCGAAGAGAACTGCCTTGAAGTGTTGGCAGGCACGCAGCATGACGATGTGCCGTATTGGCTGTTCAGCCCCAATGCGCGCAAAATGATCAAGCCAGATGATCGGGTGCCGCATCCTGATATTGAAAGCCGCCGCGGTGAGGAAGGATTGCGTTTCCTCAAATGGGAAATGGATCCGGGCGATATCCTCGTGGTGAACCCATGGACGCTGCATTATTCAGCCGGCAACCCAACAGATGATTGGCGCGTGGCAATATCTCAGCGCGTATTTGGTGATGACATACGTTGGGAGCCGCGCCCCGATTGCCTGAATATTGCAGGCGTCAGTTTTGATGAGATGCTGGAAGGTGAAAAGCCGCAAGGCGACCTTTTCCCACTTTTGTGGTCCGAAGATGGACGCAAAGATGATGACAGCCGCTATCCACGCGGCTTTGCAACGCGCTGGTCGAAACAGGATATGGGCGGCGTTAATGAGTTCGATACCTTCAAGAAAATGAAGCAGTTGGAAGCCAAAGGTGAGCTTTCATCGAAAGAGGTGTCACCCGATCACAAGAAGGTTGGCGCGCATTAATCGCCTGCACTGATCCCGCAACCCACTTAATCCGGAGGCAGCAATATGAAGCTGTTTTATTCGCCCTTTCACACCTTCATTCACAAAGTTCTGGTGACCGCGCATGAATGCGGATTGTGGGATGATATCGATTTTATCGCGACATTCCCTTTCAAGAATTTGGATGGAGAAGACCAGGGCGAGGCGTATTCAATCTCCGCGATCAACCCTTTAAGCAAAGTGCCAACACTGGCGACTGATGATGGCCAAGTTATTTTTGGCAGTCAGGCGGTATGCGAATATCTCGATGCCAATTCCAAAGCGGCGCAAATGTACCCTGATGCTGGGCCAGCGCGCTGGGATGCGATCACGCGTCTTGCCATGGCTGACACCATTTTCGAAGGCACTGTGCAAATGGTCGCCGAACAATGGCAAGAGCCAGAGCAATGGAACATGTATGTCTTTGAACGCATGTGGCCCAAATTCATCCGCGCACTCGATTGGATGGACGCAGAGGCTGCGAAGGGCTGGGGCCGGTTTGATATCGGCCATGCCGCGATGCTTCACGCGATCAGCTATTTGGGTTTCCGCGCCGAATTTTATGAAGCGAAAGACCCCATTCACCCCAATTTCAATTGGCGCGAAGGGCGCCCTTCTTTGTCGGGCTGGTACGATGAAACGTTAGAGCGGCCTTCTGTGAAATCGCATTTCAACGTCGATTTCACCGGTGACACTTCGGCGCAGCGATTGCAGAATGCAGTGCAGGAAGTGCTCGCTGCACAAAAGGCGAATGCAGCATGATTGATTTCTATTTCTGGCCCACACCCAATGGTCACAAAATCTCCATCGCCTTGGAAGAGTTTGGCCTCGATTATCAGGTCCAGCCGATCAACATTTTGACAGGAGAGCAGCACACGCCAGAATTCATCGCCATCAGCCCCAACAATCGTGTGCCCGCGATTGTTGATCACGATGGGCAGGGAGGCGCCCGGCATGAGGTTTTTGAGAGCGGGGCGATCCTTTTATACCTTGCGCAAAAGACCGGTAAATTCTGGTCCGACGATCCCGTAGAGCAATCGCTGATTACGCAGTGGGTGTTTTTCCAATGCGCTAATATCGGGCCGATGTTTGGCCAATGCGGCCATTTCCGCGGCTATGCGGATGAGCAAGTGCCGTATGCGATCAAACGCTATTCGGGCGAAGTGCAGCGGCTTTACGGGCTTGTCGATCGCCATCTTGAACAGAACGAATGGATGACACCGGGCAGCGATTTTGGCCTTGCTGATATGGCGACTTATCCCTGGATGGATGCACGCCAACAGGAATTGCACGGCGTTGATATTGCGAACTTTCCCAATGTCGCTGCGTGGATCGACAAATGCGAGGCGCGCCCCGGCGTGCAGCGCGGCATGGCGATCCTCAAAAGCGATATGAAAGTCGGCAATCCGACAGAAGAAACCAAAAAGGCGTTCTTCAACCGGACCTGATTATTCGGCCGCGCGGGTCAAAAGGTTAGGGATGACCGCATCATCATAGGTTAGGTTCACTTCTCCAAAGCGCACGATTACCAATTCCTTTGATGGGATCACGTAGACACGCTGGCCGCCAAACCCGTCGAAATAGATGATGTCTTTTGCATCAAACGGTTCTGAGTGCGGCACTTTGATCGGGTTTGTGGCGCTGTAGGCACGCTGGGCGGTATGTTCAGTGCCTAGCCATACTTGCAGGCCATATTGCGGATTGGCCTTTGATGGTGTCGCCATCTGCGCAATCCAATCAGCTGGCACAATTTGCCTGCCATTCACTGCTCCCTTGTTGCGGATCAGCTCGCCAATATTTGCATAGTCCAGCATCCCCGCGTGCAGTCCGGCATAGCCGCGTGCTTGTCCGGTTGTATCAACCCAGACCTGCGCATCACCATTGCCAAGCGGGCACCAAAGTTCTGATTGGAGATAAGGCAAAACGCCGCCTTTTCCCGCTTTGACAAGCTGTCGATCAAGCACAATGGTCAGCACTTTGGTGATGGCGTTGTTGTAGGCAAATTCGGTATCCGCTTCGCCAGTTTTCTCCAACTCTAGCGCTACAGAGCCGATATCGGGAGAAAGCAGAATTTTTAGAAAGTCTGACTGGCCAAGCCCCGCTGACATGGTCAGCAATTGTCGAAGGGTTATATCTCCTCGCGCGTCCTCGCTCCATTCGGGCAGATAATCGCCAACACGATCATCGGCAGAAGCAATCACGCCGTCGTCAATCGCGATCCCATAAAGCAAAGCAATGACCGATTTCATCATCGACGCAGAGGCAAAGGGTGTTGTGACGTTAACGCCTTCAGCTGCGCTGAGATGGATTTTTCGCCCACCTTTCAAAACAAGCAATCCGAGGCCGTTCTTAGCCTCGGAATAGGCTTGAGCGTCCTGAAGCGCTTTGCCCAATTCGTCACCAGATCTAAAGGAAGGGCCGGGGATGCTTGGGCAAGACGTTAGCTGATAGTTTGGCCGATACCGTTCCACTTCCAAAATGCTCGCGGTTTGCGAAAGATCTGCGGGCGTCGTGGGGTTATCAATATCGGTGTAGAGTGGATCAGTAAGAGCAGGAGGCGCGATGTTTGCTGCTTGCTGAGGCGCGGCCTCCTGCACTGCGGCGGTGCAGCCAGCAAGCGTTATTGAGCCTAGCGCCAGCGCGACAAGAGGGCGAGTGAAAGCGCTGTAAATCATGGGATATCCTCAAATGTTTCGCCAGATAGATTGGGGCCAAGCGTGCAAGGTTGTGCCGAACCATTGTGCGCTTCGATAAAATAGAGCGAGGTCGCAAGCGCACGCGCAAACAGAGTTTCGTTGGCATCGCCCGGCGCATCTTTCACCCGGCCAAATATACCGCCGAAATAATGGTCAATTTCCTCACCCACCCACAAGGCGCGGCCATCAATTGGCGCGTATTCATAGCTTGCTTTGTGTGCCTGCCAATCATCAATAAACCCTGGAAGAACATCAGCCGTGCCAGTTAGCGTCAGCGAGGGAACGGCCATCGCTTCCCATGTCGCTTCATCAAGACGTTCGGGTATTGGTCCAGGCGGCGACCATGCGATAACGCTTGCAACATTCAGCTTGCGCAGATCGGCTCTTGCGCCTGCAGGGCCTATCGCTTGGGCACCGCCTGCAAATTGCGCCATCAGAGCGCCAAAGCTGTGCCCCATAGCCGTGGCTTGGTTCGTGCGGACTGACACACCTTTCGCGCCAAGGGCATCGCGAAGCGATTTGGGCATGCTCAGCGCAATCCGCATATCGGCATTGCGCGTGACCCATTGGACTTGGGGGGAAGGACGCTCTGGCAGGTCAATCTCTTCGCTATCGACATGCATGGGAGCGGCCACAACATATCCGCTCGCCGCTAGTGGGCCAAGCATGGCTTCATAGCGACCCGGTGCTGCAAAAGCGCCGTGGGAAAATGTAATCAGCTTATATTCGCCGGGGGCTGAAGGCGCGAACAGGCTGAAGGGGATGTCCCGACCCTCGGCTGCAATGGTTATATCGATCCGGTCATACTCGCCGGTCAGCCTATCACTGCACAGCGCGGCGATAGGTTCTTCGGGGCTGCTGGTAAGCTGGGGTTGCTGCGCGCAGGCGCTCACCACAAAGGCGATGCTCAATGGCGCTAGCCGGACAAGGAAGCGCAGCTTTTTCCTCATGCGAGTAGATCAACCTCATGACCTGCATTTTCAGCCACGGCCATTTTCCATACGGCATGGGCAGCTGCAAGATCTTGCGCGGCGACTCCTAAGGATTTGTACATTGTGATTTCGTCTTGATTGCTACGGCCCACAACTGACCCTTGCGCAACTTCACCGATTTCCCCTGCGATATGATCCTCGGTTACGGTTCCATCTTTGATCGCGTTCAGCAATTCGCCAGCCGCAGCCATCGCGGCTGGGCGATAATCGACGACAAAGCGGCTGCGTTTCACCGCTTCGCTATCCACCTCGGCGCTGGTTGGGATTGCGGCCCCAACCAGATTGATATGCTGACCTGGCCTCAGATCAGCCCCTTTCAAGACCGGCTCTTTGGCAGAGGTGGTGGTGCACACAATGTCGGCCTCTGCCACAGCCTGCGTAGGCGTGAGGGCAGCAACTGATACAGGCAGTCCAACGCGAGCCTCGGTTGCTTCAGAAAAAGCCTTCGCGCGGGCCATATCGCGGCCCCAAACTGTAATGTGGGAGATACGACGCACTGCCATCATCGCATCGACATGGCGCGCAGCCTGTTCGCCATTACCGATAATGGCGAGCCGCGTTGCATCCTCGCGCGCCATCAATTGTGTGGCAAGAGCGCTTGCAGCAGACGTGCGGATGGATGTGAGCGAAGACCCTTCGATCATGGCAAGCGGAATGCCTTTAGCGCTGTCAAACAGCATGACCATGCCGACATGCGTGCCCAACGGATCATCTTGAGGCCGTTCATATTTGCACACCAGTTTGATGCCAAAACTGGCATTGTCGCAGTCGCGAGCTGTGCCAAGCGATCCCGGCATAATTGCCATTTTTCCAGCAGCTCCGGGCACTGGCATAAATTGGCGGATGGGAAGGGTCACATCACCTTTACTGGTCGCGATCATCGCATCGCGCATCACATCGACGCAATCGCCAACTGGGAGCAGGCGCTCCACTACGGATTGAGGGATTATTCGCATGGATTATCCAGCAGTCCGAGGGGGTAAGAATTTCATCTTAGTCATCACATCCTGCACGTCTTCAGGACGGTCAAACGGTTCGGGCATAGGGTCTCCGGGAGTTCGCTCTTTCCCGATGGCATAGAACCAATCTTCGAGGCCTGGGGGGAAAAAGACCCAGAACATCTTCATATCCGTATCGCCGGTATTTTTGATCCAATGGGTGCAATTGCGCGCGAAAAGGATTGTGGTGCCCGGGCCAAATTCGCTCTCTTCCCCGTCAATATCGACCACGCCTGTGCCTACATAAACAAAAACAAGTTCGTGGTTCTGCTTGTGTCCATG
>JBCAZT010000093.1:0-11391 GCA_038532855.1 Pseudomonadota bacterium
CGTCTACAAGCTGACGGGCGCCGCACGCCACATAAGCGATGCCAGCAATGCCAGTCGAACGCTATTGATGGAGTTGGATGGCGCAGGCTTTGATAAAGGGCTGTGCGACCTTCTTGGCGTACCCCATGATGCCTTGCCCCAAGTGGTCGATATGTCCGGGGACCTTGGCACAACAGGCGTGCGTTTGTTTGGTCGGGAGATTCCCATCACAGGCCTTGTCGGCGATCAGCAGGCCGCAACGATAGGGCAAGGCTGCCTTTCTGAAGGAGAGACCAAAGCCACCTATGGCACGGGCGCTTTCGTTCTGGCGAATGTAGGCAAAACGCCTCCGAAATCTGATAATCGTTTGCTGGCAACGGTTTTAACGCAGATCAACGGCGAGCGCACCTATGCGATTGAGGGATCAGTCTTTGTTGCTGGTTCGCTTGTCCAGTGGTTGCGCGATTCACTGGGGCTATTCGATCACGCGAGCGAAACCGAGGAACTGGCGCGTTCTATTCAGGATAGCGGCGGCGTGACAATTGTACCTGCGCTTTCTGGGCTGGGTGCGCCGCATTGGAATGCAGATGCGCGCGGCGTGATTGCTGGGCTTAGTTTTGCGAGTGGAAGAGCTGAAATTGCGAGGGCTGCCTTAGAGGCGATGGGCCATCAGACACATGATCTGGCCGAAGCTTTCGCAGCCGATGGAGCCAAGTGGGAAACACTCAGGATTGATGGCGGTATGTCGGCCAATGATTGGCTGGCTCAGGATCTTGCCGATATTCTGGGGCTGAGCGTCGAACGCCCCGAATTCGTTGAGACCACTGCGCTTGGTGCAGCCATGCTGGCCGCTGCTGGGTGCGGCTTGTATACCGATCTTGACGAGGCAGCGCGGTCAATGCGCGGAAAAACCGCGATATTCGAACCCGATATGAGCGATGATGTCCGCACAAAACGGCTGGATGCTTGGCGAAAAGCTTTGGAAGCAGCGTAAGCTGGCTTAGCCTATTTCAGAAAGGCGCCGTTCCAAGCGGCCTTGGAATGCGCGCGCGGGCGAATTGACTTCGAAGTTTTCGCGCCAAGCTTCATCAAGCCGAGCAATGCGCTGATGCAGCTTTTCGGTTTCGGCGATCAATTGGCAGGTTTCCGGCTCCAACCGTTCCAGCTGTTCAGGATCAGCACCGCGGTCTGGCGGCAGCGCGCCATGCTTGCGAACCTGTTGTTCGCTCAATTCTCCAGAAAAGAATGCGCGCTGGTTTAGCAGCCAAGCTAGCACATGCATCATGCGCGTCGTTGTTTTCAGCCCTTCGGTCGAAAGCGTGAGCCGGACCATCGAATCATCGCTCGCTTCAGGCTGATTGATGCCAAGCGCAAAAACCGCTCGCACATCGTCCGTTAAAACCAATGCTTCGGTGTAAAGCGCCTCAATAATCGGGCGAGAAAGGCTTGATGTGTGTCGCATAATGTCCAGTGTCGCTACCCACTAGACGGCCTGTATGCCAGCGCCCTTTGCAATCTATCCTGCCCTAAACTGGGACCGTCCCTGTCCGGGACAAGACTAGGCGAAATCACTACGGAATTGCAGTTTACTTTTTAGCTTACAGGTTGGTTTTGTGTTCGAATCTGTTGCCTGGATAAGTCAGGCAATAATGTCGGGAAGCAAATTGTCTTCGATCATCGCAATTTGATCTTTAAGCCGCAGTTTGCGCTTTTTGAGGCGGGCAATCTGCAATTGATCGCTTGCACCAGCCTCGCTCAACGCCGAAATCGCAGCGTCAAGATCGCTGTGTTCCGTGCGCAGCATTTCGAGCCGTTTTTGAAGCTCAGCTTCATTCATGCGTTGGTGCCTTTTTAGGATCAGATGCATTCGCACTGGGTAACCATTGCGAGCACGAGCAAGATCTCGGTTACCTATATTTTGATGAACCGGCAAATGATCTGTTCAGTCTTTGCATTCGGATTATCAACATGTCGTTATCGGCCGAATCTATAGGTATCACCCACGATTGACCGCGCATTTCCCACAGCGGTTCGCATTCATCCTTTGTAAGAGCTTTTCAAGTGAGATCACTTGTGGTCTTTTCTGACTTGGCGACTCGGTCGCTTTGCCATCGAGTCGCTCCCAAGGGGGCAGTCCCCCGCATTTATAGGAGACACTTTATGGTATCGTCACACGTCCATGCCCTCCAATCCAAGCACGCCGGTATCGAGGCGCAATTGCACGAGGAAATGAACCGACCGGCCCCCGACACATCGACGATCCAAGCTCTTAAAAAACAGAAACTGCGATTGAAGGAAGAAATCGCGCGAAATTAGCGTTCGCGCTCCCTTTCCTTTCTCAAATTCTGATCTCAAATTGCGAAACCGCGCGCATTTTGATGCGTTCTGAGGCTGTGCCACTTTGATTTTAACGGCTGTCATGTCTAAACCTTGCCGCGCATGAGTGCTGCAGCTTCCGCCCGTCAGATTCTTACCCGCCTTCACGAGGTGATGGCCTCGCGCAAACACGCGCAGGGTAAGCTTGATCAAGTGGTTCAGATAGTCGGGCAAAGCCTCTCATCCGAGGTCTGTTCGATTTATCTTTTGCGCGAAGGCATGCTGGAACTTTTCGCAACGCGCGGCCTCAATCAAACCGCGGTTCACGTCACTCGTATGGCTATTGGTGAAGGTCTGACCGGCACCATTGCTGACAATGTCGAAACGCTGAACCTTGCCGAAGCAAAAGCGCACCCAGACTTTCAATACCGCCCCGAAACGGGCGAGGAGAAATTCCATTCCTTTGCAGGTGTGCCGATCGTCTACCGTGAGCGCGCTGTGGGTGTTTTGTGCGTGCAGCATCTCGATCCGCGCCGCTACGAAGAGGTGGAGATTGAGGCTTTGCAGACCACGGCCATGGTCTTGTCAGAGCTGATCGCCAATGCCGAATTGGTCGATGAAGAAGAGGTGCTGGGCCTCAGCGGTCAGGCAACCGGGCCGCAAACCTTATCAGGGCTGACTTTGGTGAAAGGGTTGGGCGCTGGCCAAGCTGTCTATCACCAGCCGCGTGTTCAGATCACACAAGTGATGGCCGAAGACATCGAGGCGGAGCGGCACCGGGTTTACAACGCCTTTGATAAGATGCGCGAACAGATTGATAATCTTGCAGGCCAAGCCGAATTTGGCGTTGGCGGTGAACATGAGGAGGTCCTCGAGACCTACAAAATGTTCGCTTATGACGAAGGCTGGTCGCGAAGGATCAACGAAGCGATTGATTCAGGCCTCACCGCAGAGGCCGCGATTGAACGCGTCCAGCAGCATACCAGAATGCGCATGCGTGAGATTGATGATCAATTGCTAGCAGACCGGATGCACGATCTTGAAGATCTTGCGAACAGACTGCTTCGGATTGTGTCGGGGCAATTGGGCACTGCTGCATCGCAAGGTCTGCGGCGCGACACCATTTTGATCGCGCGCAATCTGGGGCCAGCCGAATTGCTCGAATATGACAGGCGGCGGTTGAAAGGTGTTATCCTCGAAGAAGGATCGCTAACTGCACATGTCGTGATTGTGGCCCGCGCGATAGGCGTGCCTGTGCTGGGCCGAACGCAAGGGTTGCGCGGGATTATCCGCGAAGGCGATGAAGTGCTGCTCGATGCGACCGCAGGCCAGGTTAATGTTCGTCCGTCTGCGCAATTTGCAGAAGTTTTTGCGGCGCGCTTTGCCAAATCGCGAGAGAAACAGGCAGCCTATGCCGAATTGCGCGATGTAGAACCAACCACGCAATGCGGTACGCGCATTGAAGTGATGATGAATGCAGGCCTGCGCGATGATATGGGCGCGCTTGCCATGACGGGGGCTGACGGGGTTGGCCTGTTTCGCACCGAGTTTCAGTTCCTCGTCTCCGCCACTTTGCCTCAGCGCGAGAGGCAGATGAAGCTGTACCGTGATGTGATGGATGCAGCCGGCGATAAGCCTGTCATCTTTCGCACGGTTGATATCGGCGGCGATAAAGCTGTCCCCTATCTCGCATCCGATGTGGCGAGCAATGATGAGAACCCGGCAATGGGTTGGCGCGCGCTTCGTTTGGCACTCGAACGCGAAGGTTTGATGAAGGCGCAGGCGCGCGCTCTGCTCGAGGCGGGCGCAGGGCGTTCGCTTTATGTGATGTTCCCGATGGTGTCTGAAGTGTGGGAATTTGACGCGGCAAAAGACGTGTTTGAAGAGCAGTTGCAATTCCTGCGCTCTAAGAAAAAGCAAGTGCCCGATGCTATTCATTATGGCGCGATGCTGGAAGTGCCTGCTTTGGCCGAAGCGCTTGATCTGCTTTTGCCAAAGCTCAGCTTTCTGTCGGTTGGCACCAATGATTTGACTCAATTCCTGTTCGCAGCGGACAGAGCCAACCCAGCGCTTGCACAGCGTTATGATTGGTTGAGTTTGCCGATCATCCGGTTTCTGCGGCGTGTTGCGAATGATGCGAAGGGAAGCGAAACCTCAATCGGTGTGTGCGGTGAGATGGGCGGGCGCCGGTTGGAAGCACTTGCTTTGCTGGGCATTGGGTTTCGGCGTTTGTCTATCACGCCCGCCGCTGTTGGGCCGATAAAAGAGCTCATCCGCAAGGTTGATTTGGCGCAGTTGGAAGGCACGATGGAGCAATGGCTCGCTGACCCAGCGATAAATTTGCGAAATGCCCTGGGTGAATGGGCAAGCGAGCACGGTATCGACTTTGATTGATTGTTGCGGCGATTTGCCCGGCGCATAACCATTGATTACGCGTTGACATACTTTCACAATCCTTGACAGACATTGCTGCGCTGATGTGGTAACGGATCTGCGGATCAAACTAAAACGGACGATAAAACCGGGTCATGGGAAGCGAGCAGGAAACGGGCGACACCGATGTCGCCGCCCAAGGTGAAGCTGTAACCGGCCCAGCAGGGCCGGGCGAGAGGTTACGCGCAGCGCGCGTGGCAAAAGGCTGGGATCTGGGCTTTATCGCGGCTGAAACGCGCATTCCCATGCATCACCTCGAAGCTTTGGAAGATGAAAATTTCGAGGCCCTTCCAGCCCGCACCTATGCCATTGGTTTTGCCCGCAATTATGCCCGCGCTGTTGGTCTGGATGAAACCGAGATCACCGATGCTGTGCGCGCAGAGCTGGCCGATGAAAGCGAGCGGCGTGCCGCTGTTGTCGGCGGCATGGAACCCGGCGATCCGGCAAAACTGCCATCAGCCGGTCTTGCGTGGTTTGGCGCATTTGCTGCGATTATTTTGGCTGCCGGCGTCTACGCATTCTACAACACCTATTACGCGTCTGGCCCCGGCTTGGGCTCGCTCTTGGCAAGCGAGGAAGAAGAGGCAGAGGGTGAAGCGCAGGCGGCTGCTGAGCAAGAGGATCAGATCAATCCTAATGGCCAAGTCGTCTTCACCGCGCTTGATGATGAGATTTGGGTGCGCTTTTTCGAAGAAGGCGGCGACGTGCTGCTTGAAACCACGATGATGCGCGGTGACACGTTTGAAGTCCCCAAGAACGCGCAGAATGTCCAACTGAACACGGGCCGTCCGCAGTTTCTTGAGATCACAATTGACGGCGAAACGGTCCCGAAATTGGCGGAAGAACAAACGGTGCTGGTGGAACCTGTTTCAGCAGCAGCGCTTATTGCTCGTTTCGCTCCAGTTGAAGCTGAGCCGACCGCGAATACGGCAGGCACTGCGCCAGTTGACCGGACAGGCTCTGCTTCGCGTCCTGCTGCAAGGAGCCAATCTTCTCAGACTGTGCCAACGCCGTTAGCCACAACCACGATCATTCCCGAGCCTGGCCCATCAACAGAACCTGAAGTGAGCGCACCAGCAGCGGCATCAACTCCCGCATCTCAGCCCACTCAAACTGCGCCCATAGCGGAGCCCACAGCGGCACCTGTTCCCGCGACACCTCCAGCCGATCAGACGCCGCCGCCAGCGCAAGATCCGCCCGGGACCCGTTAAACAACCTCCATTTCATCCCGAATTGGACCCGATTTCCTTGGGATTTCGTGGCTCCTGCTCTCGACTTGAGAGCGAGGCGCGCCCAAAGATTCGGCCAAGGTTCAGACACGCGGCTCCATGGTGGGCGCGGCGCGGTCATGAAAAAGGGAGCACACGCACATCATGCCAACCTCAACCACTTCAAAGTCTTCGTCAGGTAAGCTTTTGCGCTCATTCGGCTTGGGCATTGCCGGCCTGTCAGTGCTTGCAACCCCGCTCCCAAGCCTTGCGCAGGACAATTCCGAAGCCCGTCTACGGAAAATTGAAGCGGAAATCCGCGCGCTTCAACGCAATGTCTTTCCCGGCGGCGATGGGCGTTTTTTTGAACCGCAGATTTCGCCTGAGGGCACTCCAGTAGCGAGCGCTGCGAATGGCACGGCGGCGCCATCCACCACAGCGGTTACCGACATTTTGGCGCGGCTTGATGCGATGGAACTGCAATTGCAGCGGCTTACCGCGCTGAGCGAAGAACAGAGCAATGCTGTGGCCTTGCTTGATGAACGCGTGACCGCGCTCGAAGGGGGTAGCGCGCCTATCGTGCCCGCTGAGACGACCACTGATGATGCCAATGCAGTCGACAGCAACCTGTCTGCACAAGGTGCAGGCGATGCCGCCGTTGAAACACCTGCTCCCGCGCCAGTTACGGGCCCATCGGCAGAGCGCCTTGCCGCTGTCCAAGCGATCACAAAACCGCAAACTGATGATGCTGGTGATGACGAATATTCATACGGGTTCCGGCTTTGGAACGCAGGCTTTTACCCCGAAGCGCGCCAGCAGCTAACCAAATATGTCGAAGAGTATCCGCTTCATTTCCGTGTGACCTATGGCCGCAATTTGCTGGGCCGGGCTTATCTGGATGACGGGATGCCTGACGAAGCTGCACGCTGGTTCTTGCGCAATTATCAGGCGGATAAAACCGCACGCCGCGCGCCCGATAGTCTGCTTTTCCTTGCCGAAAGCATGATCGCTGCAGAAGACACGCGCCGCGCTTGCATTGCTTTGGCAGAATTTGCCGAAACCTATCCGGCTGTCGCGACAGGCCGCTTGTCTGACCAATATGAGCGCAATCGGCAAAAGGTATCTTGCACTTAAGCTCGAGCTGATCCAGCAGAGCCGGCGATGACTGGTTTTGACCGCATTGCCCTTGTGAATGACACGGATTGGATCGCTAGAATGGCGGCTGATCTCGCATTGCTTTGGCCGAAATCTGCGCGAAGCGGGCCCCTTGGCCTGGCTGTTTCTGGCGGCCCTGATAGCTTGGCGCTTTTGTTGCTCGCTCATGCAGCTTTACCCGGTGATATTGCGGTTGCGAGCGTGGATCATGGACTTCGCGCCGAAGCTGCCGCCGAGGTTGCCATGGTCGAAAAAATCTGCGCCGCGTTGGATATCGCGTTCACCGCGATCAAAGTGGAACTGAGGCCGGGCAATCTTCAGGCGAGGGCGAGAGAGGCGCGCTATCGCGCTCTAGGCGAATGGGCGGAGGAAAAAGGATTGGGCGCGATTGCCACTGCGCATCATGCCGACGATCAGGCAGAGACGCTGCTGATGCGGCTGGCGCGGGGGAGCGGTTTGTCCGGACTAGCAGGCGTGCGCGCTTCTTCGCATATTCCGGGATTTGATGATCTGCTTTTGATCCGGCCCTTACTGGGATGGCGAAAAGCTGAGCTTGAAGATGTCGTCGCGCAATCTGGCATCTCACCCGCACGCGATCCTTCCAACACCGATCCGAGTTTTGACCGTGTTCGGGTGCGAGAGCATTTGGCGCACCATGATTGGCTGGCCCCAGAACAACTTGCACGAAGCGCATCCAATTTGGGCGAGGCGTGGCTGGCGCTTCAATGGTTTGCTGAGATCGATTGGGAAGACATGGTCCAGCGCGAGGGATCGCAGATCACCTATTACGCCAACGTACCGCGCGCAGTTGCGATTGAGACGATTGTCCGGATCATTGCCGAACTTGGCGGAGTGGTGAGCCGGTCCGAAGCAGGCCGCGCATTCGACCGGCTGTGGCATGGCGAAAACGCGTCCCTGGGCGGAGTGCTTGTCAGGCCGGGTATCGAGAAAGTTGCAAAAGTCGGAGTGGAAATGCGCGCTTGGCGTTTTGTGCCGGAACCGCCGCGGGCATTACACTGACCTGGGGTCCTGACCCTAGTCGCGCAATAAAAAAGGCCCACCAAATGGAGAGCCTTCTTATGTTCGTGTTGAGCTGTAATCAGTACATTTTGTGGCCAAGGCCCACCAGATTGCCTTTGGTGATTACAACCTTATCGCCGCGCTTTGCAATCGCGAAAAGCTTTTCAGCAAAGTCGTCTGGTACGCCAATGCAGCCGTGGCTGGCATAGCCATTCACAACCGGTGATCCGTGGATCGCTATGCCGCTCCATGTCAGGCGCAAAGTGTAGGGCATGGGCGCGTTGTTGTATTTCTCAGATACGTTGTCGATCTCTTTGGTGAGGATCGGGAACACGCCAAGCGGGGTTGGATGTTTTTTCGTTCCAAGCAAGGCAACCGAAGTGCCGATTTCATGGCCATCGCGAAAGACTGAGATGATGCGGGCATCAAGATCCACAGTGATCATCAATTTGCCTTTGGCAGGCGCGCGGCTTTCATCCCATGCCCATTCGCCATAGCGGATCGACCCTTCGATAGGCAGAATGCTTTTGATCACAAATGGATCATCGCTTTCGATGACAGGCACTTGCGCGGTTTCGCTAATGTAAGCTTGGTCGGGCGCTGCCGGGCGCATGTCAGGACGAGCCGCGGGCAGAGCGCTGGTGGTGCTGTTTGCAATCGCAGGGCGCGCTGGAATAGTGCGTGCTGCGGGCACCCGTGCTTCGCCAGCAACGGGCGGCATTGCCAAGAGGGTTGCACCAGGTTCTTCGCCAGATACAAGCTCTGCGCCATAGGGCGTTGGCAGGCTCGGATCGATGACTGGTGATGGACCACCCGTTGTCGGATCGATGGCTCTGATCGCGTCGAAACTCTCATTAGCGATGATTTCCGCCTCATCTGCCACCTGATCCACTGCGCTTTGTGCAAAAGCAGGGGTGGTCACAAGAGATGCTGCGAAAGCCAGAGCTGCAGCGAGTCGAAAAGGTGCGCGTGTCTTTGTCATGCACTCTATATGCCTGTTTTGGAGAAACTTTGCCAGCGCTGAGGTGGTCGAAGTCCCTTCGGGAGACGCAGGTTTCGCAAAAGTTAACATCGCCGATACGCGAATTTTCGCGTCATTTGGCGGGTTGATGCGCTTGAGCAAAAGCGGCCGCAGCGCCAAGCAAGCCAGGCTGTGGATGCGTGATCAGCTTAACGGGCAGTGTTGCCATCAATCCTGCAAATCGGCCCTTTGCGCGAAATCTATCCGCAAAACCTGATGAAAGAAGAGTTTCGCGGATCCGATATCCAAGCCCACCTGCGATCACAACGCCGCTCGCCCCTTGGATCAGTGCGATGTCCCCGGCAACCGATCCTAGCGACAGGCAGAACCGATCAATAGCAGCAGCAGCGATGCTGTCTGAACCGTCAGTGCCCGCAGTCCAAATGGCGACATCATCCATCTCAACAATGGCGCGGCCTTCTAACGCTGCGAGCGCTTCGTAGATGTCTACGATGGCGGGGCCTGAGACAACGCGCTCTGTCGAAACGCGAGTATGGCGTTTGCGCAAGCGGGCGAGAATTGCGTCTTCGATTATATCCAAAGGCGCAAAATCACCGTGGCCGCCTTCGGTGGCTTGCACGCGGTAATCCCCCAGTCCATCGCGCCAGAAATGCGCGACACCAAGGCCAGTGCCGGGGCCAAGAACGCTGATCGTTCCATTTTCAGGAAGCTCAATTTCTGGGCCTGCAAGATGCTCAAACTGATCAGATGGAGCGCGCGCAGCGGCATGTGCGACCGCTTCAAAATCGTTGACGATTATGTGGTGAGCGCAGCCCAGCTCTTCCCCGATTAAAGGCGGGCGGATGATCCATGGATTGTTGGTGAAGCGGATGATGTCAGGCTTGATCTGGCCAGCGACGGCCATCGCGACACAGTCCGGCAATGCGCCGCCCATTGTCTCGCGATAATCCTCCCAAGCGGTTTGAAAACTCGCATGGCTTTCGGTGTGAAGCGTGACCGGATCGCCCAAAGTGATTGCGCCATCATCGGCGATTGTGGCGATGGCAAACCGGGCGTGAGTGCCGCCAATATCAACTGCGACCAATTCCATCACAGTTAAAGCCCTGCGCTTGCCAGCATCGCAGAGGCGCCTTGTTCTGCGCCATCAGCCTGGGCTTGCATCATCCGGTAAAGCTCGCGGCCTACGCCCCATTCGGGCGCTGGGTCCGGGGCTGGGGTGCGAGCGTCTAGATCGGCAGTGGTGGAAAGCTGTCCGGTCGCTGCGCAGACTTTCACCATATCACCATCTTGCAAAAGAGAGAGCGGACCCCCGCCAATCGCTTCGGGTGTGACGTGGATCGCAGCGGGAACTTTGCCGGATGCGCCTGACATACGGCCATCAGTGACCAAAGCCACTTTGTACCCCTTGTCTTGAAGCACAGCCAAAGCGGGGGTCAGCGAATGCAGTTCGGGCATACCGTTGGCGCGCGGCCCTTGGAACCTCACCACCACGACGACATCCCGGTCTAGCTCCCCTGTTTTGAAAGCAGCGGAGACATCGGCCTGATTTTCGAACACGCGGCACGGAGCCTCGATCGTCCAGCGCGATTTGTCTACCGCGGAGGATTTGAAGCACGCTCTGCCCAAATTGCCGGTCAGCAAACGCATCCCGCCATCAGGCTGAAATGGTTCGCTGGCTGGGCGTAGCATGGTGTCATCGCGGGTTTCGGTGACCCGCGTCCAGCCTAGCGCGTCATCCTCCCATACGGGTTCTGCAGCATAAGCCTCAAATCCATCTTCCCACACTGTCAGAATATCGCCGTGGGCAAGTCCTGCTTCGAGCAATTCGCCAATCAAATAGCCCATGCCGCCAGCATGATGGAACTGGTTCACATCGCCTGATCCATTGGGATAGACACGGGCGAGAAGCGGCACGACGCTGGAGAGCTCAGCCAAATCGGTCCAGTCAACGATAATGCCAGCAGCGCGCGCCATGGCTGGGATATGGATCGCGTGATTGGTGGATCCGCCCGTGGCAAGAAGGCCAATCATCGCATTGATGATCGCCTTTTCATCCACCACCTGTGCCAGTGTGCGAGTGGTGGTGCCGGAAAGCTCAACCAGACGGTGCACCGCCGCCCGGTCCAATGCTTGGCGCAGCTTGGTGCCCGGCTGGACAAAGGCGCTGCCAGGCACGTGCAGTCCCATCATCTCCATCATCATCTGATTGGAGTTGAAAGTGCGTGGTCGCATGCAAGACGGTGCCCGCTCGCACAGGCTCCAAAAGGCTTATTAGCTCTGTGCGTGAATATGTGGCAG
>JBCAZT010000094.1:0-11315 GCA_038532855.1 Pseudomonadota bacterium
CAAACGCATCCAAGCGAGAGGCTGAGACTTGCAAGTTTTGAAGCGCGCGCCGCGGTTTTCAAAACCAGAGAAGCGCGTGATACGCTGTGGCGCGAAGGGGAAAAATGCGGCAGCCGGATGGTCGCGCACATTGCCAAAAGGAAAAGGGTAGAGCTGCGGCGGCTTTAACGCGCCTATAAGATTCCGCCCGACAACCGATCAATGGCGCCTTGCAAAATGATTGCGGCGGCATGGCTATCGATGGCTTCTGCGCGTTTTGCGCGGCTCATATCTTGGCCGATCATGGCCGCTTCAGCGCTTTGAGTGGACCAGCGTTCATCCCATAGCAGCACGGGCAGGCCAAACGCTTCGGATAGATTGCGGGCATAGGCGCGCGATGAGTGAGCGCGGGGGCCTTCGCTGCCGTCCATATTGCGGGGAAGGCCGATCACTATGCCTTTGGCGGACCGATCCGCAATCAACGCAGCAATCGCGTCTTTATCGCGGCCCCATTTGCCGCGCGGCAAGGTTTTGCCGTTGGTCGCAAAGCGCCAGCCTGCATCGCATAACGCTGTGCCAATCGTTTTGGTGCCCAAATCGAGGCCAAGCAATGCGCCTCCATCAGGCAGAGTAGCACCAAAGTCAGAGGCGTCTTCGGTAATCAGTTTGCTTGTTCCGGCGCGTCTGATGAAATGGCACCGCCTGCGAATGCTGCCACTCGGCGGTTTACGTCCGCCTGTGTGTTGGCCCAGAATAGCGGGATATCGTACACATGATAATTGTTGCCAGGCAGCACATAAGGGCCGAGTTCTGGTGGGTCGCCGATCAAAAGAAGCCCGCGATCATCGCAGCGCGCCGGTACTGCTTCGGGCACAAGTTCTCCGCCGGAAAGATCATCTTGCGGGACTAGCGTACCAAGATTGGCTGTCATTTCAGCATCGCCGCCCAATTGGCCAGTAAGCGGGTTGGTGCAGAGTATTTCGCTTGTGCCTCGCACAGTTCCATCGAAACCTGTCGAATTGGCATAGGTCTCAATTACGGAAGAAGGATCAGCTGGCTCTGCAAAGCTTGACCATGAAATGAGACAGCCTGTCTGGTCGGCGGATGCGCAGGCTGGAAAGCCCATTGCTGGCAAATCATGCGGCACAGAAACGGGCCACCCAACGATATAGGCCGCGATCAATCGCTGGGCATTGGGCGACCCGTTCAATTCTTCACGCAGCAGTCTGATTAGGTGCAGAGAGCCTTGGCTGTGGCCAGCAAGGACGATGGGTGTATCCCCGTCAATGGATGACAGGAAATAAGCAAAAGCCTCTTTAACATCAGCATAAGCGGCATCGATGGCCTGCTGCCCTTCAGGGGCATCGGTCAGGAATGCGCCGAAGGTTGCTTGGCGATAGCGCGGGGCCCAAATCTCGTTTGCTGCGTTAAACGGGCTGGCCATGCCGCGCACGAAAACCTGTGCAATTCGCTCCGCTTCAGGATCAGCATTGTCGCCAACGGGAGCATTCCAGCTGGCCCTGTTTAGATAGCTGGTCGGATGGACGAAAAAGACTGCGAAGTCAGAAGTGCTGGCGCTCGCTTGCTCTGTGCCGGCCAGTGTTGGGACAGATGCTGCATCACCGTCAGCGGTGTCATTGTCACCAGCCTCATCCTCGAGCGGAGCGCGAAAAGCAGGCTGCCACCGCGCTGGGTCGCTTGTTCCCATACCGGGGCGCGAATACCACATGGCGGGGTCTTCATAAGCGTTGTCTGCCAAGGCTTCTTGCGGTTCAAATTCAGCCGAAGGGACAAGCGCGATGCGCGCAATGTCTTCTTGAAACATCTCATAGCCAATGCGTCCAACTATGAAGACGACGAGGCAGAACGCGACGAGGTAGAGAAACTTTTTAGCCATAAAAGCGGCGCAATCCTGTTTTGATCAGCCGGGGTGTTATGCGATCAATCTTCAGGTGCTGCTTCGGGTTCCTGCAAAGCAGGTTCTGCAGGGACGGTTTCCACCAATGGCGGGCGTAGAGTTGTCCAGGCCCGGTCACCGCGCAGCGAGGTGAACCAGCTGATAGGGTTCCAAGTGGTTGACCCATCAAGCGAGAATGTGATGAATTCAGCCCTGCCGCCCATATTTTCCAAAGGTATGCCGCCGCCAAGACCTTTGGCGCCTGCCGGGGCGCGGCTGTCTGCGGAATGATCACGATTATCGCCCATCACGAAGACTTGGCCTTCTGGGACGGTGTATTCAGGGAAGTTATCAAGCCCCTGATTGACGTGATCAATGATTAGATAGCTTGCGCCATTGGGAAGCGTTTCACGATAGGTTGGAGGCTCAAAAAAATCAGCGCCATCTTCGCCGGTTTTCCGGTAGTCTTCAAAATCTTCAAGGCAGGGGCGCGCGCCAAGTGAGCTGGCGCACATCAGTTCTGGATCAAACGGGATCTGAACGGGCGGCACCACTTCGCGCGGCACTACATTGCCGTTCAAAATGATCCGGCCATCGCGCACTTCAATCGTATCTCCAGGCCGGGCAACTACGCGCTTGATGTAGTCTTCATCGCGGTCTGGGTGTACGGGAATGACGATATCGCCATATTGGGGTGTCTCTGCTCCAACGCGCCAATCGCCGCGTGGAAGAACGTGGAAACTGGCAGATGCCCAAGACCAGCCATAAGGATATTTGCTCACCACCAACCGATCACCAACATAGAGTGTCGGCATCATGGATGTGGAAGGGATATAGAATGGCTTTGCGACCAAGCTGTGGAACAACAAAACGGCAAGCAGCATCAAAGCAAGCCCGCGCATTTCAGCAAGCCAATTTACCCCTGCTTCTTCAGAGCTTTCGTCTGTATTCTTATCGGCCATATCCGCCATTGCGGGGCTGGTCGCTTCATTGGTTTGTGTCACGCTGTTAGTGCCTGTCAGACTGCTCAAAGGGGACGCGCTTCGATTATGACGAAGGCCTGCGTCCATGGATGATCATCGGTTAGGGTTAGATGAACAATCGCTTCATGGCCTGATGGGGTGATTTCTTCAAGTCGTAAGGCTGCCCCACCTGTTAATGCAAGTGTTGGCGCGCCCGATGGGGCGTTCACAACGCCAATGTCTTTCATGAAAACGCCGCGCCTGAAACCTGTACCAACGGCTTTGCTGAACGCTTCTTTGGCGGCAAACCTTTTTGCGTAGGTGCCCGCAATGGTAAAGGGACGTTTGCGCGCCTTTGCGCGCTCCAATTCAGTAAAGACGCGGTTTTCAAAGCGTTCGCCAAACCGTTCAAGTGAATTGGCAATACGCTCAATATTGCACAGATCTGATCCCGTGCCGATAATCATCCCAGCGCCCTTGTAATAGCCATGATAAGCAGTGCGAGTGCGATGACGTGCAACATCACTTGGGTTTTGAAAAGAGGATGCGCAAAGTCACCCTTCGCCATTTTCAATGCTCCGACATAGCCAAAAATCTGCAACGCCACCCAACCAATCGCAAATGGCATCATCGCGCCAGTGTTCAGCGAAAATCCAAGAAAGGCGATGGCCAATAGGAACAACGCCGCCGCAGCGCCTGCCCATAGTTTTTGGTTGGCGGATAGTTCGGGAAGTTCGTCAGCACTCATCGCGCATCATCCATAAGGCCGCGCATCTTCCTAATTGCGCCTTCCAGCCCGATAAACACCGCCTCGCCAATCAGGTAATGCCCGATATTAAGCTCTGCGATTTGCGGGATGGCGGCAATCGGCTGCACATTCTCAAACGTAAGACCATGGCCTGCATGCGGTTCAATCCCGTTTTTCGCTGCCAGAGCCGCCATATCGGAAATGCGTTTGACTTCGCTTGCGACCTTTTCACTATCGCCGTCCAAAATCGCATGCGCGTATTCACCGGCGTGAAATTCAACGACAGGCGCACCCAGACGCAAAGCTGCATCCAACTGCCTCTCATTCGCTTCGATAAAAAGCGAAACGCGGATATCTTCTGACCGCAACGCATCAACAATCGGCACCAAAGTGTTGTGCAGACCTGCTGCATCCAACCCGCCCTCGGTGGTGCGTTCCTCGCGTTTTTCAGGGACAATGCAGGCTGCATGCGGTTTGTGGCGCAATGCTATGTCCAGCATCTCCTGCGTTGCGGCCATTTCTAGATTGAGCGGCAGATCGGTCGCATCCTGAATGCGCGCCAAATCCTCATCGCGAATATGGCGGCGGTCTTCGCGCAGGTGCGCAGTGATGCCGTCTCCTCCTACGCGCGAGACAATTTCAGCCGCGCGCACGGGATCAGGGTGATCGCCGCCGCGCGCATTGCGGATGGTGGCGACGTGATCGATGTTTACTCCAAGGCGGAGCGGGGTGGACATATGCAACTATTCCTTGCGGCTTCCCGGTTTCGTAACAGCTACGGCTGCAAGTTGCGCCGGGATGTCGCTTTCATCATAGGTGGGAAAATCAAACGCGGCGAGAGGGAAGAACGGAACCCCCAAATCGACAGCGCCCATAGACCGGTCGATTAAAGAGCACTCCGCGATAACTTCGCCGCCTTCGCGCGCAACCGCCGCTATAGCCTCGCGGCTGGAAAGGCCGGTGGTTACCACATCTTCGACCATCAAGACTTTGGCGCCTTTTTCCAAAGCGAATCCGCGCCGCAAATGGAAAACGCCATCGGGTCGTTCCAAAAACAGCGCGTCTTTATCAAGAACCCGCGCCACCTCTTGGCCGACGATAATGCCGCCCATCGCAGGCGAGACCACCACATCGACCGCATTTACAATGTCTTGAGGGATGCCCGCGACAATAGCCTTAGCCAACCGCGCAGCGCGCGATGGGCGCATCAATACGCGGGCGCATTGCAGGTAATGACCGCTATGCTTGCCTGAAGACAATTTGAAGTGCCCTTCGAGCAAAGCGCCTGATGAGCGAAATTCGGCAAGGACGTCGTCGAGATTCATGGAGATAAAATGGTCCGTTATTCTGGTGTGAAAATACCCGATGACCTAAGGGAAGTACCGCAGTCTTGCGTGGGTATCATGCGTGATTGCATAATTTTCTCCCTAGAAGCGCTTGAGGGTATGAGCAAGCGCGGCTAAGGGGGCGAAGAATCTGGCAGAAATGTCGGCTAAACGCTGGTGCGACCAAGAATGGTTTTGAGGTCTATCAGCATGGGATTACAATCTGGAATGTGTAGGCACATGATTATGGGTCAGGCTTTTGCCCGTTTGAAACTTGGATGGCTCGCGCTTGCGGGAGCTTTGTCAATTTTGGTTCCTGGCGCTTTGGTTGCGCAGGATGCTACCGCCGAGGAAGCGGCGGCTGAGGCTGCTGCTCCTGCTCCTGCTGAAGGTGGGTATGTGCCTATGGCTCCGACCGAAGGCGTTGGTATGCCCACTGCTCCAGAAGATGACATGCTCGCCAGCATGACCTTTCAAGAACAGTATTCTGAGACCGGCCAATATGCGCTATGGATGCACGATTATATTCTGCTTCCCGTAATCATTTTTATCAGCCTGTTTGTGCTTGGTCTGATGATTTACGTGATGCTTCGGTTTAATCGCCGGTCAAATCCCGTTCCTTCCAAAACCACGCACAACACGATGATCGAAGTTGTTTGGACGATTGTTCCTGCGCTTATTCTCGTGGTGATTGCTATCCCGTCGATCACTTTGCTTGCTGCACAGTATGAAACTGCTCCAGAAGAGGCGGTGACCATTAAGGCGACCGGGTATCAGTGGTATTGGACATACACCTACCCTGATCACGGCGATTTTGAGATTGTGTCCAACATGCTCAGCAATGACGACGCGATCGCCAATGGAGAGCCTGCCTTGCTTGCCGTGGACAATCGCATGGTCATCCCTGCTGACACGCCAATCCGTATGCAGACCACCGCTGCTGACGTGATCCACGCATTCTCTGTTCCCGCGCTTTGGTTCAAGCATGATGCTGTGCCGGGCCGCTTGAATGAAAAGATGATGGGGCCTGTGCCGGAAGGCGTGTATTACGGCCAGTGTTCAGAGCTGTGCGGTGCAAAGCACGGCTTTATGCCGATCACGGTTGAGGCGCTTCCGCCTGAAAAGTTTGCAGCTTGGGTTGCTGAGCAAGGCGGCGAAATGCCCGGAGCAGGTGATGTCGCGGCTGAGGCTGCGCCTGGTGCCGACGCCGAAGAAGCCGAAGCGGAAGCGACCGAAGTCGCTTTGGCTGAATAAGAACAATTTGAACGAATACGACACAGAGAGACGCTGAACGATGGCTACCACCGCAGAAGGTTTCGACATTCACTCAGATGATCACGCGCACGATCACGCGGATCACAAGCCGGGCTTTTTTGCCCGCTGGTTTATGTCAACAAACCACAAGGATATCGGCACACTCTACCTGATCTTCGCGATTTTTGCGGGGATCATTGGTGGTGCGATGTCAGGCGTTATGCGTCTTGAGCTTGCAGAGCCGAACATTCAGTATCTTGGTGCGGCTGTGGAATTTTTCGGCGGTTCTGCTTCCGAAAGCGCCAACCTGCATATGTGGAACGTGTTTATCACCGCGCACGGTCTGATCATGGTTTTCTTCATGGTTATGCCTGCGATGATTGGCGGGTTTGGTAACTGGTTTGTCCCGCTTATGATTGGTGCGCCGGATATGGCGTTCCCGCGCATGAACAATGTGTCGTTCTGGTTGACTGTCGCTGGTTTTATCAGCCTGTGTTTCTCGCTGTTTGTGCCCGGAACCGGGCCTGATGCGCTGGGCGCGGGTGTTGGTTGGACGGTCTATGCGCCGCTTTCTACGACCGCGAATACTGGTCCTGCTGTAGACTTTGCAATCTTCTCGCTGCACTTGGCGGGCGCTGGTTCGATCCTTGGCGCAACCAACTTCATCACCACCATTTTCAACATGCGCGCGCCGGGTATGACTCTGCACAAAATGCCGTTGTTCGTATGGTCGGTTCTGGTCACAGCCTTCCTGCTGCTGCTCGCGCTTCCTGTGCTCGCTGCTGCGATTACCATGCTGCTGACGGACCGTAACTTTGGTACGACCTTCTTTGATCCTGCTGGTGGTGGTGATCCCGTTCTTTATCAGCACTTGTTCTGGTTCTTTGGCCACCCAGAGGTTTACATCATGATCTTGCCGGGGTTCGGCATGATTTCGCAGATCGTTGCAACCTTCAGCCGTAAGCCTGTGTTCGGCTATCTCGGCATGGCGTATGCGATGGTTGCTATTGGTGTTGTCGGCTTCATCGTGTGGGCGCACCACATGTATACGGTTGGCCTTGATGTGAATACGAAGATGTATTTCACCGCGGCAACGATGGTTATCGCTGTTCCAACAGGCGTCAAAATCTTCAGCTGGATTGCGACGATGTGGGGCGGATCGATGGAGTTTAAGTCACCCATGGTTTGGGCGCTTGGTTTCATCTTCCTGTTCACCGTTGGCGGTGTGACGGGTGTGATCCTCGCCAATGGCGGTATCGATGATAACCTGCACGACACATACTACGTGGTCGCGCACTTCCACTACGTGTTGTCGATGGGCGCTGTGTTCTCGCTGTTTGCAGGCTTCTATTACTGGTTCCCGAAAATCAGCGGCAAGATGCACTCCGAACTGCTCAGCCACATTCACTTCTGGGGCTTCTTCATCGGTGTGAACATCGTGTTCTTCCCGCAGCACTTCCTAGGCATGAACGGAATGCCGCGCCGTATTCCTGACTATCCAGAGGCGTTTGCTTACTGGAACGAGATCAGCTCTTACGGCTATGTCGTGATGGCAGCATCGATGCTGGTGTTCTTCGTCAATATCGGTTGGTCGCTGGTTGCTGGCAAAGCGCCCGGCAAGAACCCATGGGGCGAAGGCGCGACCACGCTTGAGTGGACGCTTACAAGCCCGCCACCATACCACCAGTTTGAAACGCTGCCTGTGATTGAGGATCATCACGATTACCACGATCACATGCCGCGCGATGCGAAACCGGCATAACGCCGCGCTCGCTGAGAGATTACGAGTGAGAGAGGAGGGAAGGGCGCTTCGATAAGGGGCGCTCGTCCTGAATTGCAAAGAACCAAGAGATGAACACCGCAGTCACGACAAACACGCATATGCCGGCCGATTGGCGTGATTTCTTCACGCTGACGAAACCGCGTGTGATGACGCTGGTGATCTTTACCGGGATTTGCGGCCTTTTGGCGGCTCCCGGCACCATTCATCCCGTTCTGGGCTTCACCGCTATCCTTGCCATCGCAATGGGCGCTGGCGGGTCTGCCGCGCTCAACCATTGGTGGGAAGCGGACCTTGATAAGGGCATGAAGCGCACCGCCAATCGCCCGCTGCCCGATGGTCGGATGCGCCGCGAAGATGCGCGCGATTTTGGCATATTCTTGTCGGCTGTATCCGTTGGGATGCTGGGCGTTGCTGTCGGCTGGTTGGCGGCCGCATGTCTGTTCGCAGCCATTATCTATTACGCGGTCATCTACACAATGTGGCTGAAACCGCGCACGCCGCAGAATATCGTTATTGGCGGCGGGGCAGGGGCGTTTCCTCCCTTCATCGGATGGATCGCTGTCACCGGCGAGATTACCGCCATGCCGATCCTGCTGTTCGCGATAATCTTTATGTGGACGCCGCCGCATTTCTGGGCGCTCGCTCTGTTTGTGAAATCGGATTACGCCAAGGTTGGTATTCCGATGCTTCCCGTGGTTGCAGGTGAGCGTGTGACCCGCCGCCAGATCATGATCTACACAGTGCTGCTCGCTCCTGTCGCGATTGCACCTTGGCTGATTGGCGGGACGAGCTGGGTATATGGCAGTGTTGCTGTTGTATTATCCGCGCTCTTCCTCGCGCTGGCTGTGCCGGTCCTCAATGAGAGCCGCGCAGGCGAAGATCCCTTGAAGCCGGAAAAGACGCTGTTCAAATTCAGCATCTACTACCTCTTCGTCCTTTTCGGCGCCTTGGTTGCTGACAGGTTGCTTGCGGCAAATGGCCTCATCGGTGGAGGCGTTTTCGCATGACACCCGATGAAGAAGCCGAAATCAAGCGTCGCCAAAAGACGCGCAATCTGGTTGTTGGCGGCACCTTACTGTTCTTCGTCGTGCTGTTTTACGCGATCACCATTGCAAGGCTTGGCGCGCAATGAACACTGCGAGCGCCCTTGACCTTGCGACCCAGCGCAAAAACCAGCTGACGGGCTTTTATGCGCTGTTGTTTGCCGCTGCGATGGTGGGCGTAGGATTTGCAGCCGTGCCGCTTTACGATCTATTCTGCCGCGTCACAGGCTTTGGCGGAACAACGCAAGTCGCCAGCGAAGCCGAGGCAGCAGGCGCGGCATCTGTCGGTATCAATCAGACAATCTCTGTTCGGTTCGATGCGTCCACCTCCAGCGATATTGGGTGGAAATTCCGTCCTGAACAGGCAACTGACACGGTGCGCATCGGGCAACGCGATATCGCGACCTATGTGGCGCAAAACCTCGAAGGCCAGCCTGTGACAGGCACAGCCACATTCAATGTTGAGCCATCGCAAGCTGGCAAATACTTCCACAAAATCCAGTGCTTCTGTTTTACCGAACAAACCTTAGCCGCAGGCGAGCAAGTCACGATGCCTGTGCTGTATTATGTCGATCCGGCAATCCTTGAAGATGAGTATATGCAGGACGTTGAGCAGATCACTTTAAGCTACACTTTTCACCGCGCAAAAGAGCCTGAGACATTCGGTCTTTCGCGCGATAACTAACACCAACCAATCAAGCCATGGGAATGACACAATGGGCGGCCAAGTAAACCACGATTATCACATTCTAGAGCCGGATATCTGGCCTCTGGTCGGATCAATCTCTGCGGTTACGTTCACCACCGGTCTGGTGTTCAATATGCACGAAATGTTCGGCGCTACCGGACCTGTCGTGATGTATCTGGGCCTTGCAGGGCTCATCGCGACCTTCTTCATGTGGTTCAAAAACATCGTAGGCGAAGCAGAACGCGGCGATCACACGCCGGTTGTCCAGCTTCACATGCGTTATGGCATGATCTTGTTTATCGCGTCTGAGGTGATGTTCTTTGTTGGTTGGTTCTGGGCGTTCTTTGATTTTGCTCTGTTTCCCGAACCGATTGTGGTTGAGGAAGATGGTTCTGTTCTCTCGCTCTTCCAGCAAGAAGGCGCTGCGGCGGTTTCGCAGTTCCCTGCAAAGGGTCTAGAGGTAATCAACCCTTTCGCTCTCCCGCTGCTCAACACGCTAATCCTGCTGTGCTCAGGCACCACGGTTACATGGGCACACCATTCCTTGATCCACGGCGATCGTGAAGGTTTGAAACAAGGCCTTTGGGCGACCATCGCGCTTGGCGCGGTCTTCAGCGCCATTCAGGCATATGAGTACGCGGTTGCGCCATTTGCCTTTGGCACCAACACCTATTCATCAGCCTTCTACATGGCGACAGGTTTCCACGGCTTCCACGTTCTGGTGGGAACCATCTTCCTCGCTGTGTGCCTCTATCGCGCTTACATCGGTCACTTCACTCCGCGCCAGCATTTCGGATTTGAAGCGGCGGCCTGGTATTGGCACTTTGTCGATGTCGTGTGGCTGTTCCTGTTTATCGCCGTCTACATCTGGGGTGGCTGGGGCGCGCCTGTCCATTGATGGCGCCAGTCCACTGATGGCGTTGGCCCACCCCGCTGCGACTAACCTCGCCTGCGGCTCGGCAAGTCTCGCTCCCCTCCCGCTTGCGGGAGGGGTCGGGGGTGGGAATGCCAGAAACTGAGCCTTCCATTTCTCGCGCTGCCCTTTTCGGTTTGTGCCCACATTGCGGTGCCAAGACATTGTTCGGCGCGCCTGCCCAAATCGCTGATCACTGCCGCGCATGCGGATATGATTTTGCGAGCGTGGAAAGGGGCGGGCGACTGGCGGGCCTTGTGACAATCATTGTCGCCATTTTGCTGTTTGCGATTGCAGCAGGTGTGGATGCGCTGTTTCGGCCCCCCATTGCGGTGCAAATGGCGATCTGGGCCCCGGTGACTATTGGCTGCGTCCTCTACGCCCTGCGCTTTTACAAAACGCTGTTCCTATATGCAGGATATGAAAGAGCGCGAGAAGTCGCTGAGGACACAAAACCATGAGCCGCATTCCGATCATCCCGACAATCCTCGTGGTGGCTGCTGCGGGCGTGATGGTTGCGCTTGGCATCTGGCAATTGGGCAGAGCTGATGAAAAGGCGGCTTTGATTGCGGAGTTTGAGCAGAAGCAAAAAGTGTCTGAGGTTGTTCCAATTTATGCTGGGGACCCGAAATTTGTTTACCGCACTGTTCAATTGAAATGTCCCGAGCCACAAGACTGGCGAGCGGTTGCGGGGCGTAACGACAAGGGACAGGCTGGCTTTGC
>JBCAZT010000095.1:0-11288 GCA_038532855.1 Pseudomonadota bacterium
CCGTGTTGCTGCCTCTGGCGGCTCAGGAGCTTCAGGTGGGCTTGGCACATCTGCATCCGGCGCGGATGGTGCAGGCGCGCAAACCATCGCCGGGCCTATGCTGGTCGTGCCGTACATCACCACAGTGGAAACGGTGCAGGAGGTTGACGGCAAAACGGTAACGCGAACCAATCGGACGCGCCGCAATCTCTATATTGCTGCGCAAAGCCAAGACCTTGCCACCAATGTCGATCCGGAAAAACGCAGCCGCGGCGCGATTTATGAAACGGTGGTTTATGATGCGCAGGTTAGCGGAACGGCGCGTTTTGCTATGCCGCAGGATCTCGATAAGCTTGGTATTGCCGCTGACGATTTGCGCTTGGGCGAAGCGTTTATCCTGCTTTCTGTGAGCGATCCCAAGGGTCTTCAAACCGATGCAAAGCTTACCGCAGGAGGAGAGGCTTTGGCGCTCAATCCGGGCCTTGGGCCTGATAGCAATGGCAGCGGTGTGCACGCCTTTATCGATTGGTCGACAAGCGAACCGATTGCGCTTGAATTTGCTTACTCGCTGCGTGGTTCGACCAATCTGAGTTTCGTGCCGCGCGGGGCAGAGACCGATTGGAGTGTCACATCCACATGGCCGCATCCCAGCTTTTCAGGCGGTTTCCTGCCCGGTGAAGAGGATAAAGAGGTGAGCGCAGACGGCTTCAAAGCCAAATGGTCTGTGTCCAATCTGGCTTTGGGCCAGTCTTTGGTTAGCACTGAACAACCCGGCGTGCCCAGCAACCAAACCTATTATGATGATTACAGCGCTCGCGAAATAGTGGGTCAAGCAGGAGACATCGCCTCTATCGGATTTATGGAGCCTGTTGATCTCTACAAGCAGGTGGAACGCTCGCTCAAATACGGGTTCTTGTTTATCGGCTTTACCTTCCTTGCCTTTTTGATGTTCGACATTGTTGCAGGCGCGCGGGTGGCATCGGCTGAGTATTTGCTGACAGGGGCAGGGCTGATCTTGTTCTTTGTAATGCTGCTGGCCTTTGCCGAACTAATCGGGTTTGCGCTTGCTTACACGGTGTCCAGCGCTGCGATTATCGGGCTTTTGACCGCTTACAGCGCTGCCGTCCTCAAAACATGGAAGCGCGCTGGAGTGATCGGCGGCATGTTGGTGGGGCTTTATGCGGTGCTGTATGTGTTGCTGAACCTTGAGGCGTGGTCGCTGGTGATTGGCTCTATCATGCTGTTCGTGGCTTTGGCTGGCGTGATGTACGCAACGCGCAACATTGACTGGGGTCAGGTGCGTGTCACCAAGCCCGAGGAAGAGGCGCTCGAGGCGTAAACAAGCCTCTCATCCATTGAAAAGGGGTCGGGAGCGTAACGCTTCCGGCCCCTTTTCATGTCCGCACGATCAGTTGAAGTAGCTGTTACACGCCTGCAAGTCCGTCGATTGAAGACCTCTGCGCAAAGCATCGCGGCGCTGTGCGCTGGTGCCATGGGTGAACCCTTCTGGATTGACGCGCTGGCCAGCATTGCGCTGCAAAGTGTCATCGCCAATCGAAGAGGCAGCTGCCATGCCTTCTTCAAGATCGCCTGGCTCAATCCGGTCAGCATTAAGCCCGGCCCACATGCCCGCATAGCAATCCGCCTGCAATTCCATGCGCACTTGAAGCTGATTGGATTCGGCCTGCGATGCGCGTTGCTGCGCGCTGCGCACTTGCGAGGCTAGGCCGACGACATTCTGGATATGGTGGCCATATTCATGCGCAATCACATAAAGCCGCGCAAAATCCCCGCGTGTTCCCGACATTTGCGCCAGCTGATCGTAGAAGCTTGTGTCGATATAAATGCCCATATCGGCCGGGCAGTAAAATGGGCCCGCTGCCGATGTTGCGCTGCCGCAGCCATCGGTTGTCACCCGTCCATCGCGATAGAGATCAAGGAAAGGCTGCTCAAACGGCACGTTGGAACGCGCAAAGATAGGCTCCCACGTCTCATTCAGATTGGTCAGCGCCTCGCACGCTTCTGTCGCGTAAGGGCCCATATTGCAGACCTGTTCTTCGCTAAGATCATTGCTGGAGGTTGTTGCAGGCGCTGATTGCTGTTGCACGCCTTCGACCATGCCAATCGTCTGCATGGGATCAACCCCGAAGACGAGCGCGGCGATAATCGCAATCACAATTGTCCCGCAGCCAACGCCGCCTGCGCGGCCCACGCGTCTGCCGCCGCCGCTTGAAGAGCGCACCTTGATTTTTGACGTATCAAACCTGTTAAGCCGCATCCCGTGTGATCCTCCCGTTCCCCAACTTGCAAATCCCAATCTTATGCCAAAACGCCAAAACCTCTGGACAGGCAAGCCGCTTGTAAGCAATTGATTGCGCAACAATGAAACGCGCGCAATAGGTTGGCAATGTTGCTTGATGGTAAAAAAGCTTTGATCACAGGCTCAACCTCAGGGATTGGGCTTGCCATGGCCAAGGCATTGCAGGCAGAAGGCGCACATGTGATCCTCAACGGATTGGGCGATCCGGATGAAATCGCCGCCATCCAAAAAGAGCTGGGCGCGGATTATAACGGCGCCAATCTGCTGGACCCAGCGGCGATTGAGGCGATGATGACGGATGTCGGCCCGCTTGATATCCTTATCAACAATGCCGGCATGCAGCATGTGAGCCCGGTGGAGGATTTCCCGACTGAAAAATGGGATGCGGTGATTGCGCTTAATTTGTCAGCAGTCTTCCACACCACACGGTGCGCTGTGCCGGGGATGAAAGAGAAGGGCTGGGGGCGCATCATCAACACAGCCAGCGCCCACTCGCTCACCGCATCGCCTTTCAAAAGCGCTTACAACGCATCCAAACACGCCGTTGCAGGCTTTACCAAAACGATCGCTTTGGAACTCGCGCAAACGGGCGTGACGGCCAATTGCATCTCGCCGGGATATGTCTGGACCCCTTTGATTGAGGGGCAGATCCCCGACACGATGGAAGCGCGCGGTCTATCGCGCGAAGAAGTTATCAATGATGTGCTGCTTGCCAAACAGCCAACCAAGAAATTCGTCCAACCCCATGAAGTGGGCGCGCTCGCTGTGTTCCTCTGCCGCGAGGAAGCGGGCAATGTGACAGGCGCGAATTGGAGCATTGATGGAGGCTGGACCGCCGAATGATGCGGTGGATCGCTGTCTGTCTTGCCAGTGTCCTGCTGGCTGCTTGCGGTAGCAAGCCGATAGCCTCTGCCTCGGTGGCGGAGCGCGAACTGATCGCCGCTGCCATGATGCGCGACATCGAAACGCTGGCGAGCGATGATTTCGGCGGTCGCAAACCGGGCACTTTGGGTGAGGAAAAGACGCTTGCCTTTCTCACGCAGCGTATGGAGCAGGTGGGACTGGCATCGGGCACCAATGATCCCGGCAGTGAATGGCGTGCGGCTGTCCCGCTCGTCAGCACAAAGCCCTTTACCAGCGTTGTGGGTCTGCGCGTTGGGCGGCGTTCCTATGTTTTTGCGGAAGAATCCTCGGTCGCCTTCACCTCGCGCAGACGCGCTTTGGTTGAACGCGGGGAAACCGTCTTTGTCGGCCGTTTGGGGGCTGACGTGACTGATGCAATGGTCGCGGGCAAGGTTGTCATCATGCTGGGCGAGGCTGGCGAAAGCCCGCGAAGGCGCGAGGAATTGTTCGCCAAAGGCCCCGCTGCAATCATCACGGTCGTTCAAAACGATGCAGAGATTGCAGGGCTAAGAACCGCTTTTGGCAATGAGCGTATCTTGCTGGAAAGCGAGGAAAGGCTGGCTTTAAGCGCCTATGCGACAGAGGCGGTCATCACGCGCGCTCTTGGCAAAAAGGCATGGGAACGCTTGCTTGAAGCAGCGGATAAATCGGATTTCGAACCGCAATCCTTAAAAGCCCTCGCCACGGTAGAGGCCACAAGTGATCGGCGCGAGTTTACCAGCTACAATGTGATCGGAAAGCTTGAGGGCGCTGCGCCTGATAGCGGCGCTGTTTTGATGCTGGCGCATTGGGATCACCTCGGCGAATGCGGCCAGCCAAGTGCTGCTGATCGCATCTGCAATGGCGCAGTCGATAATGCGAGCGGGCTTGCCGCCATGCTCGAAGTCAGCCGCCGCTTGGCCGCATCCGGTCCGCATGATCGCGATATTTATGTGCTTGCGACAAGCGCAGAAGAGGCGGGCCTTTTGGGCGCCAAAGCCTTTGCCCAAACCCCGCCATTGCCGCTGACTTCCTTTGTGGCTGCTTTCAACTTTGACACATCCGCTGTTGCCCCTTCAGGAGGGCCCGTTGGCTTTATCGGGGATGGGCGCACCGCGATTGACGGCGAGATCAAATCCATCCTTCAACGCGCCAACAGGACATTGGGCGATGCGGATTTTGCCAATGAATTCGTGCAAAGGCAGGATGGCTGGGTGCTTTTAAACGAAGGCGTGCCCACCGTGCTTCTCTCGACAGCTTTCGCATCGCGATCTGTCCTCGGCCCCTATCTTGACCGCGCATACCATTCGCCGCGCGATGAGGTGGCCGGTATAGAGCTGGGCGGTGCGATCGATGATGTGCTGCTGCATGAAGAGTTGGTGCGGCGTTTTGCCGATACCAAAACTTATCAACCTTCTCCCGTTGCAGGAGAGCCTTTGGCACCGTAAGCGGACGTGCACGATTCGTAATGCGATTAGAAAGCTACCGTGCACATGGAAATCCCTCTCGGCCTCACCTTTGATGACGTTCTGCTGCGACCAGCAGAAAGCAATGTGCTGCCCTCAATGGCAGATACACGGACCAAGCTGACGCGGGAGATTGGGCTGAATATCCCAGTGCTTTCCTCTGCGATGGACACTGTGACAGAGGCCGATATGGCGATTGCGATGGCGCAGATGGGCGGGATTGGCGTACTGCACCGCAATCTCGAAGTGCCCGATCAATGCGCGGCTGTTCGCGCAGTGAAACGCTTTGAAAGCGGCATGGTCGTTAATCCGATTACGATCAGTCCCGATGCCGAGCTTGGCGAAGCGCAAGCGATCATGGATCAGAACAAGATCAGCGGCATTCCCGTGACCGATGAAAGCGGCAAGCTTGTCGGTATTCTCACCAATCGCGATGTCCGGTTTGCGGAAAATCCCTTGCAGCCCATTCGCGAGCTGATGACGACTGAGAATTTGGCCACCGTTCCGCTTGGCACAGGCCAGGAAGACGCGCGCCGCCTGCTGCACCAACGCCGGATTGAAAAGCTGTTGGTGGTGGATGATGATTACAAGTGCATTGGCCTTATCACGGTGAAAGACATCGAAAAGGCGGTTAACTACCCCGATGCAACCAAGGACGAGGCGGGCCGCCTGCGCGTGGCGGCGGCAACAACCGTTGGCGATAATGGCTTTGCTCGCACCGAAGCTTTGATCGATGCCGAAGTGGATGTCGTGGTGATCGACACAGCGCATGGCCACAACAAAGATGTGGCAAAAGCGGTGGAGCGTGCGAAAACGCTCTCAAACTCTGTCCAGGTCATCGCAGGCAATGTCGCCACAGCCGAAGCGACCCGCGCGCTGATTGATGCAGGCGCGGATGCGATCAAAGTTGGTATTGGCCCCGGCTCCATCTGCACAACCCGCGTTGTAGCAGGCGTTGGTGTGCCGCAACTGACTGCCGTGATGGAAAGCGCTGAGGAAGCGGCGAAATCAGGCGTTCCGGTGATTGCCGATGGCGGGCTTCGCACATCAGGCGATGCGGCTAAGGCTTTGGCTGCGGGCGCTTCGTCCGTGATGGTCGGCTCCATGCTGGCAGGCACCACAGAAAGCCCGGGCGAAGTGTTCTTATACCAAGGGCGCTCCTATAAAGCGTATCGCGGCATGGGCAGCGTCGGCGCAATGGCACGCGGCAGCGCAGACCGGTATTTCCAGCAAGACGTCTCTGCGATGAAGCTGGTGCCCGAAGGTATTGAAGGCCAAGTCCCCTTCAAAGGCCCTGCCGCTGACGTGGTCCACCAGCTTGTAGGCGGAGTGAAAGCGGCAATGGGCTATACCGGCTCTGCCACAATCGCAGACCTACAAACCCGCGCGCAATTCGTGCGGATCACAAATGCTGGACTATCGGAAAGCCACGTCCACGATGTAGCGATCACCCGCGAAGCGCCGAATTATCCCACACGATGAGAATCCTCCCCGAAACGGGGAGGGGGACCATGCGCAGCATGGTGGAGGGGCAGAGGACGATGAGATACGGCAATGAGGCTGGAATGCTTGGGGGGTGCCCCTCCACCCCGAGACTTGCAGTCTCGCGGTCCCCCTCCCCCTGTGGGGGAGGATTATGACCCCATCCGCCCGTGTCCAAGCCGCAATTGAATTGCTCGGTGCCATTATCGAGGCTGCGCAGACGCGAGGGGCGCCAGCTGATCGGTTGATTGCGGAATATTTCCGCGCGCGTCGTTATGCAGGCTCCAAAGATCGCCGCGCTGTTCGCGAACTTGTTTATCAGGCGGTGCGCCATTGCGGACCCGTTCCTGAAACGGGGCGCGCAGCCATGCTGGCATTGGCGAGAAAAGATGAGGCTTTGGCAAGCCTGTTTGATGGCTCACCCTATGGCCCTGCAACCATTGGCCCCCATGAAACGCCCGCAAAGCCGGGCCTTGCGCCGCAATGGCAGGTTGAAGCGCTCGCAAAATCGGGCATCAAAGGCGAGGCGGCTGACGCTCTGCTATCGCGCGCTCCGCTCGATATCAGAGTGAATGCGCTGAAAGCCGATCGTGAGACGATTGACCTGCCTGTGGCTGGCGAGCCTCTCGCTGCGCCTCATGCCATACGCCTGCCTTTGGGCACGCAGGTTGAGCAGTGGGAGGCCTATCGCGAAGGCTTTATCGAGATACAGGACCACGCCAGCCAATGTGTGTGCGAGGCCGTACCAGCATCGCCGGGTGACACCGTGCTGGATCTGTGCGCGGGGGCAGGGGGTAAAACGCTTGGGCTGGCGGCGCGATTTGGCAATGCGATAAGCTGTATCGCCGCTGATACGGACAAGCGCCGCCTCGGCAATCTTGCCCCGCGTGCGGCAAAAGCGGGCGCATCCATCGATCACACCGTGCTGCTTGATCCGGGCAAAGAGATGGAGGCTTTGGCGCCGTTTGAGGGCAATGAGGATCACGTTCTTGTCGATGCGCCGTGTTCGGGCACAGGCACATGGCGGCGCAATCCGGAAAGCCGCTGGCGGCTCGATCCAAAAGGGCTGGATAAGCTCACAAATCTGCAAGCGCATGTTCTTGATGTTGCCGCGCGCTGCGTGAAGCCGGGTGGCAGCGTTACCTATGTCACGTGCTCCGTGCTTGATTCAGAAGGCGCTGATCAGATTGAGGCGTTCCTCACACGCAATCCCGATTGGAAAAGCGAGCCTGCATCGCTCCAAATCGGTGAAAAGCGTGGAAAAGGAACCCGGCTTGATCCGTACCGCCACGATACGGACGGGTTTTTTATCGCCATTTTACGAAGCCCGTGTTAGCCATCCGTGTTATGGATGATGCACCGCCATCCAAGCACGCCTCTTTCAAGGAGCTTTTTATGCGTTTCGCGCCTGCTGCCGCCGCTTTGTCACTCTTCCTCGCCACCACCGCGAGCATGACAGCAGCGCAAAGCGGGGCGCCTGATCCGCGCGCGGTTGCCTTGGTCCAACAAGGCCAAGCCGCAATGAAAGCGGGCGATACGCAGGCAGCGATCGACGCATATGAGGCCGCCTTGGCGGTTGATCCGGGATATACTGGTATTTTCGTCGAGCTGGCAGAGGCTGCTCGTCAAGATGGTCTGCAAGGCAAAGCCATCACCTATTACCGCGAAGCGCTTGCCCGTGATCCGGGCAATTTCGCCGCGATTTCAGGCGAAGGCGAGGCTTTGGTGGAAAAAGGTGCGGTTGAGAAAGCAAAGCGCAATCTGGCCCGGCTTCAAAGTCTGTGCGGCGACAATTGCCCTGAAACGGTTGCGCTGGAAAGCTCCATTGCCAAAGGCCCACCAGCACGCTTGGCAGCCGAAACGCCAGAAGAACAGCCGACGGCTAATTAAGCTTAAATCAGCGGCGCGAATTCTGCGACCAATTGCTCGTAAATCGCGCGTTTGAACGGTACGATTAGCTCGGGCAGCTCTTGGATATCGACCCATTGGTAGGCTCCAAACTCAGCTGGATCATGGGCGTTGAGATCGATGTCATTATCCGAGCCTAAAAACCGGCCCAGATACCAATATTGCTCCTGTCCGCGATATTTGCCTTTCCACACCTTGCCCAGCAATTCTGGCGGCAGATCATAGCGCACTTGCTCTTTGGCAGCCGCGATAATTTGGACGAGGTCGGCGCCAATGCCGGTTTCCTCTTCAAGCTCTCTTAAAGCGGCGGTTTGCGGGTCTTCGCCTTTATCAATGCCGCCTTGAGGCATTTGCCAAAAGCCTTTTGCATCCTTGCTAAGCCGCTCGCCCACCAGCACACGGCCTTCTTCGTTGACCAGCATGAAGCCTGCACACGGGCGGTAGGGAAGCGTTTCGGGATCAATGCTCATGCAGCCGCTCCTAGCATGAATTTCATCGCGGCAATCACGCGTTCTAGATCGCCCTGCGCGCAAGGCACAGCGCCTCTTATATTGGTGAAAGAATGGGTGACCCCTTCCATTTCAAGAAACACATAATCCGCGCCCGCATCGGCCAAAGCTTTGGCATAATCGCGCCCGGAATCGCGAATGGGATCAAGGCTGGCTGTCACAAGCACAGTGGGCGGCGCGGCGGTGTGATCGCCCAGTATGGGAAATCCGCGTGGGTCGTCTTGGTCTGCGGCGTATGCCTGGTCGAAGAACTCCACTGCCGCTTTGGTGAGGATGAACCCTTCGGCGAATTGCTCAAGGCTGGCTGATCCATCCGCCGCGCTGGCAAGCGGGAAAAGGGGCACTTGCAGGGCAACCGGCACGGCTGCGGGATTGGCGCTCAGCAATTGCGATATGGCAATGGTCGCTGTGCCGCCTGCGCTATCGCCGATTGTGATAAGGCCTGTTGCCTCGCGTTCCAGCGCGGATGGACTGCCCGCAATCCAGCGCGCTGCCGCCTCGCAATCCTCAATCGCGGCGGGGAAGGGGGTTTCGGGCGCGCGGCGGTAATCGACTGCGACCAGCGGCAGATCCATCAAAGCGGCGATTTCGGTGCACAAGGCATGGTGCGTTTCCAAATCGCCAATCACAAAACCGCCGCCATGGAAGAATGTGATGATGGGCGAGGGGCCGCGCGCCTCTTTCGCATCGTAAAGCCGCAGCGGTATATCGCCAGCAGGGCCGGGGCAGGTCAGGTCGCGGATTACGGCAAGCTCTCGCGCGGGACGATCCGCCATGCCATGCAGCGCGCGGTATCCCATGCGCGCTTCTTCTAAGCTCATTTCAGCAATCGGCTTACCGTCAGCTGCTGCCAGCGCATCGAGAAAGGTTTTCATATCGGGCCGGATAAAAGGCGGGTGCGTCATGCGATTGTCTCTCCCAAATCTTTGACGGCGCTATGCACGAGGGCTAGCGGTTTTCAAATGGATAACCTGACGCATGGGCTGACAGGAGCGCTAATGGCGCAGACGGGCCTTAAAAAGAAAACCGGGTTGGGGCTGGCGGCTTTGGTTCTGGGTGCGAACTTGCCCGATATTGATGTGGTGGGGCTGTTATGGCTCGATAGCAAAGAGGCTTTGGGTTTCAGGCGCGGTATCACCCACGGCCCGATTGGCGTTGCATTGTTGCCGATTGGATTGGCCGCATTGTTGTGGGGTTTCGACCGCTGGCAAGAGGGTCGCGGGAAACGGCCTGAGACGCGGCTGCCGGTAAGCTTCAAGTGGCTCTATCTGCTCGGCCTGATCGGCGCGATTTCGCATACTTTGATGGATTGGCTGAATGTTTACGGGGTGCGCTTCCTCTACCCCTTCGACAAAAGCTGGTATTATGGCGACACGCTGTTCATCATCGATCTGTGGCTTTGGGCGCTGTTGATCGTAAGCGTCTGGTGGAGTGCGCGGGGTGAGAAACGCGGGGCCAGTTGGCGTAAAAGGGCGTGGGTCGGAATTGTGGCGGCCTGCGCTTATGTGGCGATGAATTGGGTGTTCTCGTCTGCTATTTTGGTATCGGCCCAATCGCCTCAAAATTACGGGCCTAATACCCAAGTCATTGCTAGCCCGGCACCGTTTGCATTCTGGCAGCGGGAAATCTTGACGAAGCCGCCGCAATCAGAATGGAACCAAGCGTTCTATTCACTTGGACGATCAGATCACGATGATGTGCCGTTAACGGACCAGCCTTGCCAATTGCCCGATCTTTCAGAGCGGCGCGCGACCAATTCCCAGCTCGACGGATTCCTCACATGGTCCCGCGCGCCTTTCGCAACGCGCGCCGATGATGGCTCGGTGATCTTGCGCGATGCCCGCTTTACCGATCCGCGTGTGGGGGATCGTTTCAGCGTTGCTGTGCCCGATGTGACGTGCAGGCCCCTCCCATAAACGTCATCCTGAACTCGTTTCAGGATAACCCCATCGGCCTCACGCCCAGCCTCAAGGGTTATCCCGGATCAAGTCCGGGATGACGGGTGAGAAAGTGGCGCGGTGCTGAAACAAGTTCAGCATGACGGGGTTTGGGGCCAGGGACCGCTTTCTTCAAACTCGCAAGAATGTGTGGAACTACCAAGCAATTAGCATCGTTGCAGTACAATGAACCGTTCGTCCTGAGCTTGTCGAAGGGCGTTCATATGTGCTTGGAGCACGTGGTTCGACAGGCTCACCACGAACGGGGTTGTTAGTGTCGAAAATTCAAATCGTCTGGCTTCGGCGCGATCTGCGTCTTGCGGACAATCCGGCGCTTTATGAGGCCGCAAAGCTTGGCCCCGTTATTGCGGTCTATGTCCTCGATGATGATTGCGCGAAAACCCATGCCTATGGCGGAGCATCGCGCTGGTGGTTGCATCATTCTTTGAGCGATCTTGGCAAACGCCTCGAAGAACGCGGGTCAAAGCTGATCCTGCGCAAAGGCGATGCGGTGGAGGAACTCACCCAAATCGCCGCCGAAACGGGCGCTGCGACTATTCACGCCAACCGCCACTACGAACCATGGTGGAGGAAGGCGCAAAAAGCTCTTAGCGAAACCCAAGACCTGCACCTCTACGATGGCAATTACCTCGCCCCTCCCGGCACAGTGAAAACAGGATCAGGCGGCGAGTACAAAATCTACACCCCGTTCAGCAGAGCCGTGCGCGCGCAATTCCCGCCGCGCGGGTTAGTGCCCGAGCCTGATCTTTCCGCACCCGATAGCTGGCCAGCATCCGACACACTC
>JBCAZT010000096.1:0-11212 GCA_038532855.1 Pseudomonadota bacterium
GGGTATTCCAGACCCATATGGTGACCGCGACATTTAGGAGAGTATCAAAGGGCCATGCCCGATTCCCAATCCACCGCTGGAGAAGCGGAGAGTAGCAGCGGGCTTTTGTCCGCATTCCGCAAGATTTTGAAGCTCGATGATGGCGATCGTTCCCTGCGCGCGCAGTTGGAAGAGGCTATTGATGAGCATGAAGATGAAAACGGCGATACGCCGCCGGTTGATGCCAATGGTGCGGGCAATGGCGATCTGCTGCCGGTTGAGCGGCAAATGCTGCGCAACCTTCTGCACTTTTCTGATCACGATGCCGATGATGTCGCCGTGCCGCGCGGCGAAATTGTTGCGGTCGACGCCGATCTAAGCTGGGATGATCTGGTCGCGACGTTTTCAGAACATGGCCATTCGCGCATGCCGGTCTATCGCGAGACGCTCGATGATGTGATCGGGATGATCCATATCAAGGATGTGTTTGCGCATCTGACCGGCGATAAAAAGCCTCCCAAAGATTGGACCATTTTGATGCGTCAGCCGCTTTATGTGCCGCAATCGCGCGGCGCGCTGGATGTGCTGGCTGATATGCGCGCGCGCCGAGTTCACCTTGCTATCGTGCTTGACGAATTTTCCGGCACGGACGGCATCATCACGATTGAAGATCTGGTCGAGGAAATCGTTGGCGAGATCGAGGATGAGCATGATGAAACGCCAGAAGCTTTAATCGTGCCAATCGGCGAGGGGATGTGGGATTGCGATGCCCGCGCTGAATTGGAAGATGTCGCAGAAATGGTCGACCCGCGCCTTGCCGAAGTATCAGAAGCGGTCGATACGCTTGGCGGCCTGGCGTTTGTTCTGGCCGAGCAAGTGCCTGAGGTTGGGCGGATTTTGGAACATTCCTCTGGCTGGCGGATTGAGGTTACAGCGGCGGATGAAACACATGTGAAACGCATGCGTTTGCACGCTCCTCCAACTGAGAATGACTTGCAGTAAATGCACAGGTTGTCAGTTTAGTCACAATTTTCTTCGATTTTTTGCATCCATTAGGCTCGACAAGCGTAACTGCTTTGAGAGAAGGAGCAAAACATGCCGTCACGTCGTCTTCCCCCTCTGCGCGCGCTTGAAGCGTTTATGCGCACGGTCCGTTTGGGTTCCGCCCGCGCTGCCGCTGAAGAAATCGGCTTGTCGCCGTCTGCGCTGTCACGCCGGATCACCAATCTGGAGGAATTTGTCGGCAAAAAGCTGTTCACGCGCGCGCGCCAGAGCATGCAGCTGACGGATGAGGGGCAGGCTTTCTACGAAGCGGTCAATCCGCATATGGAAGCGTTGGCCCGTGCGGTGGAAAGCCAATCGGACAATATCTCGCTTTTGCGTTTGCGGCTTGGCGTTTTGCCCTTGTTTGGCAGCCAGCGCCTGTTCCCGCGCCTTGGCGAATTGCGCAAACGCCATCCGCTGCTTCACATCGATATCGATACAGGCCCCCATTTGGAGGACCGGGTGGGCGATACTTTGGATGCTGCGATTATTCTATCACGCGGGCCTGCCTCAGGCCTGCATGCCGTGCGGCTCGACCACAATCTGGTCCACGCGATATGCTCGAATGAGCTTGCGCAGAAAATCGGCGATGTGATCAGTCCTGAAAGTCTCGCGAAACAGACATTCCTAATTCACAACGAATTGCCTGAAAGTTTCGTG
Organism: Pseudomonadota bacterium; assembly: GCA_038532855.1. GTDB lineage: Bacteria > Pseudomonadota > Alphaproteobacteria > Sphingomonadales > Sphingomonadaceae > Erythrobacter. Next base: position 1,684 of record JBCAZT010000096.1, read on the forward strand.
GCGTGGAAAGCGGCGCACCAGCTTGAAGATATGGATCCAGCGGCGATTGATCATTACGATTCAGGTCAATTGATGCTGGAGGCCGCCGCGCAAGGTCTGGGCATTGCGATTATGCATGATGACCACATGCGGCGCGCGGCTGATACCCGTTTGACAGAGCTGTCCAAGAAAGACGTCGAAAGCCCGTATAGCTATTGGTTCGTGTGCAAGCCGACCGCTTTAGAAATGCGCCCTGTGCGCCTGTTCCATGATTGGCTTGTAAGAGCCGGGCTTTAAACCGCAGTGTCGTCTGGCACCTTTTCAGTGTCTGGCGCTTCGTAGCGCACAGGCGGTACGTCATGAGCGAATTCGCGCAATGGCCCGCCCAACGCATCACACAAAGCCTCTTCGATCCGCTTACGCGATTCCTTGCCAATCGCCTTGCGACCGCGGTAATCTTCAGGGCTAAAGGGCTCTAAGAAAACCACTTTCAGCTCAAACGTCCCCTTGCGCGCCAAAACGCGCTTGGCGTTGTTTAGCCCGCCTTCATCGCCTACCCAGCCGATCCATTCAGCCACATCGCCGTAATCGAGCAGCACAGGCTGCACCAAAACGCCAGGTGGTGGCGGCTCCAATACGCTTAGCATGCTCGTTTTGAACGGAAGCAGAGACCGACCATCGGTCGTCGTGCCTTCCGGGAAAACGGCCACAGACCACGCATCAGCCAAAGCTTCTTTTAAAGCATTGATTTGCTCTGCCACACCCATGCGATGTTCGCGTTTGACAAACACGGTGCGGTTCAAGGACGCAAGCCATCCGACGAGAGGGGATTGTTCAAGCTCTGCCTTGGCGACAAATGCCGTGCCGCTGGCGCCAGCAAGCGATAGAATGTCGAGCCATGAGACGTGATTGGCGACGTAAAACACATCACGCTTCAAATGCGTGCCGACAACCTTAACGCGCGCACCTGAAATTCGCGCTGCATAGCGCAGAAACCACATGGGGAAGGGCGAGCCATAGGCAAATATGCGATAGGCGTAATGAAGCGGTACAAACACCACCATCAGCAATGCCAGCGCGAGCGCCCGAATGGTAAGGCGTATCCACCCGCGAACCGAAATCGGTGTTGTCTCGCCTCTCGCAGCTGCAACCCGCAATTCCCATTTGCGTGCTTCAGCTTTTGAGATGGTGTCAGGTTTTGGTGCCATAACGCGGTGCTTTAATCTTCGCGCGACAGACGCACGCCGTACAACTCCATACGGTGATCGACGAGGCGATAGCCCAGCTTTTCCGCGATCTGGCGCTGGAGCGCTTCGACTTCGGGATCGACAAATTCGACCACTTTGCCCGTTTCAACATCGATCAGATGATCGTGATGCGCCTCTGGCACGGGTTCATAACGCGATCTGCCATCGCCAAAATCATGGCGGTCCAAAATGCCCGCTTCTTCAAACAGGCGCACGGTGCGGTAAACGGTTGCGATGGAAATTTTAGGGTCGATGGCGGAAGAGCGGCTGTGCAGCAATTCGACATCGGGATGGTCTTCGCTTTCCGACAGAACCTTGGCAATGACGCGGCGCTGTTCGGTGATACGCAGGCCTTTTTCTGCGCACAATTGTTCAAGATCAATTTTTTGGCTCAAATCACAGCTCCATCGGTCATACGCCCGGCATTACTCCTGTGTCCTTAGACAGACAGAGCCAAGTGCTCAAGCCGGTGGCGTGATGCAGATGTGAGTGAAATCTGCTTGGTGGGCACAAAAAAGGGGCACCGCCAACTGGCAGCGCCCCTAAACTTGTAAAGGCTCCACTCCAGCCTTATTCTAGCTCTAGCCTTTGCGGCGTCCGCGTCCGCTTCCTGGCTTGCGGCCAAGTCCGATCTTTTTGGCAAGATCGCGGCGTTTTTCAGCGTAATTTGGAGCAACCATCGGATAGTCAGCCGACAAGCCCCAGCGCGCCCGATATTCCTCGGGGCTCATATCGTAATTGGTGCGCAGATAGCGTTTGAGCATTTTCAGCTTTTTGCCATCTTCAAGGCAGACCAAGTAATCTGGTTTGATCGATGCACGAATAGAAACTGCCGGTTCTGGCGGCGCCTCTTCTTCTACCTCGGGTTCGCCCAGATGCGAAAGTGCACCATAAACGCTGGTAATCAGCTCAGGCACATCATCCACGCGGACATCGTTATTACTGACATGAGCCGCAACGATATCGCTTGTCAGCGTTATCAACGTCTCTTTCATTTCTATTTCCAAGTCTTGCATGAGTTCCCCATTTTCTTTTTTAAGGTCCGGATTTTTCCGGTGAGCCTTAATGACCGACGGCAGTTTTTATTGCAATATGATTTCAACTGTTACCGGTTGGAAAATAGGTGAAAAAACATCCATTTCTTGTATCAAAGCGACTTGCTGAAAGTAATCGCGTCTATTTTGGTGCCATTTGACATTCGGTAATACTGGCGTCGTTCACCGATCGGCGCGAATCCCGCTTTGCGATAGAGATGCTCTGCAGGGTTGCCTTTTCGCATTTCGAGAAACACTCGCGCGACACCGCGCGATGCTGCTTTGTCGAAAAAAGCATTTATCAAAATATCACCCAGGCCAGCTCTGCGGAATTGGGGGGCAACTGCGATCAGCAGCAGTTCTTCTTCATCTGCTGCATGGCGCGAGAGAACGAAGCCAGCCGCGTCTGCCTCGTCCTCTTCGGATTGGATGGCGTTGCCGCGGCTATCCACCAGCAAAGCATGCGTGCTTGGCATAGACAGCGCATCGGCGATCTGCCTCCTGTTCCAAGCCTCGCCATAGGCCGGGTCAAAGGCAGCCTCCATCACTGGCATGATCCGGTCAACGAGGGCCGTGCGCGTTATCATGCTGTTGCATTCCTGGACGCAGGACCAGCAGGCTTTGCCTTTTGCGGGACAGCATCAGGCGCGCGGCCATAGATGGGTGCCAAATCGATGGTAAGGCGCGCTTCGTGCAGAAGATGGGTCTGTCGCGCATCAGGAAGCATGTCGATCACCAGCCTTTCATCGCTGAACAAATCAGCGCATTCGCGTGCGCGATTGCCAATGATCACTGGGTGGATGCCCGCTGCGCTTATTGCATCGGGACGCAGCGATTGAGGATCGGTTTCAGGCGCGCCTGATGCGGCAAAGCTTTGCACAAACCATTCGCCATGCCCGCCATTCATGCAAACGGTCACAGCGCGCGGGGTGGGCTGCCAGCTTTGCACAGCAACCAGATTGAGCGTGGGATAGCCCAAAACTTGCGCGCCCCATGCAAATCCAAGCGCGCGTGCGGTCGCTATGCCGATGCGAACGCCTGTGAAACTGCCTGGGCCCAATGAGGTAAGGATCCGATCCGCACGCCCTTTATCTGGCAATTCGGCAATCATCGGCACCAAGGCTTCTGCATGACCGCGGCCTAACACGCGGTGGTCATGCGCGATGCAGCGTGACCCATCAAACAGGGCAACAGAGCACGCCTCACTGGCGGTTTCGATGGCAAGAATGCGCATAACAAACGGCGCGATGCCTTAGAGCGAGCTCGCTCGCAAGCTTGGGATTTCAACAGGACCTAAATGATGGTGTTGAATTTGCCGAATTCGGGGCGAGGGGAGCGCTCAAAAATGCTCTCCGGATCGCCATAGCCGATGGAGCAAATGAAATTGACACGGTGGCGCGGTTCATCGGCTAAAAAGGCTTCGGTCACAGCACCTGCATCAAATCCGGACATAGGGCCGCAATCCAATCCCAGCGCGCGCGCTGCGAGCATCAGATAGGCACCTTGCAAAGATGAATTGCGAAACGCGCCCTCTTCGCGGCCCGCTTCATCGCCATCAAACCAGCTTTTCGCATCGGTATGGGGGAACAGCCAAGGCAGCTCTTCGTGAAAGTCGATATCGTATGCGATGATCGCGGTGACCGGGGCCGCCAACACTTTGGCTTTGTTGCCTTCCATCACGCATTCGGCAAGTTTGGCTTTTGCTGCATCCGATTTCACCCAGACAATCCGCGCAGGCTGCATATTCGCAGAGGTTGGCGCCATTTTGGTGAGGTCCCAAATGGCGTGGCACTGTTCATCCGAAACCGGCTTATCCAGCCAGTCATTATAGGTGCGCGCTTCATTAAACAGCTGGTCGAGCGCGTCTTGACCTAGCTGCGCATCATGGAACTGTTTGTTGAAAGGCGCGCTCATGCCGCTTGAACCTCGGTTACTTCGGGGACGTAGTGTTTGAGCAGACCTTCGATCCCGTGCTTCAATGTCGCGGTGCTGGATGGGCAGCCCGAACACGCGCCTTGCAATGTGAGATAGACAATCCCGTCCTTAAAGCCGCGATAGGCGATATCGCCGCCATCGCCAGCCACCGCAGGGCGAACGCGGGTTTCAAGCAATTCTTGAATTGCGGCCACTGTTTCTGCGTCTTCGGGACGGTCTTCAACAACCATTTCCGCTTCAGCTGGCACACTGATCCCATCCGCGCTGCCACCTGCAAATAGGGGCGCTTCGGACACAAAGTGGTCAAGCAGAATAGCGATCACCTGCGGTTTTAATGCGCTCCAATCGCTGCCGGGAGCTGCCGTGACCGTGACAAAATCCCAGCCGTAAAACACATTCACCACTTCGCCCGTGTCGAAAATGGCTTGCGCAAGGGGACTTGCTTCTGCCGCTTCGGGCGAGGGAAATTCGCGCGTGCCTGATGACATGACCGGGCGACCGGGCAAGAATTTAAGGCTGGAAGGGTTTGGCGTTGTTTCGGTTTCGATAAACATGATCGCGTATTTAGGGATCGATCCACCTTGCGGCAATGGCGCATGGGCGTGATTTGTGCCCTGATGCTGCGCGCATTCACTATCCCTTCACAACTTGCGCCCCTATAAGAGCGCTATGAACGTTCTTAATCGGGCCCTTGGCGCCCTTTCTCTGCTGGCAGCATCGGCTGCGCTTTCCTCTCCCGTATTTGCGCAGCAAGCCGCAGCCGATCAGCCATCTGCGCCCGAAGTGCCGGAACCTCAATATACGCAGACAGGCGATGACGTGCCGTGGCTTTATCGGGGCAGCGATGTTCCGGTGGATGACAAATGGCTGTTTGGTGAGATGGCAAACGGCCTTCGTTATGCGGTGCGCCGCAATGGCGTGCCGCCGCGTCAGGTCTCTATCCGAGTGCGCGTGGATGCTGGCAGCCTTCATGAACGCGATGAAGAACAAGGCTATGCACACCTTCTCGAACATTTGTTGTTTCGCGAAAGCAAATATCTAGGCCAAGCCGAAGCGATTGCCGCCTGGCAAAGATTGGGTGCGACCTTTGGCAGCGATGCCAATGCTGAAACCAGCCCAACGCACACCGCTTATAAGCTCGACATTCCCGACATCGATGCCGCGAAATTGTCTGAAAGCTTCAAATTGCTTTCAGGCATGATCCGCGAACCGGTGTTGAGCGATGAGAACGTGGCGGCTGAACTTCCAATTGTTCTTGCTGAAAAGCGCGAACGTGGCGGCGCATCTGGCCGAGTGGCCGATTTGTCGCGGCGCACTTTCTTTGCAGGCCAAAGGCTCGCGACGCGCAATCCCATTGGCACGGTTGAAACTTTGGAAGCGGCGACAGGTGCAAAACTTCAAACATTCTATGACCGCTGGTACCGGCCCGAAAAGACGGTCATCGTTGTCGCAGGCGATGCGCCCGCTGAGGTTTTGGCGGGATTGGTAGAGCAATGGTTTGGTGATTGGGAAGGAACAGGCGAAGCGGGCATCGCGCCCGATTTTGGAGACCCTGTCGCGCCCGCTGCAAATGACAATGGCGCAGTGCTTGCCCCGATTGGCGAATTGGCTGTCGGAGTTGAGGCTGACCTCCCGCGCAATCTGACTTATGCCGTTTTGCGGCCATGGCGGCAGGTGGATGACACGATTGTCTATAATGAAGGTCTGCTGCTGGATGCCGTTGCGCAAAAGATCATCAATCGCAGGCTGGAAACGCGCGCGCGGGCTGGGGGATCGTATCTGTATGCTCAGATGTCGCAGGACGATATCTCGCGATCCACCGATGCGACCTTTGTATCCTTTGCGCCTTTATCCGATGATTGGGAGACCGCGCTGACCGATGTGCGCGCGGTTATCCAAGACTCGATAACAAACGCGCCAACGCAAGAAGAGATCGACCGCGAAGTTGCGGAGTTCGATGTGATTTTCGTCAATCAGGTTGAACAGGAAAGCGTGCAATCAGGTTCTGATCTTGCGGACAATATCGTTAATGCAGTCGACATTCGCGAAACGGTTGCCTCGCCGCAAACGGTGCTGGACGTGTTTCGGGGCATGAAAGACAGGTTGAACCCTGCCGAAGTGCTCGAACGCACGAAAAAGCTGTTTGAAGGCGATGTGATGCGCTCTGTCTATGTCACGCCTGGCATGGGTGAGGCGGATGAGGCAGGCTTGCGTTTGGCACTAAGCCGCGAGATTGAAAGCGACAGCACAGCGCGTCTTGCCGCTCAAAGCATTTCGTTTGATGAATTGCCACCCATCGGAACCCCCGGCGAAGTAACCTCTGCAGGGCCGCTCGGCATTCTTGAAGTTGAGCAAGTCAATTTCTCTAACGGCACGCGCGCATTGCTTTGGCCGAATGCGGCTGAACCGGGGCGCGTGACGGTAAAGGTCCGCTTTGGCGCTGGCTATCGCGCCTTTGATGAAAGCAATGCTGTTTATGCACCTTTGGGCGAGGTTGCGCTTGTCGGATCGGGGCTGGGCGATCTTGGCCAGAACGAGATTGATAGGATCGCAACAGGCCGCAAGCTTGGATTTGATTTCGGGATTGATGATGCGGTCTTCACTTTCACCGCGCAAACCCGATCCAGTGATGTGGCAGACCAGTTGTATCTGTTCGCTGCAAAACTCGGCATGCCGCGCTGGGATGCTGACCCGGTGATCCGCGCCAAGGCTGCGGGAGAGTTGGCTTACAATTCATACGCCACAAGCCCCGGCGGCGTGTTGAACCGCGATCTGGAATATTTCTCAACCGGCAAAGACGCCCGCTTTGCAACGCCGGGCCCGGCAGAGCTGAGTTCGATCACGCCAGAGCGTTTCCGCGAAGTGTGGGAGCCGCTTTTGAAGCAAGGCAATATCGAAGTGCTGATCTTCGGCGAATTTGACCGTGATGAGATTGTCCAAAAGCTAAGCGAAACCTTCGGTGCATTGCCTGCGCGCGAACCGATTGACCCCGCTATCGCCGCGCGCATTCCAGGCTTTGCTGCTAACTCTGAAGCGCCGGAAGTGCTCAACCACCGTGGTGACAGCAACCAAGCGGCCGCTGTTATCAGTTGGCCAACGGGCGGCGGGATGGAGAAGATCCGCGAATCGCGCCAGCTCGAAATCCTCACGCAATTGTTCAACAATCGCTTGCTCGAAGCTTTGCGAGAGCGTTTGGGCGCGAGCTATTCGCCGCAGGTCTTTTCCAAATGGCCGACCGATATCAATGGCGGCGGGCGGATCACCGCGATTGCGCAATTGCAGCCCGATGTGGTGCCAATCTTCTTTGCTGAGGCGGAAAAGATTGCCGCTGATCTTGCGACCAATCCGCCGACACAAGATGAAATCACGCGGGTGACAGAGCCATTGGCGCAATTGGTGCGCCGTGCGTCCACGGGCAATCAGTTCTGGCTGTATAATCTGGAAGGGGCATCTACCGATCCGCAGCGCGTGCCGCTTTTGCGAACATTGCTCTCAGATTATTCGCAAACCAGCCCGCAAATCATGCGGTTTTTGGCAGAGCGATATTTCACAAAACAATCGCCATTCCGCCTTGCTGTGATCCCAGAAGGGCAAGAATTGGCCCAAAGCGCCAGTGTTATTGAAATTCCCCCGGCTCCGCCTGCGCCTACGGCACAAGCGGTTTCAGGGCGCTGATCGGCTCTTTCGATCACAGTGCGAACGAAATAAAAGTATCGCCAAGGCCATCAAAGCTTTACAGATAGATCACACCTTGTGTAGCGGCGCGCCCGCACACCTAATACGACAGAAAAAATGAAAGCCCCATACCATGGCAACAGCATGGACACCTGAAAGCTGGAAAGCCCACGAAGCGCGGCATTTGCCCGCTTATGAAGACGCGGCTGAATTGGCCGAAGCAGAGGCAACATTGGAAGCCTATCCGCCGCTAGTCTTTGCAGGCGAAGCGCGCGCGCTTAAATCTGATCTTGCCGATGTTGCCAATGGCAAAGCGTTTTTGCTGCAAGGCGGCGATTGCGCGGAAAGTTTCGCGGAATTCCACCCCAACAATATCCGCGATACCTTTCGCGTGCTGCTGCAGATGGCGGTGGTGCTGACTTTTGCTAGCAAGCGTCCGGTGGTCAAAGTGGGCCGGATGGCTGGGCAATTTGCAAAGCCGCGCTCTGCTCCGACCGAGACCAAAGGCGATATGACATTGCCCAGCTATTTCGGCGATAATATCAATGGAATAGAGTTCACACCTGAGCAGCGCCGTAATGATCCCATGCGGATGGTGCGTGCTTATTCTCAGGCCGCCTCCACGCTAAACCTACTGCGCGCTTTTGCGGGCGGTGGCTATGCGAACCTGCGTCAGGTTCACCAATGGACGCTTGAATTCATGGGCCGCACGCCGTGGACGGATAAGTTTGCAAGGACGGCTGATAGGATCGGTGAAGCATTAGACTTTATGGAAGCCTGCGGCGTTGATCCGGGCACGGTTCCCCAGCTTCAAGGCACCAGTTTCTACACCAGCCATGAAAGTCTGCTGCTCCCCTATGAGCAAGCGCTGACGCGGCAGGATTCGTTGACGGGTGATTGGTTTGCAACCTCCGCGCATATGCTTTGGATTGGTGATCGCACGCGGTTTGATGGCAGCGCGCATATCGAATTTGCGCGCGGTATCGGCAATCCGCTTGGCATGAAATGCGGGCCTTCGCTTGAGCCTGATGCGCTTATCCGTCTTCTCGATCAGCTTAACCCTTCGCGCGAAGCGGGGCGGATTACGCTGATAAGCCGGTTCGGCCATGACAAGGTGGAAGATGGCCTTCCCAAATTGGTCCGCGCTGTCAAAGCTGAAGGGCATCCGGTCGTGTGGAGCTGTGATCCGATGCACGGCAATGTCATCAAATCTGACAGCGGATTTAAGACCCGCCCGTTTGAGCGCATTTTAACCGAGGTGAAGGGCTTTTTCGCCGTCCACCGCGCCGAAGGCACGCATCCGGGCGGCATCCATATCGAGATGACGGGCCAAGATGTGACCGAATGCACAGGCGGCGCGGTTGAAATCACGGATGAAGCTTTGGGCGACCGGTATCGCACGCATTGCGATCCGCGCCTGAATGCCGAACAATCGCTGGAGCTCGCATTTCTGATTGCAGAGATGCTTAACAGCGAGGTTGGTGATAAATTAGGGATTGCCACAGCCGACGCGGCTTAATCGCAGAAACTGCGAGAGATTTTCTCCCGTCTTTCGCTCACGCCAAGCAGAGCGCTAGGTGTAATCCCTGAGCTTTGTCTACGCATACGTATAAGACCTTTGGTTTACGTATGCGGCAATGGAGATCGCCCCCGCATCCA
>JBCAZT010000097.1:0-11205 GCA_038532855.1 Pseudomonadota bacterium
GCTTGCAATCGCTTGCTGGGCAGACGCCATAGAGCTGCCGCCGGTTGCGCAGCCATTGGCAACATTGGTGAATGAGCTGGGGCTGACCTCGCTTCCCTTCACCAATGTTGCCAATGGCTGCGCAACCGGCGGCAGCTCTATGGCGTCTGCCCAGCAAGCGATTGCAAGCGGGATGTATGATCTTGCTTTGGCAGTTGGTTTCGACAAACATCCGCGCGGAGCTTTCAACGCTGATCCTAAAGATTACGGCCTGCCTGAATGGTATGGCGAAACGGGCATGATGCTGACGACGCAATTCTTTGCTCTCAAAATTCAGCGCTATATGCAGCTCTACGGCATCAGCAGAGAAACGCTTGGCCGGGTGGCTGAGAAAGCATTCCGCAATGGCACGGTGACCCCGCATGCTTGGCGGCGCAGCGAGATTGATCTGGAAACGATCATGAACGCACCCATGATCAACGATCCGCTCACAAAATTCATGTTCTGCTCTCCCTCTGAAGGCGGGGTTGCACTGATCCTTGCGAGCGAAAAAAAAATGAAGGAGCTGGGCGCTGACGGCGTGAAAATCGCCAATGTGTCGGTAAAAACACGCCCGCCAGATAGCTTCGAAGTCTTCCAGGCAGGCGTCAGCGTTAAGGAAGGCGGAAAGCCAACCGTGCTCGCCTCGCAGGCCGCGTTTGAAGGCGCAGGTATTGGCCCTGAAGATGTTGAAGTTGCGCAATTGCAAGACACGGAAAGCGGCGCTGAAATCATGCATATGGCCGAAAACGGCTTTTGCAAAGACGGCGAACAGGAAGAATGGCTCGCCAATGGCTGGTCACAGCGCAATGGCAAGCTGCCGATCAACACTGATGGCGGCTGCATCGCTTGCGGTGAACCCGTAGGCGCCTCAGGCCTGAGACAAATCTACGAAAACGTCGAACAACTTCGTGGTCGCGCGGGCGAACGCCAAGTGCCGGGACGCGATGGGAACGGCCCGAAAATAGGCTACAGCCATGTTTACGGCGCCCCCGGACTTTCCGGTGTGGCGATCCTCGAGCGGTAGGGAGAGAGACGCTCAATGGGAAAGATGGAAGGTAAAGTCGCACTGGTCACAGGGGGCGCAGAAGGGATCGGGGCCACGGTTGGCCGTATGATTGTCGCAGAGGGCGGCAAGGTTTTGCTATGCGATGTGCAGCTCGACAAAGCGCAGGCGCTTGCGGGTGAATTGGGCGACAATGCGGCCGCTTTTGAGCTCGACGTGCGCAATCTCGATCGGTGGCACGAGGCTGTAAAAGCGGCGGGCGAGCATTTTGGAAAGCTGAATGTGCTGTGCAACATCGCGGGCATTTCAGAGCCGGGCAATGTGGTAGACGGCACGCTCGATACGTGGGAACGCACGATCGACATCAATTTGCATGGCCCCTATTTCGGAATGCGCGCGGCACTTCCGGCAATGGAAGCCGCGGGCGAACCGGGAGCCATCGTCAATATTGGATCGATGATTGCAATGCGGGCCGCCGCCTTTGTTGCGGCCTATTCGGCATCGAAGGCCGGATTGCTTGGCCTCACCCGCTCGGTTGCGCTCGATTGCGCAGAGCGCGGCGTGCCGATCCGTGCAAACATGGTGCACCCCGGCGCAATTCGCACACCCATGTATGACCGCTACAAGTTCTCTGGCGCGGATGAACCAGAAAATATTGAACGCGATTTTGCTGCGACCCATCCGATGAACCGCATCGGCGAACCCGAAGAAGTCGCCAAAGCGGTCGTTTTTCTCGCCAGCGATGAAGCCAGCTTTACCACAGGCTGCGATTTCACTGTCGATGGCGGCGGATCGATAAGGAGCTAGAGCCATGGATATGCCGACAAACCCCCAAGAGCTTAGCCGGATCGATGCCCATTTCATTATCGGCGGCAAATATCACGATATGGATACGCCGCGGATCAAGATCCTCGAGCTTTTGGCCGAACACCCCAACATCCGCACAACAGTTGCCTGCGACTATTCCGGGCTGGAACGGCTCGAACAGTGCCGGTTCCTGGTGACCTACACAGTCGATGAAATCCCGACCAAAGAGCAGACCGACACGATCAAAGCGTGGCTGGAAAAAGGGGGCAAATGGTTGGCGCTGCATGGCACAAATTCCATTCTAGCCTTCACCGAAGAAGGCCTTGTCGACGCGCCCGATGATACCAGCGGCGTGATGGAATTGCTGGGCACTCAGTTCAAAGCGCATCCCCCCATCGGCCCGTTCGAAGTCGAAGTGCTTGATGACACGCATGAACTGAGCAAAGGCATCGGTAATTTCGAAGTGGTCGATGAGCTTTACATCTCCAAGATCACCAACAACGATCTCAACGTGCTGATGCAAACGACGTTCAAAGGGGAAGCAACCGGCTTTGTCGATAGCGATTGGCCCGAAACCAAAGTGCCAATCCTCTACACACGCGACGTTGGCAAAGGCGAGATCGTCTACAACATGTTGGGCCATTGCCGAGGGCATTACGACTTGCCCGGAATGCAGGATTTCTACCCGCATAAGGAAATGTGCGCGTGGAATTACGATGTTTATTACGACATGCTGCGCCGTTCTATCGGATGGGCCATGCGAGACGATGGCTAACAGTCAAAGGGATTGACGAAGATGGATATGGACTTCTCCGCTGAGGATATCGCCTTCCGTGAGGAAGTGCGCACCTTTCTTGCCGAAAAACTCCCGCAGCATCTTCGCGACGGCGCACGCCACACACCGGGTGTGTTTGTGGAACCCGATATCGGCATGGAATGGCACCGCATCTTGTGCAAACAAGGCTGGGTTGCCCCTATGTGGCCCAAGGAAGATGGCGGCACTGGATGGAGCCCGGTTCAAAAGTTCATCTTTGACAAAGAATGCGCGCTTGCAGGCGCGCCCTCGCTGGCGATCCTAGGCCTCAAACTCGTTGGCCCTGTGATTTGTGCATTCGGCACGCCAGAGCAAAAGGCGCGTTTTTTGCCGGGTATCTTATCTGGTGACGACTACTGGTGTCAGGGATATTCAGAGCCAGGAAGCGGATCAGATCTTGCAAGTCTGAAAACCTCCGCCCGGCTCGAAAATGGCGAATATATCGTCAACGGCTCCAAAATCTGGACCACGCACGCGCATCACGCCAATTGGATTTTCGCGCTGGTCCGTACCGATCCCAATGTGAAGAAACAGGCTGGTATTACCTTTCTTTTGATGCCGATGGACCAAGAGGGCGTGGAAGTCACACCGATCCATTCCATGTCCGGCGATCACGAAGTGAACGCGGTCTTCTTTAGCGATGCCAAAACTCCAGAGGAAAACCGCATCGGAGAGGAAGGGCAAGGTTGGGCGATTGCCAAATTCCTGCTCGAAAATGAGCGCGGCGGATCATGCTTTGCCCCGCGTCTTTTGCAAAGCATTGATCGGCTCGCGGCCATGGCTGACGAACAGCCTTCAGGCGTCAATGGCGCAATGGCGCATGATGCGCGGTTCCGTGACAGGTTGGCGCGCACGCGGCTGGAGGCAGAAGCTTTGGAATTTACCGAGCTGCGCATTCTGGCAGAGCTCGCCAAAGGCAGATCGCCCGGCCCGCAAACATCTCTCGTCAAATTGCTGGCATCCAATATCGGGCAAGATATTGACACCTTGCAGCTTGAATTGCTGGGCACAGATGCGCTGCAATTGCCATTAGAACGCCCACTTTACGGCAATGAAGCGCCCGAACCTGTGGGCAGCGATGCAGCGCAAACCGCGATGGGCCGGTATCTCAACAACCGCGCTGCGACGATCTTTGGCGGATCGGACGAAGTGCAAAAGAACATTATCGCAAAGACCGTTTTGGGCCTTTGATCCTCTCTAAAGAAAGACACACAGATGGACGTATCACAGTTGATGTTTCGCGAAGGCCTGATGGATGGCGAGCGCATTCTCGTGACAGGGGGCGGAACTGGGCTGGGCCGCGAAATGGCCGAAGGGTTTTTGAAGCTGGGCGCGACCGTCTATATTTGCGGCCGCCGCCAGAACAAGGTTGATGAGACCGCTGCTGAATTGATGGAGATGCATGGCGGCAAAGTGGTCGCTTTTGCATGCGACATTCGCGATCCAGATGCGATCACCAAAATGGTCGATGCCATTTGGGCCGATGGCGGCGCGCTCACCGGCGTTGTGAACAATGCAGCCGGCAATTTCATCAGCCGGACCGAGGACCTTTCAGTCAACGCATTCAACGCCATTTCTGACATTGTCTTTCGCGGCACATTTTACGTCACACTCGACATCGGCAAACGCCTGATCGCAGAAGGCAAGAAGGCAAGCTTCCTCTCAATCCTTACGACCTGGGTTTGGACGGGCAGCGCATTTGTGGTGCCATCTGCCATGTCAAAAACCGCTATCAACGCGATGACGCAAAGCCTTTCAACAGAATGGGGCCGTTATGGCCTTCGCTTCAACGCGATTGCACCGGGGCTTTTCCCGACCAAAGGCATGAGCTCACGGCTAAACCCGGGCGAAAAAGACGCCAATCCAAACAACAATATGAACCCTATGGGGCGCGCGGGTGAAATGCATGAACTCGCTAATCTTGCGGTCTTCCTGATGGGGCCCGGCGCCGAATATGTGAACGGGCAAACTATCGCGATCGATGGCGCAGGAGCGCGCGCGAATGGCGGCACCTTCTACCCCATGTTATCCGGCCTGGGCGATGAGCAATGGGACCAAATGCGTGCAATGATCAAAGGCACGAACGCCAAAGATCAAGCCGACAGAACGACGGGTTAGCCCACCGCTTCATCCGCCAATTGTTGCGCGGTTTTGTAGTCTGGCTTTCCGTTATTGAGCCTTAAAGACCCATCAGTGAACACATAAAGGCGCGGGATCTTGTATCCCGCCAAGCCTTCGCGAGCGCATGCATCAAGGGCTTGCTCCAGCCCATTATCCGGCGCTCCTTCGGGCTTCACCACAGCCACAATCTTGCGGCCAAAGCGCGCATCGGGCAGGCTGACAACGCGCGCATCCTCTACCGCCTCATGCTCCATCAACACGGCTTCAACCTCTTCAGGGAAGACTTTTTCGCCGCCTGTGTTGATGCACATATTGTCGCGGCCCAGAAAATCGAGTGTGCCATCTTCGGCCCAGCGCGCCTGATCGCCCGTCATCAAATATCGCACACCATCGATCACAGGGAAGGTTTTGGCGTTCTTTTCGTCTTCGCCAAGATAGCCGATCGGCAAAGGGCCAGATCGCGCCACGACACCAATGCCATCATCACCCGGCTTGATCTCGTTCAATTCTGCATCAAACAGCTTCGTATTGCGTCCCGGAATGGCTGAGAATTTGCCGCCACCACTTGATCCTGCAGCGGTTGTGATAACAGTCGCCGTGCCAGAACTTTCACTAGAACCAAGCGCATCAACAACCACCAAAGCTTTTTGATGTGCAATCAAGCGTTCTTTATGCACCGCGCTAAACGCAGCGCCGGTTGAAACGATCAGGCGCAAAGACGTAAGAGCTTGGGCCGGATCGGCATGGCTTTCCAAAGCATCGGCAAGCGGCATTGCAAACGCATCGCCCACGATAAAGAGGGTCTTCGCACCCAATCGCTCTATTTCGGAAAGCGCCGTTTCAGCATCAAATTTGGGTGTGGGCAAGAATGCCAAAGTGCCGCCTTTGAGCAATTGAATAACGGCGTAAAACTGCCCGGCCCCATGCATCAGCGGGCTTAAAAGCAGAGTGGGCGATGTGGATGCGGGATGGTCGGGGCCGATTTTGGCCGCTTCTGCCACTTGTTCATCGAGCGAAGCTGCGATGAAAGGCGGCTCACCAAATCCGCGTTGCCACACCGAAATTGCATTCGCTTGCCAGCTTTGCGTAAACGGCCACATCACCGCTTTGGGCATGCCGGTTGTCCCTCCCGTCGCTGTGAGGAACAAGGCTTCGGGGTCGGAATGGATGGAAAAATCCTCTGGCACTTCGCTGGCAAGAATGGCCGCCCAGTCAGCGCTGCCAACATCAATTACTTGCCTGCTCTTTCCCAAAGCGGCAGATGCAGCCTCGGTAAAATCGCTTTCTGTGAAGATCGCTTTCATACCAAAGCGCTGGCAGATATCGGTTAGTTCGCGGTCTTTATAATGGTAATTCACATTGACCGGCACCAACCCAGCTTTGATCGCACCGAAATAGGCAACCAAATAATCAGGCGTGTTGCGCAGCATTTGCCCCGCAATATCGCCCCGCTTCAGTCCACGCGCGAGCAAAGCGGCGGCCACAGCATCGCTTAAAGCGTCCAATTCGCCCCATTTCACAACCCTGTCACCATGGATCAATGCGGGCCGCGAAGGGTCAATGCCCGCTGCAACGGCTTTGAGTGCAACACCAAAATTTTCGCCCTGCCACATTGGCACCATACTCCTTGCTGATATAGCCGGGTTATACGGCAAAAATTCTCAATTCCCCTACGTAAAGTATGAGGCATTTAGCCAAAAATAGGTTATCGTCCGATTCGGAGAGAGAGGAGAAGCCACACATGGCCACAAATGTCATTGAGCTCAAAACAGCTTCCACGCGTGAGAATATCGAGCAATTGCTCGAAACTGTCACCATTACCTGCATTGAAGACATTCATGATGCAGCGGTGAACCTCGCTGAAATCGCTCGTGAGCGCGGAATGCAGATCGCCGTTTGCGATGATATTTCTTCTAAAGAACCGATGGTCGATGCCGATGGTACGATCTTGAATGCCGATATCTTCCACTGGGTGGATGATGGAGCGCGCTGGTGGGAAGATCACCGCCTTGCCCTCCATTCGCCTTTGCCACGGGCATGCCGGTATGAAAGCGAACCGTTCTGGGTAAACCGGCATGGGTTCAACACACGCTGGCGCAATTCCTATCTTGAAGAGATTGACCTTAACGATTTCGAAAAACGCTCCTTGTGCAAAGCGGCCATCGTCATCCCTGTCCATCTGCCCTTCGGACAAATTTCGGCCAGCAGCTTTATCAGCATGGATGCGGACAAAGAGGATTTGAGCGAAGAATTTGCGCGCGATGGCGTGCTCTTCTCACAAATCACTCGCCGTTTTGTTGCAGGCTATGTGCAAGCGCACCGGACCAAACGACGCATTCCATCCGATTGCGTCTTGTCAAAACGTGAGGTTGAGTGTTTGCGGTGGGCAGCGATTGGTAAGACGGACAAGGAAATCAGCATGATCCTTGAACGCAGCCACGCAACCATCCGCTATCACATCCACCGCGCGGGCGAGAAACTGGACAGCGTCAACCGCGCGCAGACAATTTTTAAGGCGGGGCAATTGGGCTATTTAGGCGCCAATTCTTAGGCAATTAAGGTGACAGTGCACAAATTGCTGATCAGCAGTCAGCCACGCGCGATCGCATTGCGATAGGATTAGCGCACTGTCACCTTCGGACCGGGGTGTAAATTCACCGCAAACAAAAGACCGATAGCGATAAGAACCATGCGCTTTTTTGTGTCTAAGAAGTGGCAGGCTTTTTTGGCTTTTGAGGGTGGGAGCGTTGGTCTTGGACTCCGAGATCTTAGGTCTTTTCTGGCCCGCCTAGTACGCGTTGATCAGATCAGTTTGAACCTTTTTGGAGGCCCCGGAGGCCGTCGTTTCATCCCATTGAGGCAGACCAAGAGTTTCAGCGAAGGACCGAAAATTCGGATGCTTTCGTACTCCTTCTGATTCTGCAGTCGGTTCCCAGATGCGAGCGATCGTATAGCCGATATATGGATTCGGTTTTTGGAGGATGTTGCGCACGAAGGATTCTGAATCGCCAAGGAATAGAAAACCAATAACCGAAGCTGCCGTTGGCTGTGCCATTCTATTGTCTAATCTGCGCTTAAGCGCCCCGCGTACAATCAGTTTCTCAACCGGTGCTTTCTTTAGATACGCGCCATAGATTAGACGACGGATCAGTGGCCAACGAAGCTCTGCTTGTTCAATGGGGGCAAGGCCGTCAAAATTTTCCTCCATAAATTCAACCGCAGCATCAGCCTCTCCTCGCGCTGCCATCCGATGCGAAACGCCAAACGCAGCTGCTCCGAAGCCCAGATCGAAAGACCTGCGAAAAGCAGCCTCAGCTTCCTCAAACTCACCAAGAGTAAGCAGTAAACCGCCATAGAAGGCTCCCCAAAGCCTTGCGAAGAAGAGAAATGGCACGGGTTAGACTGTCGTCAGCAGCTTCATCATCATTCCATACCTCGTCCAGCAATGTGATGCGTGCAACGACGTTACCCCTTCTTGCGTTCAGGCTTAGCAAAACCGCCATCACTTTGGGTTCAAGCGAAATGCGCTTTTCGCCGCGTGCAACAACATTGCACGCCGGCGTAACAGTGCATGGTCCGATCAAAAACGAGTCCATCAACATAACCCCCCATCGCGACCACGCTTTGTTAGGTTATTGGGCTGGATGATACGGAAAGTATTGGATTTATCAGTCCCTCAGGTTTCCCTCACCTTTCCCACAGGACACGTTTGCCTAGAGGATGGCAGAAGCATTGACCTCAACTATCAGAGGGGTGAAAAATGTTTAAAATTAGAACGATGCTTGCTGCTGCGACTGTGGCAGTGGTTTTGCCTTTGGCAGCTCCCGCCGCCGCGCAAATGGAAATCTATCAAAATTGGGAGCCAGCTGAAGAGGTCACCGAATTAACCTTCGTTCAAGTGGATCAGGGTCAAGAAGAAGTCTACGTTGAAGGGCTGAAAAGCACTTGGGTTGCAGCGAACGAAATCCAACAAGAGCAAGGCGTCATATCCAGCTTTGCGATCTATATGGTCCCTTACAAAGAAGACTATAACATGGTTCTGCGCATCACTTTCCCAAGCGGCGAAATGCTTGAGCCAAATAAAGAGCGCTACCTCGCATTCCTCGAAGCATTTGGAAAAGCCAATATCGATCAGGGCAATGAAACCGTGCTCGAGCTTTACAACAAAATTCGCAAGATCCAGAGCGTCGCACTCTTGCGCGAAGTGAAGTTACTCGACGATTAGAGCGCTCTCAAGAAAATCAGCTGCGAGCTTAGTCGCGCGATGTCGAGCAATTCGTTGATCCGCATCGCGCAGACCAGCTTGGGATGTGTGGTTGAACTCATTGGCCCCAAACAATCAATTACTTGGGGCGAAAGCCGGAGTTTCTGGTGCGGGTGGCGAGACTCGAACTCGCACGATCTATAGGATCAGGGGATTTTAAGTCCTCAAACAGCTGATTCCTTGAATGCCCCGAAGGTACCGGAAAGGTCTGAGACCCGAGGGAAAGTGGCGTCACTCCTCAACGATAAAATCACGAACATTCCGCGACTTTCCCGGAATGATTACACTAGAATTACACAGAAGATGGTGGGCCGATTGCTTGCCACTGGTTCCCAAAACCCGACAGTCAGCTCACGACCCATTTGCGGACATTGTTGGACTATCTCTGTGACGCTTCAGCCTGATCTGGCGCCGCAATCGACATCGCTCTGTCGGTAAGAGGTGTAATCGAGGGGCGAGCGGGAAGGTTCTGGGGTAGCTGAATATTCTTCGCAAGACCGAGCCAAGCGAGGAGTCGGATGAAATCATAGCCCCAGTCGATTTGACCGGGATAGAGGCCATGTCGGGCCGACGCCGGAAAAGCGTGATGGTTGCAATGCCAACTCTCACCCATGGTCGGGATGGCCAGCCACCCAATGTTGTACCCCTGAACCGCTGCATCTTCGACATACCAGTCCTGATGCCCTTGCCTGTGAGCGAAATGTGCAATGTACCAATGCATCGTAAAGCAGGTCGCAACGCGGACCACGACGCCCCAAACAACCCACGGCCAGCCTCCCAGCGAATAGAGAGCTAATGCCACGGGAATTTGGTGCAGCATCCATGTTCGCTGGAGGAAGATGTAAAACGGATCGTCACTAACCCCCGGACCAGCATCAAATGTTGGCGGCTTATCAAAGATCAGGCGAAAGTTGAGATAATAGAACCCATCAACAAGCGCCGACTTCTTGTGACACAGGAACCAATGACAGTTTTCCTGCCGCTGCGCCCAGTCGCGAATGTCGTGCAGACCGACTGTCCAGAGCGGCCCACCCATACCAACCAAGACACCGATATAGACCATCACGCGCTCAAGCCATTTCGGGCAGTCGAATGTGTGATGAATTAGGCGCCGGTGAAAGCCGACCGAGTGACCTACACACAGAGTGAAACCTGACAGTAGGAGAAAGACCAATACAGCGTCCCAAGTGAAAAACATCGGCCCAAGGATCAACGCGCCAACGATGAAGCCCATATTCCAGAGCGAGCGCGGCCAGTCCCAGACCAGCGTGCCGCTACTGGGGTCTGCATGCTCCAAACCAGATAGCGAATTCACCTTGAACGCGCCGCTTGCCGCTTCGCCTTGGGTTGCACTCATCCTTCGTTCTCCGGATCGATAGGTTCCAGCCTGCGCTCAGCCGCGAGGGCTCTTGCTTCAGGGCAGAATGGGGTGAGGAATGCGTAAAGGCTGTTGGCCAGATTATCGGCTGCAATCGAGTAGATTACTTCCTGACCGCGCTTCTGACGATGCAGCAGACCGGCATCGTGTAATACCGAGATGTGCTTGGAGATGGATGGCATTGCCATATCAAACTTGGATGCAATCTCCCCCACAGTCATCGGTCCCCCCGCGAGGTGATTTAAAATGCGTCTTCTCGGAGTTGATGAGAGAGCCTTGAACGCCTTTTCCATAGATACTTTCCTAAATAGGAAATTATGAAAGTCAAGGAATGTCCGCTTTCACCCCCAAAGTCAGTCATTTCATAAATGTGATTGGTCACCCAAAACTGGACGATAAGGTCGTTTGCCTAGAAGCAAGGTTTTAGCCAAGGGCTTTTTGTGAGGGCACTGGCTACAAAACTGGCAATCTCAGTGTCGCTAGGCTCCAAATAGGCTGTAGCCAGCGCTGTAGCGGACCCCAGAAATACACCCTCTGACTACAGTATGATTAGTACCTGCAAATCGCTCCTAAAATGACCACGCTCCTGCGAGGTAAGCCTCTGATATTTATGAGGGCGGGTCAGCCACTTGTGACAATGCGCAGCCCCCATAGACAGGCACGATGAAAATTCGGATTCACTAACACCAATTCAGGTCACAAGGGGCGGATTAGGTCAGGCCCGAGTCCGCGCCTGACCAATGGCGCATTTCTCCTTTCCCAAGGCGTTGCCACGTCTAAAGTTCGATCTGGGCATC
>JBCAZT010000098.1:0-11109 GCA_038532855.1 Pseudomonadota bacterium
CTCATTCACCCAAGCAAGGTCAGGATCAATCATCAAAGGATCATTGAGAGCCCGCGAAATCACGGGATCTTTGTTCGTGACATTTTGATCGATGTCAGAGCTTTCTTGCTCGCTGCAAGCCGTCAGGACAGCTGGCAACGCGGCGAGTGAAACGAGGAATGAGCGACACATCATACAATAGAGGTCTGCCAGAACGGGGTTAACATTCCCAGTCCCAATTCGTTGCACGGCCAAACCTTGTGCAAAACAAAAACGCTTCCATACCCTTTGCAGGGCATAGAAGCGCTTTCCGCGACCCAAAGTGCCGCGCTCAGGCCGTTGGTGGGATTGGCCTAAGATCGTCTATGGGTTCATGAGCGCATCGTCAGGTCGGCGTTCAAAAACCCCTTGATTTGATGCATTCATCTATAGGGTATCGAAACTGAACGCGCTGCAATCAGCTGCGACAGCGAGCGTTCAGAGTTTTTACCAAATGTAAGCGCGGATTGAATTTTGATCTCGCTTGGCAATGTCAGCTAAGAAGCTTAACGGCTGGCCATGGGCAACGCCGATCAATCTGAAAGCCGAACGGGTTTGCTAGCGGCTTTAGGAGCCTATTTAATCTGGGGCTTTCTTCCGCTCTATTTCCTGCTGGCAGCAGCTGTCCCACCGTTTGAATTTGTTGGTTGGCGAGTGATTTTTACCGTGCCTTTTTGCTTCTTAATCATTGCGCTGCGCAAACAATTCCCTGCCCTAAAGGCCGCAACAAAGGATCGCCGAACTCTATTGGCTTTGTTGGTAAGCGCCGCGCTTATCGGGGCGAATTGGCTGATCTACATTTGGGCGATCACCAACGAACAGGTCTATGCCACATCGCTTGGTTATTATCTCAATCCGCTGCTGAATGTGCTTTTGGGCACCGTTCTCTTGTCGGAAAAGCTTTCGCGCCTTCAATGGTGCGCGGTCGCGATTGCCGGGGTTGCGGTGGCTTTGTTGGCAGCCGGTTCCTTGGAATCGCTTGGTATCAGCCTCGGATTGGCTTTGAGCTTTGGCCTTTATGGCATTGTTCGCAAACAAGTTGATGTCGGCGCATTGCCCGGCCTCATGATTGAAACCTGCATCCTTCTTGCCCCCGCAACTGTGATCGCCCTCTATTACGCGGCGCTCCCCCAAGGCAGTGCGTTCGGCAAAGAGGTGGCCTTGAGCACAATCATCGTTTTCTCCGGCGTTGTAACTGCTGTGCCCTTGCTGCTTTTCGCGATTGCAGCGCGGCGCATGCCCTATTCAACATTGGGCTTTATCCAATATCTGGCCCCCACAATCGTGTTCCTTTTGGGGCTGACTGTCTTTGGTGAAGAGCTGAAGCTTGCGCAACTCGGCAGCTTCATTCTTATCTGGGTGGCGGTGGCGATTTTCGTCGGAGATATGCTGATGCGATCACGGGGCGCTGCGAAAAACCAATCGGCCACCTAACCGACGAAACGCCAACCCAGCGTTTGACCTCCATGCCAAGGAACAATGCTCGAACCAGCAAGGGAAACCTCATCTGGAATGGAGTTTTCCACCCGCTCCAAAGTCACCATGTCTTCATTGACCGGCAGATCATAAAAGGCAGGACCGTGAAGCGAGGCAAAGCCTTCGAAATTATCGAGCGCGCACTGTTCTTCGAAAACAGTGATATAGCTTTCTAACGCGACCGGCGCGCCAAAAATCCCAGCACACCCGCAAGCGCTTTCTTTGTCATGGCGGAAATGGGGTGCGCTGTCTGTTCCTAAGAAAAACTTGGGCGATCCTGATGTCGCAGCCGCGCGAAGAGCGAGCCTGTGCGTTTCGCGTTTTGCAACGGGCAGGCAATAATTGTGCGGCTGAATGCCGCCCACCAACATGGCATTGCGGTTTATGTGAAGGTGCTGCGGCGTGATTGTTGCTGCGACATTGTCTCCCGCCGCTTTCACAAATTCGACTGCATCAGATGTGGTAATGTGTTCAAAGACCACTTTAAGCTTGGGAAACTCAGCAACAATCGCGCGCAAATGCCGATCTATGAATTCCGCTTCTCTATCGAACACATCAATATCGTGATCGGTTACTTCGCCGTGAATGCACAAAACAATGCCTTCAGCTTCCATGCGTTGCAGGACGGGATAGATCCGCTCCACATCTGTCACACCGCTTGATGAATTTGTGGTGGCATTGGCGGGATACAGTTTGGCAGCCGTAAAGACCCCCTCATTGCCGCCGCGCGCAAGATCATCTGGATCGGTTCCATCGGTCAGGTAACACGTCATCAGGGGCGTAAAATCGATACCATCTGGCACAGCGGCCAAAATCCGATCACGATATTCCCGCCCCAGCTGAGTGGTTGTGACAGGCGGTGTCAGATTGGGCATCACAATCGCTCTTGCAAATTGACGCGCCGTATAAGGCACAACCGCGCGCATAATGTCGTCATCGCGAAAATGAAGATGCCAATCATCCGGGCGGCGCATTGTGAATGTGTCTGTCATTGGGAAAAAGCCCTAGCGCCGACAAACTCCTCTTTCCAGAGACCCAATCGCGAAATAGACGGCCAGACTATGACACAAATCGGATTTCTTGCATGTGAAACCACTCTTCCCGGCGCTGGCGCGCGAAGAGAGGATGCTTTTGAACACGATCTTATGATCAACGCGCTGGCCCCGGCTTTCAAAAACGCGGGGCTGGAACTGAAAGTCGTCGATTGGGAAGCAGACCTAAGTGCGTTCGATGGAATTGACCTCGTGCTGCTGGGAACGGCCTGGAATTATCAGGATAAGTCCGATGAATTCTTGGGCAAACTTAGTGCGCTTGAAGATGCTGGAATTGCGGTTTGCAACTCGCCCGAAACGGTGCAGTGGAACGTATCAAAGACATATCTGAAAGACCTAGAAGCGCGCGGCGCTCATACCATTCCAACGCTTTGGCTTGATCGCGTAGGAGCCGCAGAGGCGCAGGCCGCGATGGCCAAATTTGATTGCGAAAAGCTGGTCGTAAAACGGCAGATTGGCGCAGGTGCGCTTGGGCAAGAATTGCTGAAAGCAGGCGAGATTGCAGCAGACTGGCGATTTGATGCACCCGCAATGGTGCAGCCCTTCCTTACCGCGATCGCTGAACAAGGCGAATTGTCGTTTATCTTCATCGATGGACAATTGTCGCACGCTTTGCGCAAACGCGCGGCAAAAGGTGAATATCGCATCCAATCCATGTATGGCGGTTTTGAAGAGGTCTACACCCCTACACCGCAAGAGACTGCGCAAGCAGACGCGATCATGGCAGCGCTGCCTTTCGATAGGCCGCTTTACGCGCGCATAGATATGCTGGCGCAAGATGATGGAACTTTGGCGCTTATGGAAGCGGAGCTTATCGAACCCTATCTTTATCCCGTACAAGGGCCAGAATTAGGCGACCGCCTAGCCGCAGCCATTTCTAAAAGATTGAATTCACAGTGAATCCGACACAACTAACTGACCGAGCAGTCTTGCGCATGCGCCCGCTAGAGGAGCACGAAGACGTCCGCGAATTTCTCCAAGGTCTGATCACAAACGATATATCAGGCGACTTGCCGATCTATGCTGCATTGCTTTCAGCCCAGGGCAAAGCGATGTTCGATTTTGTCGTTTGGGATGATGGCGAGAAGGGCGTCTTGCTCGATTGCAGCGCCAAAGATGCAGCCGACCTTGCCAAACGCCTCTCACTTTACCGCCTGCGCCGCAAAATCGAGATTGTTGTTGACGATAGCCTTGGTGTGCATTGGTCAACGGGGCCAGTCGAACGGGGCACGCCTGATCCACGCCTTGCCGAATTGGGATATCGCTGGATTGCACCTTTAGACAACGCCGCCTCAGCCGATGAAACCTATTTGGCGCACCGCCTGGAATTGGGAGTGCCAGAAGGCGATGACCTTAAAGACATTCTTTGGCTGGAAACAAACGCAGTGGAATTGAACGGCGTCAGTTTCACCAAAGGATGCTATATCGGGCAGGAAAATACGGCTCGGATGAATTGGCGGCAAAAGGTCAATCGCAGGCTTGTTATAGTCAGCCTGGATCAGTCAGACGAAAAACGGCGCAAAGCCGAATACGAGAGCCTAGGATTGGCGGTGGACCATTTGCGCGTCGCCGACCTTGATCCATCTCAGCTGCCCAAATGGCAGCAAAGTGCGATCAGCCCGGAAGAGTAGCGTCCTCTAACGAGGCCTCTAGCATTTTTTGCGCCTGTTCGCGCGCCGCCGTAACCGGCAGACCGAGTGAGCGTGACAGCGCCTTCCCAATAAGCGCATCTCCCATCGCCATCAGAACAAGCGAAAGCGTATCTTCGCGCAAGTGATCAACACTGGCCAGCGCCGCTTCATCAATTGCGATTTCTTCGACGAGCTTATGAATAGTCTCAACAATTGGCTCCAAAGCATCTTCGTTACCTGTCAAGATCATCCAGCTGGCAAGCGCGCCTGCGCCTTCTTTGTCGAACGCATCAAAAGCCAGATCAACCACTTCGCGAGCAGACCCTAGCCCCGCTCGATTGGCGTCAACCGCCTGCTTGATCGTCTCGCACACGGTTTCCGTTAGGAACCGGGCGAGCTCTTTTTGCAATCCGGCAGCGGATCCGAAATGGTGCAGCAGGTTGGCGTGCGTGCGCCCGATCCGCCCTGCAACCGCCTTCAAAGTCACCGCCTGCGGACCTGCTTCAATCAACAAACCGCGCGCCGCTTGAAGCGCGGAACTGCGTGATTCTTCAGGAGATAATCTCTTTCGCCCAGCCATGATTGAGCGCCTAGGCGGATTTTGCGTCGCCGACAAGCCAGCCATTGGCCAACAAATGAGTGAGGCCTTTTCTTTTGCGTACCCCGCTTTCCTACTCCCACACAGCGTGGCAGCCCCGAGGCGTTCTTTCACATTGTGGTTTAGCGTTCTGAACTAAGGTCCTATTGCCAAACTCTATGCGGATCACGGTTTGAAGCCAAATTCGCATCTCACAAGGCGCTGACGTGCAGGAAGTGCATCGCACTTTCAAGCGGCAGCAACGCAGTGAGGGCGAATTTGGATCAAATCCCGATGGGACGCCCCAAGAATTGGCCAGCTAGGCGTCGATCTTCCTTGAATATGCAAAAGCATGTCCTGCGTCCTCGCTCCTTCATCTGGCCAATTCTTAGGGCGCCGTGACCGCATAGAGTCTGTCAACAGGACCTAGGTCTCCAAAAAATTTGAGCCCGTGGCAGCCAATGGATAGGTGTAGCGGCAAATAGGCCTCCCTCTCCCTGTCCGTCACCCCGATCCCAACTGGAACAACGCTCTGTTATAACACACTATTTTGAAAGAACTTGTAGGTGACACAGTGTAACCTTTGTCACCTTTATTGCGATCAATTCTTAATTATGCCGCACACTTCATAGCCCTATTATCGCGCTGCAGAGCAAGCTCAAAATCCGCCGCCGGCGCTTCTTCACCGCGACCGAGCGAAAACCGATCATTCACCTGCCCGGTGGCAACAAAGCCAAGCTTTCTCAGAACTTTGCCAGATGCGGGATTGTCAACGAAATGCGAAGCGATAAGGCGATTGTGCCCCAAGACTTGCGCAACTTTGATCGCGCCAAGCCCCGCCTCAGTGGCATAACCATGGCCCCAATGCGCGCGTGCAATCCAATACCCCAGCTCGGGTTCACCCGTCGGCGATAGATCAATCCCAATCGTACCGAGAACCTCAGCATCAACAGCGCGCGTTACAAGAAAGCGCACACAACCCGGGGCGATGGGACGACGCGTAAATTCCTGCGCGTCTTTATCATGATAAGGATAGGGCGCGCTTGCTAGGTGTCTGAGCACCTGCAAATCAGCAATCCCTGCTTTGATCGCTGGCCAGTCTTCGGGCCAAATCGGTCTTAAAAGAAGTCTTTCACTGCGGTGAAACATCCCAACCTCACTTTGCCCCCCGCCCCGGCGCCATAACCGGTTCGAATGACATCTTTGTTTCGCAAAAGCGCAAAAACCTTGCGAAACGCACTGAGGGAGAAATGCGAAAAGGGAGACAAGCCCCCCTAAATTTGGGGTGACCCTTCTCCCTCTTGATGACCGGTCAATTTCCGGTCGGGACCGCCCCAGTGGACGGTCCTATGTGTGAACCGTCCGGTTACTCGGCTGCTTGCGCCATCATGTCTACAGACACGTATTTGCGGCCAAGCTTGCCTTTGTGGAATCGCACCACGCCTTCTTCGAGCGCGAAGAGAGTGTGATCCTTACCCATGCCGACATTGGTGCCGGGGTAGAATTTCGTACCGCGCTGACGCACGATAATGTTGCCGCCGATCACGTCCTGACCGCCGAATTTCTTCACGCCAAGACGACGGCCTGCTGAATCGCGACCATTGCGTGATGAACCGCCTGCTTTCTTATGTGCCATGGTTCAGTTGCCTCTTATTTGTCTTTGCCAGACGCGGCTTCGGCTTGGTCAGCCTTAGCACGCGGTGGTTTGCCATCGAGCAATTCTTGAGCCTGCACAGCCCATTCGTCTTTGATCGGACGATTGCCCAGTTTCAATTCGTCATTCCACTTATTCGCGGTCGCTTCGTCCCACGATGCAATGGTTTGCCAATCTTCAATGCCCGCTTTGCGAAGCTTTTTCTCGATTGTCGGACCAATACCCGAAATGAGTGAAAGGTTCGCTGTATCAAGATCAGTTTTTGCTTCGGCCTTCGGTGCTGCTTTAGGAGCGGCTTCTTTCTTAGGAGCAGCTTCCTTTTTAGGCGCAGCGGCTTTTTTGGCAGGCGCTTTTTTCGCGCCACCAGTGCCCACATCTGTGATGCGCAGCAATGTCATTTGCTGACGATGACCAGCCTTACGGCGATAATTGTGACGACGACGCTTCTTGAAAACGACGACTTTTTCGCTTTTGGCTTGCGCAATGATTTCAGCTGAAACGCTTACTTTCGATGCGTCAGCAACGGTTTCGCCTTCGCCTGCAAGCAGAACGTCATCCAGCGTGATCGTCTCACCAGCTTCGCCAGCAAGTTTCTCAACGGCAATTTTGTCTCCGGCGGCAACCCGATATTGCTTGCCGCCTGTGCGCACTATCGCGAACATGGCTTTTATACTCTCAGTCTTGTGATGCGCTTGGCACTTGCTCTTAGTTGGCGTGCACCCAGCAACATTGAGTCGCTGACATTCAGCGCTCGAAAGAAGCGTGCCGTTAAGGGAAAGCTCTGGCCAAGTCAACGGCTGTTGCGATGAGAAAATGCCCCAAATCTGCCCCAAGCGCAATTGTTGCGGGTTTGCGCCTGGTTTGCGTCATGATAACAGCCCTGTTTATGGGATCGAACATTATGAGACCAATACTTGTCGCCATCACCGCTGCGCTGTGCCTTTCTGCCTGCGCGGGAGACAAAGGCCGCTACCCCTCTTTGGCTGTCCGCGATATTGAACGAACCAGCGGGCAATTTGCCGGAACAAACCAAGCAGGCGATGTTCCAGTTGCGGCGCCTGTTGCCTCCGAAGCGGACCTGAGATCATTTGTGATGAAGGCTAGAGAGGCTCATCTGCGCTTCGATGCGGCGCGTTCTGTTGCTCAAAATGCGGTTACCTCTGGCGCTGGTGCTGGAAGCGAGAGCGCGTCATACGCCGACGCTCTGCTTGCTTTGGCGGATTTGTCTTCTCTGCGCAGTGAGACTGCACTGGCGCTTGGAGAATTGGACCTGCTAGCGGCCGATGCCAAAACCCAATTTGCTCCAGAAACCGAAATCCTAGCTGCCCAATCTGAGGTAGCCGCGCTTTTGGATAAACAGGATGAGGCCATAGACAGATTGAACCAAGCGCTGCCACAATGAACCTCGCCTGTGCCGAATGCCCCGTAAGAGAGAGCGCCGCTTGCGCTGTTTTAAGCGAGGCGGAACGCGATGCGCTCGCAAAAGCGGGAAGGACGCGATCACTTCAGGCTGGCGAATTGCTGTTTGCCGCAGGCGACGAAGATGCCGCCTGTGCAACTTTGGTCAGTGGCGCTTTGAAAATCGCTGCCTTCGATGCTGAGGGTAATGAGCAAATCCTCGCTTTGGTTCACCCTTCCGGATTTGTGGGTGAGCTGTTTGCCCCCTTTGCCCATCACGACGTTATCGCGCTAACTGAAAGCAAATTGTGCACTTTTGCCCGTCCCGATATTGAGCGCGCGCTTGATGAATTTCCCGCTCTCGCCAGGGCTCTACTGCGCCGAAGTCAGGAGGATTTGCTTGCCTCGCGCGGATTGATGGAGTTGGCCGGCCACGGAAAGGCAGAAGCACGCTTGGCCGCGTTGCTCTATGACTTTGCCAGCGCTGCGAGCAAATCATCTTGCCATCCGGCGGAAACCTTCGAATTGCCCCTTACACGAGGCGAGATTGCAAATATGCTGAGCCTCACGATTGAGACAGTCAGCAGAAAACTTGGCCAATTAGAGAAAATGGGCGCAATACGGCGGACAGGCAAACGCGGGATCGAATTGATCGAGCCCGCGCTGCTTCAGGAAATTTCCGGGAGGGCGTTTACCTAGGGTCAGGACCCTAAGAAACAATCGCTGCAATAGTAATAACAGTGATGCCCCACAATACGATCAGCACAGGCAATATAAGCATCTGAATGGTGGCATCTTTTGCAGCAAGACGCCCTGTGTGTGTCATAATCCCTTTGCGCGCAAATTCGCCCATGCTGAGAGGATCGCTGGGGTTGTCTTTCAGCCGGGTCCAGATCGCTGGAACGCCAAAACCTGCAACGATGAACACACCGAAAATGGCCATTGGGATAACAAGCCCAGGTGAACTCAATCCCATCCACATCAGCGCGCAAAACCCCAGATATAGGCCAACAGTGGCCATATAGAGCGCTTTGGGCAGCTCAAATTGCCGGTCAACATCAACCTGATGAAGTGGGGCAGTTTTTGGCGCTGGGCTTGCAACGATCCGCGCATCACCGCGTTCGATGATATCCTTGATATGTTCACTCATGGCTTTTCTCCTGTGTTGAAGAGAGAATTAGCCAGATTGGAGCTCGCGCACTTTGATCGAGATCAAATCACGATAAAAATCACTCCCAACGCGCAAGATCAGAGTAATCGTCATCGCGTGGCTCTATCCAATGCCATTCGCCATCGCGTTTTTCCCGTTTCCAAAACCACGCTGCGCTTTTCAAATGATCCATACAAAAATCGACCGCCTGAATGGCATCGCGCCTGTGACGAGCGGCCGCCGAGACGCAGACGATAGGCTCCCCCGCTTGCATACAGCCAACACGATGCACCATCAGCAAACCGAGCAGATCGAACCGGGTGAAGGCTTGGTTTGCCAATTCCTCCATTCCGGGGAGAGTGAGCGGCTCATAATGCGATAACTCAAGCGCTTCGACGCCTGCATCCCCTCGCACTTCGCCTACGAAGGTGCAAACGCCGCCAAGGCCCGGATTGCTGTTTGTAAAGGGTCCGATCAGGTCACCGGGAACAAACGGATTTTGAAGCAGACGAATATCACGCATCGCAAAACGTTCAGCCACCAGAGACGGGCGGCAAAAGCGCGACTTCTTCCCCCGCCTGCGCTGATAGATCGGCTTTGTTCATCAACACTCGGCCCGCACAAGCAATATTAACTCGCTCGCTTTGAAGCTGCTCTGCAACCTGAGGCCCAACCGCATTCAAAAGTCCCACCCAATCAAGCGGAGCAGCCACCTTTTGGCTTTCTACACCTGCAATATCGCGCAGGGGCCCAAGGAAAACAATCTTTACGGTCAAAGCCCCCTCACCCGCCAGTCATTGACATATGCCGATCAAGATGCGGGGCTGCATCGCGCTTGTCCATGCGAAAAAGGTGTTTTTCAGGCTTTATCAGCATCGCTTGCGACAACGCTTCAGCAAGCATCCGTTTGGGCTCTTCTGAACGAAGCGCAGCGCGAAGATCGACACGCTCCGCTCCGCCTAGGCATGGATAAAGCTGCCCTGTCGCGGTGACACGCAGGCGGTTGCAGCCATCGCAGAAATTGCCGGTATGTGGCGTTATAAGCCCAAGCCTTCCGCCCGTTTCCGCAACATCAACATATCGAGCAGGCCCGCCAGTATCGTGATCGCTGTCAGTCAAAGTCCATTTCGCGGCAAGCTTTTCGCGCACTTCGTCCAATGGGAGGTATTGATCGAGCCGTTCTTCCTCTACGTCACCAAGCGGCATAACCTCAATCAAGGTGACATCATGGCCTTGCGCATGACCCCATGCAATTAAGTCGGCGAGCTCATTCTCGTTCACTCCTTTGAGCGCCACTGCATTGAGTTTCACTTTAAGGCCAGCATCGCTCGCTGCCAAAACTCCATTCAGAACCTTCGCCAAACTATCGCGACGGGTCAGTTCGGCAAAACGATCAGGATTAAGCGTATCAAGCGAAACATTCACTCGCTTCACGCCAGCTTTGGCAAGGCTTTCTGCGTGCGTTTCAAGTTGGGTGCCATTGGTGGTGAGAGTCAGCTCTTTTAGCCCAAAGCCGATCCGTTTCCCCAAAGCTTCGAACAAATCGCCAATGTCCCGCCTTACCAGCGGCTCACCGCCAGTAATTCGGATCTTGGTTACGCCGCGATCGATGAAACCAGTGGCCAACTCATAAAGCTCTTCCAGTGTCAGCACCTCTTTACGCGGGAGGAACTCCATACGCTCTGGCATGCAATATGTGCAGCGCAGATCGCAGCGGTCCGTGACAGACAGCCGCAAATATGAAATGCGCCGCTGAAAGCCATCGACCAGCGGAGATGTCTGGCTATCAACCAAAATCAAATCAGGTTTTCGAGTCGATCCCTTACTCATGCACCTTTAGATACTGTCCCGTGACGCCGGGCGCATCCCTCAAATATGCCAGCGTCTCGTCGGCGGATGATTGATCGCTTGCTGCTACTACGTTCACTCGTATTGGCGCGTATTTGCGAGCCAGATCGAGTGCTAATGCTTCCCGCCAATCGTCATGATCTGGCCCAGCTACGGGAAGCAGCATGGCGAGAGCTGCGGCTTGCCCCTCTTCCAAAACCCGCGTCACTGTATCCAAATGCTGGAGCACAAACGTCTGGTTCGCATCGAGACTTTTATCGGGCAGTGCACCAACGCGGAATATATGCTGCATCGCCAAAATCGCT
>JBCAZT010000099.1:0-11074 GCA_038532855.1 Pseudomonadota bacterium
GTTGCAAAACTGAACCAATTGGAGTTGCGGATCGATGGCGAGTTTGGCGCAGGCACCTGACACACAGCCTACTTTTGCCCATTGGAGCGAAGGTGTCCCACCAGACAGTGCCATTGCCCATATACCCGGTGAACGCGGACTGCCTGTAATCGGCAACACATTTAAGATGTTAGCTGACCCGCATGCTTTTGCTAATCGCATGGTCAATACGTACGGCAAGGTCTATAAGAATTTCGCCTTTGGCGGCTGGACAGTGGCGCTGGTTGGTGCACAGGCCAACGAGCTGGTTTTGTCCAACAAAGACAAGATATTCTCATCAGAACAAGGCTGGGGCCCGGTTCTGGATCAGCTGTTTCCGCGCGGCCTGATGCTGATCGATTTTGACCATCACCGGATAGACCGACGCGCGCTTTCAATCGCGTTTAAGCCTGACCCGATGCGTCATTATATGGGTTCTCTCAACAGCGGGATCGCCAATGAAGTAAAGGGTTGGGAAGGCGCAATGCTGTTCCAGCCTGCGATCAAGCAATTGACGCTCGATCTGGCTGCTGACAGTTTTCTTGGCATTCCTTGGGGGGCAGAAGCGGACAAAATCAACACAGCTTTCGTCGATATGGTGCAGGCGTCTGTCGCGCCCGTTCGCAAGCCATTGCCGCTTACAAAGATGAAAAAGGGCGTCGATGGCCGCGCTTTTATGGTCGATTTTCTAACGCGAGAGACCAATCGGCGCCGTGCTGAAGGTGGCGGGCAGGATATGTTCAGCCAATTCGCAACCGCGACGCGCGAAGATGGTTCGTTGCTGCCAGTGGATCAAGTCGTCGATCATATGAGCTTTTTGATGATGGCAGCGCACGATACCATCACGTCCAGTGCCACTTCGCTGATTTATCACCTCGCGACCAAGCCGGAATGGCAAGAAAAGGTGCGCGAAGAAATTATGGCTGTCACGGGCGGCCCGGATGGCGATGGAAACCCTAGACCGCTTCACTACGATGATTTGGCAAAACTGGATCTGACTGAGATGGTTTTTAAGGAGGTTTTGCGCCTCATCCCTCCAGTGCCCTCTATGCCAAGGCGGGCACTCAAAGACTTTGAATTTGGCGGTTATCATATTCCAGCAGGGCAATTGTGCGGCATCAATATTGCTTGGACGCACCACTCAGATGAATATTGGGATGACCCTTACGCTTTCGACCCCATGCGTTTCACACCTGACAAAGTGAAAACGCGCCACAAATACGCTTGGGTTCCTTTTGGGGGCGGGGCGCATATGTGTCTTGGCCTGCATTTTGCGTACATGCAGATCAAGTTGCTGATGGCGCAATTGCTTCAACGCTATCGGATCGAGGCAACGGAAGGCTTGGCATACAAGCCCGATTGGCAGGCATGGCCCATTCCGCAGCCCAAAGATGGATTGAAAGTGACGTTTAAGCCGCTTTAACCCGGCTCATCAAAAATCCCATGCAATTCCGTCTTTCTCCCAGTCACCGTACCGCGTGGGAGAAATCTCTCGTGGTTCGTCTTTTAGCGGATCGACAGCCTTTGGCTTTGGAGCGGGATCATTGCTCCAATGCGCTGGCTTTTTGAATTTCTTGGCCACTTCAGATTTCTGTTTCGTCATACCTTATCAAATGCGCGCGCTGGCGCTTGGTTTCAAGTGCGTCTAGGCGAGGCGCATTATGCCGCAACCATCCGGAATTCACCCGCGCCGCGCTGCGCTGAGAATGTGCGACGCTGTGTTGCGGCGAGGCGAGACTTTGGAGCAGGCTGCGCCTGCTGCTTTGCGTGATGTCAGAAAAGCCGCTGATCAAGCCTTAGCGCGAGCGATAACAGGCGAAACTTTGCGTTGGCTTACCGATTTTGATGGTCTGATCGATAGCACGACTAAAAAACCGCTCCCAGATGATGCAAAAGCACGAATGGTACTTCGGATGATGCTCGCGCAGGCTTATCGCTTGGAGACGCCGCCTCATGCGGTGATTGCTACCTGCTTGCCGCTGCTTGCTGGCGGCCCGCGAAGGTTGGCGCATGGTGTGTTTTCAACTTTGACGAAGCAAGAGAGCGCTCTTCCACAGGTGCCCACTTTGCCAGACCGCGTGCGCTCGCGTTGGGGCGAAATGGCGCCCGAGATTGCTTCGGGCCTTGGCCAACCGCCTGAAGTCGATCTTGCTCTTAAATCGCCCGATCAAACCGCTGAATGGCAAGCGCGCTTAGGTGGTATCAGCTTAGCGTCTGGCCATGTTCGGGTGCCAAGGGGTACCGCTGTTGAGCATTTGGATGGCTATCAGGAGGGTGCTTGGTGGGTGCAGGACCTTGCTGCGCAAATTCCTCCTGCATTGCTGGGATTGGGTGAAGGCAAGAACGCGCTTGATCTGTGTGCTGCCCCAGGCGGTAAAACCATGGCGCTGGCCGCTGCGGGATGGAAGGTCACAGCGCTTGATCTGTCAAAACGGCGGCTTGATGTGCTGAAGACCAATCTCAAGCGAACAGGACTGACCGCATCGCCAGTCCGCGCCGATGCACTTAAATGGGAACCAAAGCATCAATTCGATGCGATATTGCTCGATGCGCCCTGCACTGCGACGGGGACGTGCCGTCGCCATCCCGATGTGCTCCACCGCATTGGTGAGCGCCAGATCGCAGAAATGGTCAGCCTTCAGCAGTCTTTGATTGAGCGTGCGGCAAGCTGGCTCAAACCCGGCGGCACGTTGGTTTATGCTGTCTGCTCACTGGAGCGTGAAGAAGGTGAAGAGCAGGCTGAGTGGGCAAAGGGCAAATTCAATCTTGCTATCGAGCCGATAGCCCTGACTGAACTCCCAGCTGAACTTAAGCCAAACGCCCTAGGGTGTCTGCGCACGCATCCAGGGATGCTGCCCGACCATGGCGGGCTTGATGGTTTCTTTGTCGCTCGGTTCAAGCGTGAGGCCTGATTGCCTCGAATGCTCAACTTTTGGCGTATTTTTGGAAGCTCTTACGCAGCTTCATGATTTTGGGCGGAATGACTGCGAGGCAGTACGGATTCCTTTGCCCTTCGCCTTCCCAATATTCTTGATGGTAATCTTCTGCCGGGTACCAAGGTTTCGTCTGCGCACCATCTTCAAACCCTTCGACGGTGGTAACAGCGGTTTTGCCGTTTTCCGCATTCCAGCGCGATATCGCCGCTTCGGCTTCGCCGTTTTGATCGGACGATAGTGGGAAAATGGCCGACCGATATTGCGTGCCCACATCGCCGCCTTGTCGGTTCAACTGGGTCGGATCGTGGGTTCCAAGGAACACATCGTAGATTTGTGCCAGCGTGATGATGGTTGGATCAAATGTGACACGGATACCTTCGGCATGGCCTGTGTTGCCTGTGCAGACTTCTTTGTACGTTGGGCTGGCTGTTGAACCGCCAATATAGCCGCTTTCAACTTCGCTTACGCCGACAACATCCCTAAAAATCGCCTCGGTGCACCAAAAGCAGCCCCCCGCAATGATCGCCTGTTCCATTTTCGCAATATCTCCTGTTCGACGAACGACATAGGAAGCCAGACGAGGATTGCCAGTCTATCCGCTTGCTACGCCTTGGCCTCTTGTCATCCGGGCGTCACGGCGTAAGACAATGAAGACCAAATTACTCTGGTAAGACCACTAATGAGAGGACCGATCCCTATGAAGAATGTTCTTTTTGCGCCCCTTGCAGCCGCTATGCTTGTTGCGCCTGCCTTTGCTGACGATCACAGCGAGACAGCCCCCTCAATCGACGAAGTGCTTGCAAGTGAGGCACGGGCCGGTGATGCAGCACGCGACCAATATCGCAATCCCAAAGAGACACTCGGCTTTTTCGGTGTTGAACCCACAATGACCGTTGCCGAATACGGCCCTGGCGGTGGATGGTATACACGCGTGCTAGCGCCATATGTAATGCCGCAGGGCAAATACATTGCCTTTAATGGCGACAGCGATGGCCGCACCTATCGCAGCCGTGCTCAAGAAGCGCGCGCCAAAGGCTGGACCGAACGGTTTAAGTCAGGCGTTGCTGAAATGATGGGCGCTGAAGCGGATGATGTAACGGCTTTCGAAATCGATGAAATGCCCGAAGATGTTGAAGGCACTGTCGACCGGGTGGTTATTTTCCGTTCGATGCATGGCCTCAATATCGGCAATGCCGCAGATGATGTGCTGAAAGCTGCTCGCAAGATGCTCAAAGATGACGGCATGGTTGGTGTTGTTCAGCACCGCGCTCCTGCAGGCGCGAGCTATGATGATTATGGCGCACGTCAACGCGGCTACATGCGCAAATCTGATGTGATCGCCATTTTTGAAGCCAATGGTTTTGAACTTGCGGCCGAAAGTGAGGTCAATGCGAACCCGAATGATCCAGCAAATTGGGAGCGCGGCGTGTGGACATTGCCGCCCGTTCTCGCAACTGGAGAAGACGATCCCAAGCGCGGCGAATATCTCGCAATCGGCGAAAGTGATCGGATGACTTTGCTGTTCAAGAAAGCAGATTGAGGTTAGTGGGCGGCATATGAGCTCTATTACCATTGCCGCCCTACAACTGAACTTAGCATCAGAGGATGAGGCGGCCAATATTGCGGCTGTGGCTGCATTAATTGAACAAGCCGCGGGCAAGGGCGCAAAGCTCATCCTGCCCCCTGAACTGTTCTCAGGACCCTATTTCTGCCGGGAAGAGGATGAAGCTCTCTTCGCATTGGCTCGCCCAACTCTTGAACACCCCAGCGTTTTGGCGATGCAAGAACTGGCTGCTCGCCTCAAAGTCACCATCCCGACCAGCTTTTTTGAGCGTGATGGGCACCATTATTACAACACGCTTGCGATGATTGGGCCTGATGGGGCGATCATGGGTACATACCGCAAAAGCCACATACCTGATGGTCCCGGCTACGAAGAGAAATTCTATTTTCGTCCCGGCAATGATGGTTTCAAGGTCTGGGATGTGCCCGGCGACGATGGTTTGGCAGTGCGTGTCGGTGTCGGCATCTGTTGGGATCAATGGTATCCAGAAGCTGCGCGGGTCATGGCGCTTATGGGCGCAGAAGTTTTGCTTTATCCTACCGCTATTGGCTCTGAACCTTACGACGCCGACCTTGATACAAGCCGGATGTGGCGCCGGGCAATGATAGGGCATTCCGTCTCCAATTGTATGCCAGTTATTGCGGCGAACCGAATTGGTCGCGAAGGGCCAGCAGAGGCTGCACAGACATTTTATGGCCATTCGTTCATCTGCGACGAATGGGGCGACCTTGTCGAAGCGTTTGGCGCGGATGACGAAGGTATTTTGGTCGCGACGCTGGACCTTGCCCGTGCTGCCAAACATCGCGCGGGCATGGGGTTCTTCCGAGATCGCCGTCCAGAGCTGTATTCCCGGATAACGCAGGATATTTAGACGACCTTGCGCCACTCATATCTGATCGCACTAGGCTCAAACAGAAGGCATCACAGGTATGGACGTCCTTGTGATGTGGTGCTTGTTGCGATCAATGAGCTGAAGGTTCTTGGGCAGGTTTCGAGGCGGTCACCGGTGATCGATAGCGCGCCATTAGGACCTGCTCAAAGGCGTTTTGCCAACGCAGCTTGCGTTCTGGAAAGCAGCATAGAGCCAGAAGCGCTTCTTGACTGGCTCAAGCAAATAGAGCGATTTTTTGGCCGTCGCAGGGGGCAAGTTTGGGGAGATCGAGTGCTGGACCTTGATCTCATTCTTTGGAGCGGCGGGATATTAAACTCGCCCTCTCTTTCGATTCCGCATCGGGAATTTCGCAAAAGGCGTTTCGTCCTTGACCCGTGCAATATGATCGCTCCTGAATGGCGCGATCCTGTGAGCGGTTATTCAATACGCCAGCTCGCAGCCAGAGCGATGAAGCCCTAGCAAAAAATACGCCCCGCTGATCACTCAGCGAGGCGTATCACATCTAATAGGAGACCAATCCTATGATGTTCTATTTTAGGCAGCAACCTTGCGGCGGCGACGGCCTAGGCCGATTGCCGCAAGAGCGAGGCCAAACAAGCCGAGCATGCCAGGTGCTGGGACTTCGGTGTATCCAGTGTTTTTGCGAACAAAGTCACCGCCAATGATTGGGTCACCCCAGTTTGCCCAAAGGTTCCACTTAGTACCCCCTTCTTTGGTTTTAAGCATTTCAGGGTGGCGGGGGTTTGAAGATATATTGACGGTCTGGCCGTTAATAATGCGTGTGCCCGTGATCGAAGTCAGTGTGGCCATAAACGATGGAAATTCGCCGCCTTGGAAATTGGCAAAGTCTGGGCTCGTGAAAGTCGCATTGACTGTTGAGCCAGTCCATGACCCGGTCTGTGCGTCGGTATCGATCGTAAGTGTGTGAGCACCGTTATTGCCCAAGCGATATTCAAAGATCTCAGCAGAAGCTGGGCTTGCTGCGATCATTGCTGTTGTGGCCAAACCAATAGCAGTTGCTTTTGTTAGGGTTTTCATTGTTCCCGTTCCCTTTTGTTTGTGGCGATCCGTGTTTTCGCCAAAAATTCGTAATCCGACTTGGTAAAAGGATGGGGAGCAATTGCTGTGCCAAAAGTCAGTGATGTCACAGTACTCGGGACTTACAATGGTTAATGGTCAGAACCCGCATTTCAGCTTTGTCAAAAAGTTCGACAGGGACCTGAAAACCATTGTGGGACACGGAATCCTTGGGGAGACAGCGCTTTTCACCCCAAGAGCGCAAAAGAAAACGCCCCGCCGATCACTCGGCAGGGCGTTAACCATCAAACAGAAATGTATTCCGTTAAATTATGCCGCTGCAACTTTGCGACGACGACGGCCGAGGCCGAGAGCCACCAGCGCAAGGCCAAACAGGCCGAGCATGCCAGGAGCAGGCACTTCTCGAACGCCAAGAATGCCGCGACGCACGTCGCTGGATACAACTGGGTCACCCCAGTTCACCCAAAGGTTCCAAATTCCACCCTCGTTGCGAGTAGACAACATTGGAGGATGTCTTGGGTCCACTGATGGGCTGTAGATCGTGCCTTTGATTAGGCGCGTACCAGTGATTGTCGTCAAAGTCGACGAAAGGCTCGGAACAGCACCACCTTCAAAGTCCAAAAAATCTGGACTTTCGAAAGTGGCATTGACGTTCTTACCGACCCATGAACCTGTGCCAGTATCAGTGTTGATGGTGAGCACATCACCGCCTTTTAGCGTGTATTCAAAGATGGTTGCTGATGCCGGCGCTGCCGCCATCATGCCACCAGTAGCGATCGCAAGCGTCGCTGCTTTAGTCATGGTTTTCATTATAATCCCCCTATTGAAGGTTTCAGCGTTGAAACAAGCTTACCAAAAGGCTTACAAGTTTCGTTAATTTTAGGTAAGCAAAGCCCATGCCAAAACTCAAAAAGCCCAGATTTGCGGGGTGTTCACTTGGGTTTCGTAGCCGTTAAAAACGCCGCCTGTAAAAATCCCCGACAGATACAAAAAGAAACAACCGACCATTAAGCACCTTGAGCTATGATGCCTTTATGAACATCAAAAAAACCTTCTTGCGTATGGCTGCGGTCTGCGCTCTCGCCTTCTCACCAATGTTAGTGTCGTGTGACACATTACCAAGCGATCCTTTGGCCGCGGCGAAAGAGGCGTTGGCCAATGGTGAGCCCCGATCAGCTTTGGACTATGCCACCGCGGCGCTTGAAAACGATCCTAACAACACCGCACTGCTTTTGATTGCCTCTGATGCGGCGATGGCATTGAGCGAGCCTGATCGTGCAATCACCGAGCTAGAGAAAATTTCGTCGGACGCGCCGGAGTATGAGTTGGCGCAGGCAAAGTTAGCCGATGCGCAGTTGGAAGGTGGTTATTTGCAAGCTGCTGAGCAGACAATTCAGGGCATTGAACTGGATTCGCCTTTTGCCCACAAAGTGATGGTCAAATTCCATTTGGCGGATGGTGAAGTTGCTAGAGCTTTCGAAGCCCTGGACGCTGGATTAGAAGCCTTCCCTGATGATCCAGCGCTGGTCACCTATGATGCTGATCGAATTTGGGCGACCGGCAATGTGGATAAAGCGTTGTCGCGACTGGCGCCTGCTCTTGAGGTCGAACCCATTGTCTACGAAGCGCATCTCTTTGCAGGAAAAGCGAGCTTGTCATCGCGAGATCTTACCGAAGCAGAGGGGCACTTTAAAAAAGTCCTCTCCGTGCGTCCGTTGGATCAAACCGCTATGCTGGCTATGGCGGCTATTTCTAATGATCGGGGCGACACCGAAACTGCTGCGAATTGGCTCAATAAACTAGGCGAGAGTGTTCAACCTTCGCCTGCGTGGGCGCTGTTTTCCGCGCAAATGGCATATCAAGCCGATGATCTTGATCGGGCCTTCGGGCTGGTTGAGAAGGTTCCTGCTTCAATGGCTAGTCAGCCGCAATTTCTCAGACTGCGCGGGCTAATTGATGCGCGGCGTGATCAGCATGCGATGGCTGCTTTGTCACTGGGTGCCTATGTCGAAGAAACTGGCGGTGACATTTTGACCCGTCAATTGCTGGCTCGTAGCTATGGCGAAGAAGGGCAATTCTTAGAAGGCTGGCAGGCAATAAAGCCGGTCATTGATCATCCTCAGATGGATATGGCTGGGTTGACCATGGCCTATCAATTGGCGCAGCGCGCGAGCCCTTCCGATCTTCCGAAAGTTGAAGCGCTTATCGAAAAGAAACAGGCTGCTCCTGACTTGAGAGCGGAAATGATTGAAGCGGGCGAGGCTATTCGCGCAGGGGACTGGGCAAAAGCGGACGCAATCTTCAAACCGCTGGTTGCAGGTAAAGGCAAGAATGATCCTGCATTGCTTAACAATGCGGCGGCAGTAAAATCAAAGCTTGGTCAACATGAAGAAGCGATCGGACTTGCGCGTCGTGCTTTAGAACAAGCACCCACAAGCGCTGCAATAATGGATACGCTGGGTTGGGCGCTTTGGGAAAAAGGTGGCAGTGTTGCCGAAGCCAGAGCGATGCTGACAAGAGCGCGAGACGCGGCCCCAGGCAACCAGGATATTGCCAACCACTGGGCTATCGCACACGCGGAATAGCTGCGTTTGATCGACACGCCGGAGATAGGGAATTGGACGCTTTGCAAAAACAATTGCGCGACGCGTCTTGACCACCGGCACTCGCCTGCCTAGTTGGGCGCTTCTTCACACGGCGAACCGATTCCAGCCGCTGCGAAACCTCAGCATATTTGGGGGCCCTTAGCTCAGTCGGTAGAGCAACTGACTTTTAATCAGTAGGTCGCTGGTTCGAACCCAGCAGGGCTCACCATAAGTCTATGGTTTGTATAGATAAAATATGAATTGCTGAGTTATCGGCTGAGATGGTTGTGCGCAACCCCGCTCTAGCAATCACATAGCAAGCAACGCGCAGTATCTCAGATCAATGAGACCTGCTGTGGTCTTGAGTTGGTCACTGCCACAACGCCCGCTTCTCCCAATCGCTAGGAAATCCCATCGCGCCTTGATCGATTGTTGGCACCGACTCAAGCAGGCTTTTCACTTTTAAGTGCCATTCCGAATCTGGCTCAGCTTGCAAAACCAGATAGCGCATTAGCACGAGCGAGTTGTACAGAAGTGCAGGACGGCCTTGTTTAATTGGTTCGAGAGTTGTTCTGAGTTCAGAATGTTTCTCGGGTAGCTTCATTCTTATTAGAAAGCCGCGGTTCCAAAGGCGGGCATGGTGAGCACAGCTATTCCGGACGATCGATAAATGCTTTAGTAATGGGACCATTATTGTCTCTGAGAGGCCAAAAGGCATTGCGATCTGGGTCCGAAGCGAGCGCTTATTCAATGAGGAGTACCATCGCGAGAGCTGTCCAAACGACAAGGTCTCAGCAACCATCCAAACCGGCGGCATGGCTGGCGTATCGTAATTCTCACGGTAGTGTTCAATGTAGGTTTCTGGCGAAGTCCCAACTTGTCGTGCCAATCTTGCGAAATTCTCATGGAAGTCTTTTCGCCTTTGGTACAGCGCAGCATTCAGGTAACCGTGCGGACCTCCGGAGTGGGCAAGGGCATAGGCCCAACTCCCACGCAAAGCGACTTCAATCCTTTCCAGAGCATCCATCACGAGTAAACGGAGGTGACGGTCAAACTCATATAACTCGATGATCTGTTCAAATGTCGTCCCAGATTGAAAGCGTGGGCCCTTTTGATCCTTGCCGTTCTCGAATGGCAGCCAGTATGCGCTGAGCCGATAGTAGCTTACATGATGAAGCCAATGCCTAGCGAGGGGCTTGTCCTCAACAGTCATGCCATGGTTCACAAGGTGAGCGATCTGTTGCTCAATGGTAAGGGCGGGTTTGCTAAAGTTTCGAGACATCAGCCTTTGTGGCAATTATATGGCTGAAATAAAAGACCCGCCAAGTGTGCATGCTCTTTGGAGCAGAGGCCTGGCGGGTTCGATTGCCCCCTACATAGTTGGAAGAATCCAACAAATCAATAACGCTGCTCTGAACCCTTAATTTTCCGGTCCCCTACTCCGAAAGGCCTGGAACCCATGCGCTTGCTTACCAAGTGCTGATGAGGCCCGGATCTTCGCCAAACCAGTCTCTTTCCTGCGAAAATAGGGGTCTCTAATCTCTTTCCCACTTTGGGAGTTAGGTCCGAGCAGGTCCGAGCAGAAGCATCAAGAATCCCGCAATTCTGGGATTTTCCAGACATCAGCTCGGAACTTCAATCCATTATCTGCGAAATCACCGACCGCATCTGAACTTTTTGCCCATACATCGGGTTTCGTATCTTCAA
Organism: Pseudomonadota bacterium; assembly: GCA_038532855.1. Taxonomy (GTDB): domain Bacteria; phylum Pseudomonadota; class Alphaproteobacteria; order Sphingomonadales; family Sphingomonadaceae; genus Erythrobacter. The sequence goes on from JBCAZT010000099.1 coordinate 10,741, forward strand.
CCTTCGCGGTGTGTAGGCGTTCCCCACTGGAACGGCCAAGACTGCCATCGCGCGGACCAGCCAACTCCCCGCTCATGCGCAGCGTCATAATCATCGTCCAAGCGGGGCTAAGCTGCACCCTCAGAACTTTGCGGGTCCTTACTGGCAAAGGCAAAAAACGTAAGCGCTTAAGGACCGCTTTTTTCCTCAACTCCCGCTAGCCTGGGATTAGGTCCGAGCTCACCGTCGCAGCGGCAATGGTCTAAAAAAGGGGGTGTCAGTCTGCCGCAGGTTCCGGCAAAGTTTCTGGATTGCTGAATCCAGACAAGTTGACTCGAATGTCCGGTTCCGGGCG
>JBCAZT010000100.1:0-10980 GCA_038532855.1 Pseudomonadota bacterium
GTACAAAGGCGTCGTGTGCGAAAAGTGCGGCGTTGAAGTCACCGTCACCAAAGTGCGCCGTGAGCGTATGGGCCACATCGAGCTTGCGGCTCCAGTTGCGCACATCTGGTATCTGAAGTCGCTGCCATCGCGCATCGGCTTGCTGCTCGACATTCAGCTGAAGCAGCTTGAGCGCATCCTGTATTTCGAGAGCTATGTGGTGATCGAGCCGGGCCTGACTCCGCTTGAGAAATTCCAGCTGCTCACCGAAGACGAGCTCTTGGAAGCGCAAGACGAATATGGCGAAGACGCTTTCTCAGCCGATATCGGCGCGGAAGCGGTCAAGGTCATGCTTATGGACTTGGACCTTGAGCAAGAGCGCGAAGATCTGATGGAAGAGCTGGCGACCACCAAGTCGACGCTCAAGCCGAAGAAGATCATCAAGCGCTTGAAAGTGGTCGAAAGCTTCATCGAGTCTGGCAACCGTCCGGAATGGATGATCCTTGAAGTGATCCCCGTGATCCCGCCCGAGCTGCGCCCACTGGTACCGCTCGATGGTGGCCGCTTTGCAACCTCTGATCTCAACGATCTCTATCGCCGCGTGATCAACCGGAACAACCGTTTGAAGCGTCTGATTGAGCTGCGCGCGCCGGACATCATTGTCCGCAACGAAAAGCGTATGCTTCAGGAAGCTGTTGACGCTCTGTTTGACAATGGTCGCCGTGGCCGCGTCATCACCGGTGCGAACAAGCGTCCGCTGAAGTCGCTTTCAGACATGCTCAAAGGCAAGCAGGGCCGCTTCCGTCAGAACCTTCTTGGTAAGCGCGTTGATTACTCAGGCCGTTCGGTCATCGTAACCGGTCCTGAGCTCAAACTGCACCAGTGCGGCCTTCCTAAGAAGATGGCCTTGGAGCTGTTCAAGCCGTTTATCTACGCGCGCCTCGATGCGAAGGGTCTGTCGATGACCCTCAAGCAAGCGAAGAAGTGGGTTGAGAAAGAGCGCAAGGAAGTCTGGGATATCCTCGATGAAGTGATCCGTGAGCACCCGGTCCTGTTGAACCGCGCGCCAACGCTTCACCGTTTGGGCATCCAAGCGTTTGAGCCTGTGCTGATCGAAGGTAAAGCCATTCAGCTTCACCCGCTCGTCTGTTCAGCGTTCAACGCTGACTTTGACGGCGACCAAATGGCGGTCCACGTGCCGCTTTCGCTCGAAGCGCAATTGGAAGCGCGCGTGTTGATGATGTCGACGAACAACATCCTCTCGCCCGCTAACGGCAAACCGATCATCGTGCCTTCGCAGGATATGGTGCTGGGCATCTACTACCTCTCAATGGAGCGGCAGGAGAAAACGCCCGAATATCGCGACAACGAAGATGGTTCGAAGACAGAAGTCTTGCCGCGCTTTGCTGACATGGCTGAAGTGCACCAGGCGCTTGAAACCAAAGCTGTTACTCTGCACTCCAAAATTCTCGCCCGCGTTCCGCAGGCTGATGCGGACGGCAATATCGTCATGAAACGGTTTGAGACGACACCGGGCCGTATGCTGATCGGTGAATGTCTTCCGAAGAACCACAAAGTGCCATACGATATCATCAACCGCCTTTTGACGAAAAAGGATGTCGGTGATGTGATTGACGAAGTGTATCGTCACACGGGCCAGAAAGACACGGTTCTTTTTGCCGATGCCATCATGGTTCTTGGCTTCCGCCATGCCTTTAAGGCCGGCATTTCCTTCGGTAAGGATGACATGATCATCCCAGACGCCAAAGAAGGTCTGGTTGAAGAGACGAAGTCGCTCGTTGCTGACTATGAGCAGCAATACCAAGACGGTCTCATCACGCAGCAAGAGAAATACAACAAGGTCATCGACGCATGGTCGAAATGTGGTGATCTTGTTGCTGATGCGATGATGGAGCGCATTAAAGCGACCCCGATCGATAAAGACGGCAAAGAAGCGCCGATCAACTCGATCTACATGATGAGCCATTCGGGTGCGCGTGGTTCGCCTGCGCAGATGAAGCAGCTTGCCGGGATGCGCGGTTTGATGGCTAAGCCTTCGGGCGAAATCATCGAGAACCCGATCATCTCGAACTTTAAAGAGGGCCTCAATGTCCTCGAATACTTCAACTCAACCCACGGCGCGCGTAAAGGCCTTGCTGATACGGCGTTGAAGACGGCGAACTCCGGCTATCTGACACGCCGCTTGGTTGACGTATCGCAAGACTGCGTGATCGTCGAAGAGGACTGCAAAACCGAAAATGCGCTGGAAATGCGCGCCATCGTTCAAGGTGGTTCGGTCATCGCATCTTTGGGTGAGCGTATTCTGGGCCGCACGGTAGCAGAAGACATCGTGAATGCCTCAACCGGCGAAGTGATCGTTCCGGCGGGTACTTTGGTTGACGAACCGATGGTGAAAGTCATCGAAGAAGCCGAAGTCCAGTCAGCCAAAATCCGCTCACCACTGGTGTGTGAAGCAGAGCAGGGCGTTTGCGCCACCTGTTATGGCCGTGACTTGGCTCGCGGTACGCCTGTAAACATTGGTGAGGCTGTTGGCGTTATCGCTGCTCAGTCCATTGGTGAGCCAGGCACTCAGTTGACTATGCGCACGTTCCACATTGGTGGTGCAGCCCAGCTCAACGAAACCTCGCACCTTGAATCCATCTCTGATGGTAAAGTCGAGCTTCGCGACATGCCGACAATTGTCGACAAAAAAGGACGTATCCTGTCGCTTGCTCGTAACGGCGAAATCGCTGTGATCGATGCCGAGGGCCGTGAGCGTGAAATGCACAAAGTGCCTTATGGTACAGTGATCATGTTCAAAGATGGCGCCAAGGTAAAAGAGGGCGATCGTTTGGCTGAATGGGACCCGTTCACTCTGCCGATCATCACTGAACAATCAGGCGTGGTGAAGTATCAGGATCTGGTCGAAGGCTCGACGCTTGAAGAACAGACCGATGATGCCACCGGTATCGCCAACCGCGTTGTGACCGAGAACCGCGCAACGGGCCGGAAGAAGAAAGAAGAACTTCGCCCGCGCCTGACATTGCTTGGCGAAGGTCAAACTGATGCGGATGAGACCGAGGCTCAGCGTTATATGCTGGCCCCGGGCACTACGCTTTCTGTTGAGGACGGCCAAGAAGTGGAAGCGGGTGACATCCTTGCGCGTGCATCGCGTGAGGCTGCGAAAACCCGTGATATCACCGGTGGTCTGCCGCGCGTTGCCGAGCTGTTCGAAGCGCGTTTGCCAAAAGACAATGCGATCATCGCTAAGATCTCAGGTAAGATTGAGTTCGTTCGCGAATACAAAGCGAAGCGCAAGATCGCGATTGTCCCAGAGGAAGGGGATCGCGTCGAATATTTGATCCCGAAAACCAAAGTGATTGACGTGCAAGAAGGCGACTTCGTGAAGAAAGGCGATACGCTCATCTCCGGTTCGCCTAACCCGCACGACATTCTGGAAGTACTGGGTGTTGAAGCGCTGGCTGAGTATCTCGTCAATGAGATCCAGGAAGTTTATCGCCTGCAAGGTGTTAAGATCAACGACAAGCACATCGAGGTGATCGTTCGCCAGATGCTGCAAAAGGTTGAAATCACCAAAGGCGGCGACACGACACTGCTTCCGGGTGAACAGGTTGACCTTGCTGAAATGCTCGAAACCAATGCCAAACTTGGCAAAGGCAAAGAGCCAGCAGAGGGCAATCCGATCTTGCTTGGCATCACCAAAGCGAGCTTGCAGACACGCAGCTTTATCTCAGCGGCATCGTTCCAAGAGACCACACGTGTTCTGACGCAGGCTTCGGTTGAAGGTAAGAAGGACACCCTGATCGGTCTTAAAGAGAACGTGATCGTGGGTCGCCTGATCCCTGCTGGCACGGGCGCAGGCATGAACCGCATGCGTGTGACAGCGTCGAGCCGTGACGCTGCACTGAAAGCGCAGTGGAAGAAGCAACAAGAAGCGCTTGCCGCGGCCAATGCACCTGAGCCTGAGCCGGAAGCTGATCCGGTATCAAGCGAAGAGGCAATGAAAGCGGCTATGGGCGGCGGAGATGCTCCGGCCGCTGAATAAGCAGACGCTTAACTGATCGAAAAACCCCGCTGTGGCTCTTGGCTGCAGCGGGGTTTTTCTTTGCCTTTTTCTGATTGAACGCCATCATGTGCTTTCAGAACGGCAGAGTTTTGAGAGGAGGGGCAAATGAAAAAAGCTATCATGGCGGCGGCATTGGCGTCGATTGCGATGCCAATTTCACTAAGCGCGCAAGACACGGTTGTGGTCACCGGCAGTCGCATTGAGCGCAGTGACTACGATGAATATTACGATGATGATCAATCAGCGATTGGCCTGACGCGTACGGCTGATTTCTTTGTGAAGCCGATTTACGTGAATTCAGATTCGCGCGATGCGAAAATCCGAGGTTCTGAAGTCGATGCGATGTTGCGTGCAACGATTGAAAGAGCCCAGGCACAAGGCATTTCTTTAGTCGCCGGTGAATACAAACTGTCGCCTTTGACGCTAGGCAATATGGATGACCTGCTGACTTATGGCAGAGGCAACCGGCCTGACACCACACGTGTTAAGCTTTACGCGCGCCTTCCAGTCGGTGGCAGGTTCAAAGGTCAAGATGAAGTCGATGAAGCCGTCGATGCTTTCGGGAAAAGCGTGCCGGCAACCGGCCGTTCCTATATCGAGACAGGTGACACTGATCTCGCGATTGACAATCCCGATCAGTATCGCGGGGCTGTGGTCCGGGCGATCGCCAATGAGGCCAAAAGCTATGCCAGCATGTTTGGCAATGATTACGGTGTGGAAATTCGCGGTCTCGATTCAGAGCTCTATTTCCAGCAAGCGAGCCAGACCGAGGTTTTCCTCTACATCGAACACAGCTTTGTGATCAGCCCCAAATAGGCTGATCACAAGAACTATAATGCCTGAGGTGACTTAGTTGGATGCTTGATCTGGCGGAGTGGATTCAGACAGCTCAACTTTCGAGAACGAAACTTGCGTATAGTCGCCATTGGCCTTGTCTGTTTCCCAATCGCCAGTCCCTGCGCAACCTGCATACCAATTGCCGCCACCAGTCTTGGTGCTGCACTGGTTGTAAGCACCAGCTTTGAAATAGAGCGAATCCCCGCCATATGCGTACGGGTTATCCTTTTTGTCCGCACCGCGCACCAAGCTGCGCGACTGCACCACTGTTCCAAGGCGTTCGTTATGGAATGTCAGGTACATGGTGTTGCGGTGGACATTGATAGTGTAGCTGAATTCTTCGCCGAGCTTAATCCCGCTTTCGCCTGGATCTTCGGTTGTGTTCCAATTGCCACCGAAGACTGGAACGGACAAATCATCGCGGTCAGGATCATCTTTTGCGAGATTTCGCTCATAATTCCAAAAGACCATACCGGATTCGTGCCCGGGCAATTTCTTATAGTAGATTTTGATCGGTTCATTGCCGTAGCCAAAACCGCTTTTTGTGCTTTTGGCTTTGACAGCGTGGATTTGCCCAACGACGACAGAGTGAGCAGCCCTAGTGGAGGAATCAGCGGCGTTGAGGGCAACGTGATCCACTCGCAGGGTTGCCTCCAATTTGCCGCCTACAGAACCAAATTTATCTGATCCATTGCGTGCTTCCACAGCGAAATTGTTTTTGGGATCATGCGTTTTGATGCGTGTGTTCTTGCCGCGGATCATTTGGCGCAACTCGCTGCGCGTATTGCTCGAATTGGCAGTCGTAATCGCCTTGTTAGGCGCTGTGAAAACCATTCGTCCCTCTTCATCGAGATAGAAGAAATCGGGGTGGTGATACTTCTTCAGTTTCGCAACATCGATTTCATCAGGTTTGCTGTCGGAATTGCGATCATCCGGCAGAGTAATTTTCCACTGGCTAAGATCGTATTTGCTCGCAGGAGGAGCGTCGGTAGGCGCATCCGCCATTGCAGCCGTGCTGACAAGCCCGATGCTCGCAATGCAGGTTCCCAGTTTCAAAATTCGATTCTTCATAGTCGTATTCAAGGCGGCCCTCTCCGTCTTCTAAGTTTCTGGAATTCTCTTAGCGCAGCCTGTCTGAATGGCCAATATCCAGATTATTCCCGCTATTGATAATCGATTGCAATAAGGCTATCCGAGTCTCGTCACCCCATTGTTCAATCGGTCAATCACAAGGCGCTCATCAATCATGCCCCAATTTTCCCCTCGAACTTCTTCCGCCAGTCAGATCATCGCAGACCTTGCACAGCCTCCGCGCATCGCAGCCTTATCGCCTATTGCAGCACGGTTTGTGTACTCGCTCCGGCTTATCGCATTGCATGAAAAGGTCGGTCGTGACCCTGTGCCAGAGCTGGCAAGCAGATTGGGGCGAGTCGAAGCCGCCGCCAAATCCCTCGCCTTTGCCAAAACTATCATGCGTGTTTGGCCTGAGAATATCCATGTCTCTCGATTCTGCTGCGGCCTAATGAGCCATGACGAAGCGACGATTGGATGGCTTGTTGAGGCAGTGGTTGAACGAAACCGTGGCGCATTTGATGCTACAATCCAAGGCTTGATCAGACCTGACAGGTCTCAAAACCTCTGGGATGCAGCGCATGATCTGGCAGTTGCTGAACTGAGCAGCGCCTGAAGCGCTTGCGGGCAACGCCGCTGCGCTCTAACGCTCGCGGCCATGACCATTACCCGTTTCGCCCCATCGCCTACTGGTCTTCTCCATGTCGGCAATATTCGTACCGCGCTTCACAACTGGATGCTCGCGCAAAAATCAGGCGGTCAGTTCGTTCTGCGCATCGATGACACCGATGCAGCCCGGTCCAAAGAAGAATATGTTGATGCGATCCGTGCCGATCTCAAATGGCTCGGCATCAATTGGGATCGCGAAGAGCGGCAATCAGCGAGGCTTGATCGTTATGAGGCGACATTTGACGCGCTGCGCGATGCGGGCCGGATCTATCCAGCCTACGAGACAGCGCAGGAGCTGGAGCTAAAGCGCAAAGTGCTTCTAGGCCGGGGCCTTCCGCCAATCTACGATCGCGGAGCGCTGGCGCTCTCGCCGGAGCAGCGTTCAGCGAAAGAGGCAGAAGGTGTGCAACCGCATTGGCGTTTTCAGCTGGATCACGACGAAGCCATTGAATGGCATGATGGCGTGAGAGGTGCGGCTAAATTCGACCCAAAATTGCTATCTGATCCCGTCATTCGCCGCGCTGATGGTTCATGGCTCTATATGCTCCCTTCTACAGTCGATGATGTTGATATGGGCATCACGCAAGTATTGCGCGGGGAAGATCACGTTTCGAATACGGCCGTGCAAATCCAGATGTTCACCGCGATGAATGCAGCGATACCGGACTTCGCTCATGAGGCTTTGCTGGTGGGCAAGGAAGGTAAGCTCTCCAAGCGGCTTGGTTCTTTAGGATGCGATTCTTTCAGGGAAAAAGGAATTGAGCCCGAAGCCATTATCGCCTTGCTTTGCCGTCTTGGAACATCGCTACCTGTTGAACCTATTGCAGATCGAGAAGCGCTGCTTGATACTTTTGGTCTTAGTACATTCGGGCGTGCGCCAGCCAAGTTTGATGACGCTGACCTTGAACGCGTTAATACAGCCATTGTGCACGAAATGACCTATGACGCTGTGAAGGATCGCCTGCCTGATGGCATGGATCAAGCTGGTTGGCATGCCGTGCAGCCGAATATTTCAACCGTCAACGAAGTTGGGGAATGGTGGCGCCTTGTCACTGGCCCGATCGATCAGCCTGACTTTTCGGATGAAGACCGCGCCTATCTCACACAAGCGCTTGCGATTTTGCAATGGAGCGATGATCCATGGGGAGGGCTGACATCTGCTCTCAAAGAAAAAACGGGCCGCAAAGGTAAGATGCTCTTCCTGCCACTGCGCCAAGCGCTGACGGGAATGAACCATGGTCCTGATATGGGCGAATTGCTCCCTCTAATCGGAGAGGTTGAGGCCAAATCACGGCTGGCACAGGCTGCGACTTAATCGACGCACTCGAGGCTGAGCCCCCATTCAGGGATCCTCGCCAAGGGGTCATGCATTTCTGCCCATTTGCCGACTGTGCCATCCATGCTACGCAGGCCTGTCTGTCATATAACCGCGGCTTGCGCTGGTCTTGGCATGATGGGGGCAGAGCTTTGCAGATCGATGATGCGCTTTTGAACGCAATCCAGCCAGACCTGGAACGCATCGCGGCATCGCGGCTGGCGATGGAACAGAACTGTTCACTCGCGGCGCCCGACCTGGTGAACGAGGCCTTTGTGCGCATCATCAACCAAGAAGGCATTGGCGAAATGACACGCGCCCGGGTTCTTGCGCTTGTCAGCCATGTGATGCGCAATGTTTTGATTGATCATGCGCGACGCAAACTTGCAGACAAACGCGCCCACCAGAAAGTAACTCTCATCACTGGCCTGGCAGAAGAGGCACCGATTGACTTGATCGAGCTCGATCTCTTGCTCCAGGAATTGGCCGAGGTGGACCAGCAGCGCGCGCAGCTTGTCGAGATGCGTTTTTTTGGCGGAATGACCATTGATGAAATCGCTGAAGTGACAGGCAGCTCGCCTGCGACGGTCAAGCGGAGGTGGACCGCAACAAGAGCTTGGCTCTACAAACGCATGGTCGGCTAAATCCGTTCAATTTACCCCCGTAATGCTGAGAGAGGCGGGCAAGGTATCCGCGCTTTTTTGCAGGTTTACCAATTGCTGCACAAGTGCCACGACTTGTAGGCTTCGAGCCCGCGCCTCACCTGAAAGCGGGTCCATATCCTCTTCACCAGTTTCAATGAAATATCGGGTGCCGCGAAATTCAGTCGCCAAAAGCGCGCTGCCGCCACCTTTTCTGAGGTCAATAATAGGCCGAGTGATCAATCTGTCGGGAGAGCAATTGTCGTAGCAGGAAGGCACCTGATATACGGCCGTCGGTCCTGCCTCCTCGCTCATTCGGACATATTCGCCGAGAAAATAGATCAAGCCGAGAGTTGAACGAAATCTGGGCCGCAAAGTGTAATTGCTGAGTTTGGGATCGGCGGTGGCATCTTTGCAGCGCGCTTTTTCAAGCTGGGCGATACGAACCGAATTGGCCGAACCTTCAATGACCAATGTATCCCCTGTTAGCCTTACTCCTTTGCTTGAGATAAGCTTGAGCAATTCGCTTATTTCGGTTCTCCGTTCCGCAGCGCTTGTCGTTTTTTCGGCCACTTTGGATGTGTCGAAAAGCTCGCTGAACTGGGCCAGCGGAACCGATGATGAGGTGGGCTCTGACACAAGACCATGAGTGCACAGCAAGCGCGCAAAGTCGCTGTTTCGCTGTTCATCATTAATTATGCTGAATGCCGGGACTGTATCGAGTGGGTCTTTATAAGCTTCCACTCTTTCCACCATCAGCGCCATAAGCTGCTCGTCACGCCAGCCTTCGTCGAGATAATAGGCCACCAGCTCGGAAGGGATAGGCGCCTGGATGCCGCGCTGGAATTCATCGGTTGCAAGAACGGTGGCGCGGAAATTGGGATTGGTCGAAAGCGCTGCTCCAACACTGGAGGAAACAGGATCATTTCCCGGCGCGAAAGTGGCTCCCACTCCTGCATTGACTGACAATCGCGCGTTGCCCTGCACTTCAGTGACTGTGGTGAAGTGGAGTGGGTAACGCCGACTTGCGCGCACAATATTGAGCAACGTCAGCTCGTCCGCGCTTTGGGCCACCATGCGATTGTGATCGACCGCCACTTGGGAAAGCTGAGGGGTGAACGCGCACCCACTCAGCATAACCGTTGCCAGTGCCCCTACCATTGCCTTTTTGGCGTTTGCCGTCATGCGGGCCATCATCAGAACCCTTCCACACCGAAGTCGCGGCGAGCAGAGATAATTGTGACAACCATGCCAGCCAAAGCATCGAGCAAAACCATGGATGTGATGATGAAGAATGTGCCGGTGGCGAAGCTTTCAAACATCAAAAAGAGCATCAAGCAAAGAACGAATAGCAGCATGGAAAGAATGTGATTCACAATGCCCGCCGATGCCGTGTTGGTGGATTTGATCACTTCGATAAACAGAAAGCCAACTGCAAAGATCACCATCATCTCACCCCAGGTGATTTGCATAATGACGCCAGAGAGCATGGGAATGGTCAGTGCTCCACTGTCGAGCGTCACTGCCATGGCCGGAATGCCCGCGCCGTTAGTGCCCCCTGAAAGGATGGCCATCGCACAGTAGGCGAGCACCGGGACAATTAGATACGGAAACACATCCGAAAAAAATTTGAGCCGATTTCCAGACGGGCTGCGCCTTGTTGGATTGAAGGCATTTATGTCGTTCGAAGTCATTTGCGGAGCCATGTTCCCCTCCCAGTTAAAAATTGGGTGCAGTAATACTGCGCGCCAATACAAGTATTAATACAATGAATACGAGATTTATTTCTTTTATTATTTGACAATGATGTATAATTAATCATTATTGTCGACTATAATACTTTGATCGGTATGTAAACACTGTTGTTATATCGATTTATGAAAGGAGGGGGTGTTGAGTTCAGTTCAGGAGCAAGCAGCAGAGGGGCTTCGCGCTGCCCAAGAGGGGGTCAATCAAGCGATTGATCGCATTCCGCCCGATGCGTGGCCATTCATTGATATCCTTTTCAGAATCACGATTGCGCTGGCGGTTCTTTGGGTGGTCTTGTCGCTGATTGGGTGGTGGCGCAGGCGCGCATATAACTTGACCGTCGCGTCAACGGCTGGTCGCAACAAGAAGGCGCAGCCCGATTTTCTCAACATCGACGAAAAAGCCCGCAAAGAGCAGATCAAGGCGGGTGAGCGACACGAGGATGTCCTCGAAGAGCGGGAAAAAGAGGAAGCTCTAGCGGTCCTAAAGGCAGCAAAAGAGCCTGTTACTCTCGCCAGCCGTCTTGCATCGATGGCGACCTTCCTGATGTCGATCATAACGCTGATCACGGGTTTTTCTGGCGCAATCTTGGGCGTCGGGAGAATTGGAGATCAGCTCAAAGCAGCAGGTAC
>JBCAZT010000101.1:0-10734 GCA_038532855.1 Pseudomonadota bacterium
CCAAGAGCCCGGGCGGCCAAGGCGAATGAGCAAGCCCTTCCAATGTTTTCAATTCTGCAAATTGTCGCAGCAATTGTGGCTCACGCAGAGCAAGAGTGTCCGGTGCCTCTCCTAAAAGACGCGCGAGCAGGGTGGAGCCAACGTGGCCTATGTGAAATATGAAGCGGGCATCATCGCGCGCTTGGGTGCCATCATCTTCAGTCTGCGGCTCAATGGTCGACCAATCAGCCCATTGCATTGCACGTTGAGGTTTGCCCTGCTGAGGTTCCAGCAAGCGCTGATCTAAAAAACTGGCTGCTCGAAGATCATCCTCGCTCACTCTCATTAAGAGCAATCGATCAGTGGCAACGTCTAGCTGATGAACAAAAAGGCTGGGATCCGAGGCAAATGTCACGGTATCCCAGCCTTTCTTTGTTTGTCGTCCAAAAAAGGAGCCATACGGCCTTAGCCTTCAGAATTGTCCTCTTCGGGAGCTTCTTCCGCGGACGTCTCTTCAGCTTCTGCATTGATGGCGTCAGCTACGCCTTCATCCATCAATTCAGCGGGGATTTCACCCGGCTCAAGTCCGTCATTATCGATACGTGTGTCAGCTGCGGCCTCTTCGATTTCGCGCTGTTCTTCTTCGAACATTTGCGCAAGCACGTCGACGCCTTGGCTTTGCAGTTCTGCTTCATCGTCAGAACGGGCAACGTTGGCTTTGACAGTGACATGCACCTCGGGGTGCAAAGCGACAGTTACATCGTGCATGCCGATTGTTTTGATCGGCGCACCCATGATGACCTGTTTCTTGTTCACTTCGTGGCCTTGGGCCTCAAGGCCTGCAACCATGTCGCGCACATTGACAGAGCCATAAAGCTGGCCTGTGTTTGATGCAGCACGAATGAGGATAACCTCAGCGCCTGCCACTTTTTCACCAGCGCTTTCAGCAACGCCGCGCTTTTCAGCGTTCTCTTTTTCGAGACGCTCACGGTTCTTTTCAAACACGGCCTTGTTGGCTTCGTTTGCGCGAAGAGCTTTTTTCTGTGGAAGCAGGAAGTTGCGAGCATAGCCATCTTTGACGCTAACAACGTCGCCAATGGTGCCGAGTTTTTCGATCCGTTCGAGGAGAATGATATCCATGTCTCTTTCTCCCTTATTTCACGATGTAAGGCAGCAAGCCGATATGGCGTGCGCGCTTGATAGCTTTGGCAAGTTCACGCTGTTTCTTGGCGGAAACGGCGGTGATGCGCGAAGGCACAATCTTACCACGCTCAGACATGAAGCCTTGGAGAAGGCGCACATCTTTGTAATCAATTTTTGGGGCGTCATTGCCGGAAAATGGGCAAGACTTGCGGCGGCGGAAAAACGGGCGGGCCATCAGTCGCGCTCCTCACGTGGTTCACGGCGCTTACGATCGCGCTCATTCTTGCGCATCATTACGCTTGGGCCATCTTCGTGGTTCTCGACACGGATGGTCATGTAACGGATCACATCTTCATTGATACGGGTCTGACGCTCAAGCTCGGCAACAACGCTGCCGGGGCCATCAATGTTCAGCATCACAAAGTGTGCTTTGCGGTTGCGTTCGATTTTGTAAGCGAGCGATTTAAGGCCCCATGTCTCCGTCTTGGTGACTTTGCCTTTATTCGCTTCGACGATTTCGGTCGCCGTGGCCGCCAACGCGTCTACTTGGGCCTGCGAGAGGTCCTGACGCGCGAGAAAGATATGCTCGTACAGAGCCATCTCGCGTTCCTTTCAATTGCTGCCGATCGTTGGCTTATCCGCGCGGATCGCGGGGCCCCTCCGGCTTTCTTAAACACCACTTCTTGCAAAGCGGATGCGCGCACATAGCGGGATGAGCGCAAAAGACAAGTGGGAATGCGCCTGCTTGCGGGTTGCCAAATGGAGGGCAGGGGGCAAAGGTCGTGGGCAATAAGGGGAAAATCTATGCCATCAGGTTTGGTCGCGCTTTTGGATGATGTTGCTGTGATTGCTCGCACCGCTGCGGCATCAGTGGATGATATCGCGGCGGCAGCCGGCAGGGCAGGCTCAAAAACCGCCGGCGTGGTGATAGACGATGCTGCTGTCACGCCGAGCTATGTGACGGGCCTGTCGCCTGCGCGCGAATTGCCGATTATCTGGGCGATCACCAAAGGCAGCCTGTTTAACAAGCTCATCATCCTGCTGCCCATCGCCATGTTGCTCGATTACTTTGCGCCTTGGCTCATCATCTACTTGCTGATGATCGGCGGGGCTTTTCTGTGCTATGAGGGCGCGGAAAAGGTGATGGAAAAGCTGGGCGGGGCAAAGCACGGCAAAACCGTAGAGGATACGATCGAAGACCCGGTCGCGTTTGAGAAACAACGCATTTCAGGGGCCGTGCGCACCGACTTCATTCTGTCGGCAGAAATCATGGCGATTGTCCTTAACGAACTCACTCAAAACGACGTGATCCGCGACAGTCTTTGGCAGAAAGGTGCAGCGCTTGCGATTGTCGCAGTTGTTGTCACCATCGTGGTATACGGCACTGTGGCGATTATCGTGAAGCTTGACGATATCGGCCTTGCCATGACCAAGCGCGAAAGCGAGGCATCGCAGAAATTCGGCGCGGGGTTGGTCGCGTTTGTGCCCAAGCTGCTCCTTGCTCTATCGGTAATCGGAACGGTGGCCATGCTATGGGTTGGCGGCGGCATTATCGTCCACGGCACACACGAGATCGGCTTTCACCTGCTTTACGATGTTGCTCACGGCGCGGAATATTGGGTGGAAGGCGTAACCGGCGCGCTGTCCGGAATTGCGGGCTGGGTAACATACGCCTTCATCTCAGGCGTGATTGGCCTGGCTTTGGGATTTGTCATCGCATTAGTCCTGCACAAAGTGCTGGGTGTGGGAGCGGGCGAAGCGCACTAATGCGGCGTCTATGACCAAACCAATCCTTTACACCTGCGCAAGATCACGCGGGCTTCGTGCGACATGGGCTGCTGAAGAGGCCGGCGTTGATATTGATCTTAAAGTGCTGCCATTTCCGCCGCGTTTTCTGGCGCCGGAATATCTGGAGGTAAATCCCCTCGGCACGGTGCCGCTGCTCGTCGACGGGGACGCGCAAATGACTGAGAGCTGCGCGATTGCCCAGTACTTTGCCACTCGAGGTGGACCCAGCGATTTGGTGGTCGCACCAGGAGAGCCTGATTACGCCGCCTATCTCGATTACACTTATCACGCGGACGCCACGCTCACTTTTCCGCAAACGGTCTATATGCGCTTTGCGATATTCGAGAAGGATAAGGGCTGGGGCGCGGCGGGCGAGGCCTATGCCAAGTGGTATTACAAACGCCTCATCAAGATAGAGAAGCGTTTGAAGTCTCGCGAATATCTGTGCGCGGACCGGTTTACAGTGGCCGATATATGCATTGGCTATGCGCTGATCTTATCAGAGGCGGTGGGCCTTGATGAAGGCGTGCCAGAAAGCTTGAAAGAATACCGCACGCGCCTGACGCAGCGCCCCGCTTACAAGCGTGCCTTTGCCCGCGAGGAAGAGGGAAGGCTGGCTCTGGAAACGGGATAATAGGGCGGCGCTTTCAACGTGCTTTAAGAACCCGCTTCCATTTTTCGGCCCATTTGTCCCATTTGGGATATTCAACCGCTTTATGGCCAAGCCTATCCGATGACCCTCACTTCACGTCCCAAGTGCAAGATTGCATGGAGGGACAGATACTAAGGGTTCGTATCATGCAAAAATTCTCCATAATTTCCGCTGCGGCAATTGCGCTTGCCGTTGGCGTTTCATCTATGCCTGCTCCGGCAGAGGCGGGACCGTTCGACAGCATCAAAAAAGCGGTCAAAAAGAACAAGAAAAAAGCCGACGCAGCTGAAGAGGTGATCGACGCTGTTAGCGGCACGGGATCGACGCGTTCCTTGCGCGGCAATTCTTCTTCACTTTACAAAGGGCACAAGGGCAAGGCCGGAGCGCCGCCGGCTAAATATGTCGGCCAGCTCAACTGCGCCAATCTCGGCCTTGGCAATGCCTTTATCGCTCGCGGCGGCGAGTACACTTTTAGCCAAGGTCTCAACACTGAAAAACGCACCGGGCTGATCGACCGGAAGCCTGTGACAGCCACAAATGGTTGTCTTTTTCCCTCGATGGGCGTGGGCGATGTTCTTTATGTAGAGCTTGATAAGGGCAAATACGAAGGCGACAAATATTCCTACGATTTGCAATGCGTTTCATATGATGGAAGCCAACAGCTTGACCGTGGAACCCGCCCGCCTGCAGACAATTATAAAGGCAAGGATGTGATGCTGCACACCGGTCACTCTCTAGGCTACACACCGAGCGCAAGTGGAACCAATTCCAACCGTTCGCGCGCCTATAATGAATATCTTGATGGTCGTGGCCGCTCGATGCTGACATTCAATATGCCAGCGCTTCACACCGACACCGGCACTGATTTCTTCTGCCAGCACTTTAACAAGAACACCGGCAAAGTCGCTTTGGCATTCACGTTCCGCCGAGGCCCAGCGAGCTAACCAACTAGAGGCTACCTGACTCTAGCGAGGACAGCCGCCGGTTTGCGACCCGACGGTGGCTGTCCTCAAAGAATTTCTCAATCCAACTCTAAAGGACTAAAAACATGAAGAAACTCGCAACCGCAATCACGGCCCTTGCTTTGACAGTCGGCACAGCTCCCGTTGCCATGGCACAAAGCTCGGGCACTGAAGTCGCCAAAGACGGCTCTTGCCCCACTGGCTTTAAATCGAAAGGTTCCAGTTGCGTTTCGAACAACGGAAGCGTTGCCATCGTCAAGATCGGTAGCTGCCCGACAGGCTTCAAAAGCTCGCAGAACTATTGCGTTGGTGACCGCGGCGATTACGCAGAGGTGCGCAGCGGTAGCTGCCCCACTGGACTTAAAAGCAGCGGCAAGTATTGCGTAAAATAATCTGCGCAGGGACCGCTTAGAAACACCATGAGTGATGAGACGACTGATGAGCTGATCCGCGCTGCCTATGGCGTGGTTTCAAAGCCTCAGCGTCTCATCGACTTACTCCAAACCCTGCAAGATGATCGCGTTGCCAATGATGCGAACATTGAGCCGCTGGCTCAGCATTTTGATCGTGTCACTGAGCTGATTGACGAAATTGATCCAAACATTGGCGATAATTTTGCCGATTTTGATCCCACTGCAATGGGCGAAGAACCTAGCGGTGAAGATAGCGAAGAGGCGCTCGCACCGGCGCAATTGTGTCTTTCAAGTGATGGTCGAATAAGCCACTTTGACGATCAGCTTTTTTCTTCAGCTGACATTGCGGTTGGGCGATATCTGCCCGAATGGATGACCGATATAGACGACGCAGGTTTTCGTGACTTGAGCGCGGCTATGCGCGCAGGTCCCATTCCGGAAGCGATGCTCATCCGTCTGCGTCTTTACGAGGATGATGAGGCGGGACAATTGTTTGGCATTGCCAGTACGAGCGATGCCGCAGAAGACATATCGCTGCGCGCAATTCGGTTGCGATGGCAAGAACAAAGCGGTGCCTTGTTTGCCAAGGTACTTCGTCTCACCGATACAGAAAAACAGCTGGCGAGATACATCGTTGATGGCCTGTCGATCCGTCAATTCGCAGAGGCCCGTCAGCGTTCAATCGGCACGGCGCGCAATCAATTGAAAGGTTTGCTGCGCAAACTGAGTTTAAGTTCGCAAATAGAATTGGTCACGCTTTACGCCGGATTTCATGCGAGCATGGCTGCAATCGTCAAAGAGGGCCAAAGCGTCGCAGGTGGGGGCGAGGGTTGCGTTTTGGATCTGCCCGATGGCAATATTTTGCCATATGAACTGCACGGCGACCCCAATGGCTGCCCAGTCTTATATTTTCACGCTACAGCTGATGGCGCCTACCTTACGCCCAGCCAACTAGCTGCCGCCAAGGATAGCAATCTGCGTATCATTGCGCCGTGGCTGCCGTATTATGCAGGCAGCAGGGTAAGCGGCTACGGACTGACCGCAATCGATGAATATCTTGACCGAGTTGAAACGCTGCTGGATGATTTGGGTGTCGAAAAATGCCCCATCATTACCGTGCGTGTCGCGGCGCCCTATGGGTTTCGTGCGGTCCAACGCAATCCTGATCGCTTTGCCGCTTTGGTCACAGCAGGCGCGGTCGTTCCGGCTCGCGATCAAAGCGATTTTTCTCATCTCGCAATTGGATATCGCGCACCAATGCGACTTGCGCGCGCTGCTCCTGCCTTTGTGAAGCTTTATTTCGCCGCGACCGCTGCAATGGTTCGCAAAGGGCAGGGCGGCAAGTTCTTTCGCAGCCTGTACGGCGGTAGTCCTTCTGATCTTGCGACTTTGGATGAGCCCGAAGTCGTTGAGAATCTCAAACGCTCGCTTCAACGCACTTTCGAAGATGGGTACGAATCGACCTTTCAGCAGACGTTGCTAAGCGCTAGCGATTGGTCGCATTTCTGCAAGGGGATTGGCGTTCCTGTGCGGATGATTTCAGGCCAAGAGGATGGGCTCGGACCGCCTGAAAAAGTGCAGTCTTTATGTGAGCAATTCGGCTTTGAAATGATAGGCCCACTGGAAAACGTTGGTAGCCTTGCCATGCATCAAGTGCCCGAACTGGTTTTCGACACAGTTAGCAGATGGGCTACAAAAGGCTGAGGGAGCCAAAGCGTTCGAATTGGGCATTTTAAGCCGCCTGGTCCTCGCTTACAGGGCGCGCTGACAATTCTCTGCGGAGCAATTTGCCGATGGGATCGCGGGGCAATTGATCGACAAACTCGATATAGCGTGGGCGTTTGTAGCCTGCGATTTTGCCTTTAAAACGAGCGGTGATCTCTTCTCGTGTTAAGGTCTCGCCCGGTTTCAGAACAACAAAGGCCTTCACAGCTTCGCCCCACTTTTTGTCGGGCACGCCAGCGCAGCCAGCATCGGCGACTTCGGGCATCTCGGCAAACACCGCATCCACTTCAGCTGGGTAGACGTTTTCGCCGCCCGTTTTGATAAGCTCTTTTGCGCGGCCCAGCAGGTATCCAAGGCCTCTCTCGTCCATTGTGCCAAGATCGCCTGTGCGCAGCCAGCCATGGCCAAGGGCTGCTTCACTCGCTTCTTCATTGCGCCAATAACCGAGCATGACAGAGGGACCGCGAAGGCAAATCTCGCCTTCTTCGCCGGGGGGCAATTGGTTGCCTTCTGGGTCCAGGATGGTCATTTCGACATGCGGCATGGGCCAGCCGATCGAGCGGGGATGCTCCAGCATATCGGGATAATCGATAAAGGTCGCAAAGCCGCAAACCTCCGTCTGACCATATCCTCCGACAACGCGGCAATCCCAAGCCTTTTCAAAGCCTTCATAGATTTGCGGTTTGCCCATGCCCGAACCGCCCGTGTATTTGGTGAGCGGCATTACGCCATCGCGCACCGCGTCCATTTGAAACCAAGGAAAGCTTATGGTGGGAAACGCGCTGGTGGTGGTGCAGGCCTCTTGATGGACCAAATCGAGCACGACAGCGCTGTCCATATCGCGCCCTGCAAACACACTGCATCCCCCGCAGGCGAGCATGGCGGCGATCTGCTGCATTCCAACCACATGGAACAGCGGATTGATCGAGAGCAGCCGCTCTACTTTGGTAAACCCGCGACGCACCGCAAATCCCATTGCTGATGCCGCAACGGCGCTGCCTGCTTGAAGGCATCCCTTCGGCTTTCCTGTCGTGCCGCTGGTGTACATCATGTAGAGGGGGCGATCGGGCGAAAGATCGGGGAGGAAGCGCGCGGGCTGATCGTGTGCGACTATCTGTTCGAATGCCCCTTTGGATGCGTGGTTTTCATCCACTTCGACCAATTCGCCGGGCTCGCTTTTGTGGAGCAATTCGGCAAAGCGGGGGTTCACAAATGTCATGGAAACATCGGCGTTATCGATGATCCAAGCAAGCTCGCCAGGGGCTAGGCGCCAGTTGAGGAGCACGGCAATTGCGCCAATTCGGCCGCATGCCAGCAGAGTGGTGAGATAGGGCGCGCCATCGGTTAGGAGGATCGCCACTCGATCACCCGAACCAATTTCGCGTGAAAGCAACCAATGCGCCAGCCGCTCCACTCGCTCATCCAATTGCGCATATGTAAGCTTTTGTGCACCATCTACACATGCTTCGCGCCCTGCATGCTGCGTCGCATTGACGCGCAGCAATGTATCAAGCGAAAAATCGCGGGGGTTTGAGCGTGGTGGATTTGAGCGTGGTGGATTTGACCGGGGGCGCAGCGGCATTTCTCTCTCCTTTGAGGTAAGGAGCTAAACCAGCCGAACTGGCGGGACCATGCGCGTTTTTGAGGGCGGTGTTGGCCTATTCCTGATCGAAAATAGCACCGCATTTGGTGCAAACCCGGTTCGGCCAAAGGACGACGAAGACCCCTCTGAAGAATAAGTTCTTTCCGCATTGGGTGCAGTTGAATGACAACATGCGAGCATTGGCTGCGACGAGGCCGATGATTGCGGCTGCAAAGGCAAGGCTCGAATGGCCCCAGACCCGATCAATCACCAACACGAAAAGGATGGCAACAACCAGCGATACCGCCATCCACCAAGCATGGCGAACCGCTGCTTGATATACACTCATGCAAGCCGCTCAAAAACGGATTTGGCAAAGGTGCTCAGCGTGTCGTCTCTTGCACCCATAATAACAATCCGATCACCGGGCTCGGCCAGTTTTACAATTTCCTCGCCGCATTCATCACGCGCTGGAATATGCTTCGCAGAGCCGCCTGCATCATCGATAAGTTTGATTATCCGTTCGGTTCCCTCGCTGCGATCAACAGTACCGCCGAAATAGACAGGATCGCACATGATGGTGATGTCATCAGGCTCCAAAAGGTCTGCAAAAACTTGCGCCAATTCATCGCCCATTTGTTTCAGGGGGCCATATCCATGCGGCTGGAAAAACGCGATGACGCGGCCCTTTGTGGCTTTTAATGTGCGCAAAGTAGCCGCGCATTTTTCCGGGTTGTGGCCAAAATCATCAATCACGGAGATGCCCGAGGAGCTTGTCCCGACTATGTCGAACCGGCGGCCAAGGCCTCCAAAATTGCGCAAGGCTGCAACCGCAGTGCCGACTTCCACTCCCGCAGCTGAGACAGCGGCGATGGCAGCCAGCGCATTGGAGAGATTGTGCTCACCGGGCATAGGCAGATTGAGGGGGAACACTTGGCGTTTGCGTGTGTCCACCACAGCTGCGCCAATGCCAAGGGGTGTGTGCGCGATTGATTCTGCCTCAACAGTGATATCAGCATCGCTCGCATAAATGCCAAAGCTCACATATTGATTGGCGCGCCGAGCTAAGGCGCGGGCTTCGTCATTGTCAAAATTGATCGCCGCGCAGCCTGATACGCCGACATAATCGCCAAACAGATCGCGCAATTCTTCGAGCGATTTGTGATCCAAGCTAACATTCAAAAGCACGCCGATTGTGGGGCGGTAAAGCGCGATTGAGCCATCGCTTTCATCCACCTCACTCACAAAAAGTTGCGGATTGCCGATGCGTGCGCTGGCGAAGGGATTGGCGTCATCGACGAAATTCTTCATCACTGCGCCATTCATGACTGTGGGATCATGGCCAGCCTCACACAGGATCCACGCGATCATTCCGGTAACCGTTGACTTGCCCGATGTCCCGCCGATGGCGATGGAATAACCTGCCTGATTGAAAAAGGCAGAAAGCAATTCAGCCCGCGTCATGCGCGCTAGGCCTAATTTTTTGGCGCGCGCTGCATCGGGAACGCTGTCTTCCACTGCGGCAGAGGCAATCAGGATCTGATCGTCAGACACAATTCCGCTGCCATCTTGCGGGAACAAATTGTAGCCGTTTGCGGTCAACCATTCGAATTTCGCAGGTGTGCGCCCCTGATCTCGGCTGCGATCTGATCCAGCAACTGCGTGTCCGCTACCATGTGCGATCTGCGCCAAAGGCAACATGCCTGATCCGCCAATTCCGCAAAAAAACAGCGGCCGGCCTGAAATATCGGGGCTTTCCGGGGGAGAATTGGGCGAAGTGGTCATGGAAGTCGTGGTTATTGGCTTGCGTCTTGGCTGACAAGCGACATAGGCTCTTGCCATGTCAAATATTGCAATTTGTGCCCCGGCAAGACCGATCAGGCGTGATCATGCCGATGCGTTAGAGGCTTTGGTGGCTGAGGAATTTCCTGAGCATCAAGTGACGTTCCACGATCAGTGTTTTGAAAGCGAAGGTCACTTCGCCGGGAACGATCTGACCCGGCTAACCGCTTTGCTCGAATGCGCAAATGATAGCGCGTTTGATGCCGTATGGTTTGCGCGCGGCGGATATGGCTCTAACCGCATCGCGGAGGCCGCGATTGTGCGCATGAATGAAGCAGCCAAAGCCAAGACCTATGTCGGCTTTTCGGATTGCGGTTATATGTTGGCAGCGCTTTACCGTGCTGGAATTGGCCAAAGCGTCCATGGTTCTATGCCTATCAGCGCGGGATCAGAGCGGGGCAAGCGCGCGGTTCGCCGAGTTTTGAAATGGTTCAGCGGTGACACATCTGGCCTAGAACCAAGCCTTGATGGCACAACGCCTGCTGCCGCTTTCAATCTCTACACATTGGCCATGCTCGCCAACACCCCGCTTATGCCTGATTTGGAGGGGCATGTGGTGATGGTCGAGGAGGTGAGCGAGCATCTCTATTCGGTCGACCGGATATTCTTCTCTCTTTACGGCAGCTTGCCGCGCTTGGCAGGCTTGAG